>NZ_JBDFPL010000007.1:0-414237 GCF_039672565.1 Pseudomonas sp. Ps21-P2
CGCGACTTGGGTGCAGGCTGAACGCAGGTCTCGCGGAGTGGGCCGAGCGGCATGGATGCCGCGAGAGCGCCGTCAGGACATGGATGTCCGTTCGGCGCGGGCCCACGGAGCGAGACCGGAGTGAAGGAACTCGACGAAGTCGGGCCCAACCAGGAGCAAGCACCCTTGGTTACTTGGGGTGCTTTTTCCAAGTAACTCGCCGAAGGCGAAACGTTCTGCCGTTAGGCAGGACCTATCTATGCATCTCTGCGTACGGGGAGTCAGCATTGGGACCCAGCTGACCACTCATCGGAGGTCACATCCAGAAGGCTGAGTAGTTTTGACAAGCATTCTCATTAACATTAGTATCCCTCGCATTGAGCCAATCACTCAGCGACGGTTTCTTATATGTATGTCTGCCTCTGCCAAGGTGTTACCGACGGACAAATCCGTGAAGCAATCATGGAAGGATGCTGCAGTTATCGTGACGTCCGCGAGACCCTGGGTGTCGCCAGCAAATGCGGCAAATGTGCCTGCCTGGCGAAGGAAGTGGTGCGTGAAACCCTGACCGAGCTGCAAACCAGTCATGCCGCCCTTGCCTACCCCGCAGAATTTTCAGCTGCCTGAATTACCGATTTCAAACAAAACCGGACACTGTCCGGTTTTTTTATGCCTTTAATTCAATCGCTTAGCAACAAGATGCGGAACACAAACATTCTTATTCCTATTTATTTTCACTTATTATTCAATAACTTAGGTTTGACAGAGTTATAGAGGGGGCTCAGACTTGCCGCCTGTATTACCTATACCTTCGACAGGACCCGATCATGAAAGGCGACATCACAGTCATCCAGCATCTCAACAAGATCCTCGGTAACGAGCTGGTCGCGATCAATCAGTACTTCCTGCATGCGCGCATGTACGAAGACTGGGGCCTGAACAAGCTGGGCAAACACGAGTACCACGAATCCATCGACGAGATGAAACACGCTGACAAGCTGATCAAGCGCATCCTGTTCCTGGAAGGCCTGCCAAACCTGCAGGACCTCGGCAAGATCCTGATCGGCGAGCACACCAAGGAAATGCTTGAGTGTGACCTGCGCATCGAGCGCAAGGGCCACGCCGACTTGAAAGCAGCCATCGCGCACTGCGAAACCGTTGGCGACTTTGGCAGCCGCGAGATGCTGGAAGACATTCTGGAATCGGAAGAAGAGCACATCGACTGGCTGGAAACCCAGCTGGGCCTGATCGACAAGGTCGGCATCGAAAACTACCTGCAATCGCAGATGGGCGAAGAGGACTGATTCCAGTCCCGGACATCGTCTTAAAGCATCGCCCAATAAAAAGCCCCGCGTCTTGGCAGAGAGCGGGGCTTTTTTGCGACTGCCGAAATCAGGCAGTAGCGTTCTTCGCAACAGCGTCTTTCACCAGTTTCTGCAGCGAACCGTCGGCCTGCATTTCAGTGATGATGTCGCTACCGCCGACCAGTTCACCACCGACCCACAGCTGCGGGAAAGTTGGCCAGTTGGCGTACTTCGGCAGATTGGCGCGGATTTCAGGGTTCTGCAGGATATCGACGTACGCGAACTTTTCGCCACACGCCATCAGTGCCTGAGAAGCCTTGGCCGAGAAACCGCACTGCGGGGCATTCGGAGCGCCTTTCATGTAAAGCAGAACGGTGTTGCTGGCAATCTGATCTTTGATCGTTTCGATAATATCCATGGAGCACCTCGGCTAAACTTTACGACTGTATGTGTCGACACGGTGGCGCATTCTAAACGATTCCCGAGCATAACGCTCGGTCTTGGCCTTGATCGCCCCGATGACCGTCATGCCGCCGCAACCGTAACCGGCACCCCGTTCAGCACGGCGTTACCGGAAACTCCGTCCAGCGCCCGCTCGTCAGTCAGGTCATTCGCGCTTTCACCTGGCTGTGCTGCCGCGATGTCCATTTTCACGCCCGGACGACCATGGCCCCAGCCATGGGGCAGGCTGACGACCCCGGGCATCATGTCGGCGCTGCCCATGACCTCGACCTCGATCACGCCGACCCGAGAGCTGACCCTGACCCGCTGTCCGTCTACCAACCCTCGGCTGAGCAAGTCGTCGGGGTGCATCAGCAACTGATGCCGCGGCTTGCCTTTCACCAGACGATGGTAATTGTGCATCCATGAATTATTGCTGCGCACATGGCGCCGACCGATGAGCATGAGGCCATCGGCGTGCGGAGCCGGCTGCGCGGCGAAGCGAGCAAGATCGGCAAGGATCACCGGCGGCGCGGCCTGCACGCGCTGATTGACCGTTTTGAGGCGCGCAGCGAGGTTGGGCTTGAGCGGGCCGAGGTCGAGGCCGTGGGGATACTGCGCCAGTGTTTCCAGGGACAACTTAAACGGCGAGGCATCACCATACAGCCCGGCGCGCAGACCGCGATCGACCATCTGCGCCGGCGGCATCGTCGGTTTTAGCTCGCGGCCGGTTTTCAATGCGAACGCCTGCGCGAGGCCGACGAAGATTTCCCAGTCGTGCAGCGCGCCTTCGGGCTTGGCCAGGATCGCGCGGTTGAAGCGGGTGACGTTGCGCACGGCGAACATGTTGAACGTGGTGTCGTAGTGGTCGTTTTCCAGCGCGGACGTCGATGGCAGGATGAGGTCTGCGTGCCGCGTGGTTTCGTTGATGTACAAATCGACGCTGACCATGAATTCCAGCCCTTCAAGCGCGGTGTCGAGCTGACAGCCGTTGGGTGTCGACAACACCGGGTTGCCCGCGACCGTAACCAGCGCCTTGATCTGCCCTTCTCCAGGGGTCAGCATTTCCTCGGCCAGTGCAGAAACCGGCAGCTCGCCGCCGTACTCGGGCAGTTGCGAGACGCGGCTCTGCCAGCGATTGAAGCTGCCGCCGGAGGTCGACGCCACCAGATCCAGCGCGGGCTCGGTGCACAGCGCACCGCCTGCACGGTCGAGATTGCCGGTGACCAGATTGATCAGTTGCACGAGCCAGTGGCAGAGCGTGCCGAACGCCTGAGTGGAAATACCCATACGCCCATAACACACCGCACTTTCGGCGGCGGCGAAGTCCCGCGCGAGCTGCCTGATCTGCTCGGCCGGCACCCCGCATCGAGGGCTCATCGCGTCGGCGTTCATCTCGCTGACCGCCGCGCGGACCTCCTCCAGGCCATCAACGGCAAGGTGGCTTTCACGGGTCAGGCCTTCGGCAAACAGGGTGTGCAGCACGCCGAACAGAAACGCCGCGTCGCCGCCGGGACGGATGAACAGGTGCTGATCGGCGATCGCGGCGGTTTCACTGCGTCGCGGATCGACCACGACGACTTTGCCGCCACGGGCCTGAATCGCCTTGAGGCGCTTCTCGACGTCGGGCACGGTCATGATGCTGCCGTTGGACGCCAGCGGATTGCCGCCGAGGATGAGCATGAAATCGGTGTGGTCAATGTCGGCGATGGGCAGCAGCAGGCCGTGGCCGTACATCAAATGACTGGTCAGGTGATGGGGAAGCTGGTCTACAGACGTTGCGGAATAACGATTGCGGGTTTTCAGCAGCCCTAGAAAATAATTGCTGTGGGTCATCAGCCCATAGTTATGCACGCTGGGGTTGCCCTGATACACCGCCACCGCGTTCTGACCATGGCGCGCCTGAATATCGGCCAGGCGCTCGGCGATCAGATCAAACGCCACCTGCCACTCGATCGGCTGCCAGTCGTTGCCAATGCGCTGCATGGGCTGCCGGAGGCGATCGGGGTCATTCTGGATATCTTGCAGCGCGACGGCTTTGGGGCAGATGTGCCCGCGACTGAAGGTGTCCTGCGCATCACCCTTGATCGAGGTGATCAGGGTGGTGGCGTCGTCCTGCAGGGTGGTTTCGAGGGTGAGGCCGCAAATCGCCTCGCACAGGTGACAGGCACGGTGGTGGAGAGTCTTGGTCATCGCCAGTCTCGAGTTTTTATAGGGCGATCAAGCCGATCGCGGATACAAAACTATGGGACCTGTCCGGGCGATGCGCCAGAAACGTCAGTGCCGTGAATCGGGCTGCATCAGGCGAGCCGATAGCTCACCCGATGAAGGAAGCGTCACTCAGGAAGCAGCGCCACCGATGGGCGTGACCACCTTGCGCTGCATCTGCACCTCATGAACCGTTTCGATCTGCTCCTGAGACACCTGGATGCCGGTGAGTTCGCCGATCAGCCGCCAGTGCTCGTCGAGTCCGGCGCTGATGGTTGCCATGCGATCGATCATCCGACGCCCTGCAGAACGTGTGACCTCGTCTTCGCTGCGCATCAGTTCGAACGACATCGACGTCATGGACGCCGTGAGGTGCGTAAGGGTTCGAGCCGTGAGCCCGAGCAGTTCCGTCAGTTGTTGCTCTTTTGAATCCATTCCCCACCTCTTTGGAGGACATAAGCGGCCTTTATAACCCACGCCGATGGTTTAGGAAACGTCCGGGTTTCCGCAGCGTGAAGCATGTCGCATAAGGCTGCACAGTGGTTTGCGACTGTTACGGATCAGGCAGTAATCGCAGCGACGCCAAAGGGTGTCACATGCGAGCGATCTGATCAGGACTAATGCGATGGCGAAAGGCCTGCGCAGAAACATGACTGTAGCACTTCGTTACATGAAAAGCGTCCTGCGAACGCCGCTTTCAGGCTACCGAACGTCCGACGACGACTTTCCGTCACGGCGGGCCTTGGCATCAGGCGACATTTTCTTATACCCTCGCGCCTTCCCTATTCGTCGCCCCGTGCGGCTTTCGCCGCAGGTCTCGGCCGTTTTTCCGAAAAAAACCCGGCTTTGAGGATCTGCGGTCTGTTGCAGACAAGGTAGTTAATGATGAGCCCAAGGCACTTTCTCTCGATGATGGACTACACCCCCGCTGAGCTGGTCGGGGTGATTCGTCGCGGCGTTGAGCTGAAGGACCTGCGAAATCGAGGCGTGCTCTTCGAGCCTTTAAAGGGCCGCATCCTGGCGATGATCTTCGAGAAATCCTCGACGCGGACCCGTGTCTCGTTCGAAGCCGGGATGATCCAGCTGGGCGGCCAGGCCATCTTCCTCTCTCCTCGGGACACCCAACTGGGCCGTGGCGAGCCGATTGCCGATGGCGCCCGGGTCATGTCGCGGATGGTCGATGCCGTGATGATCCGGACCTTTGCCCATAACAACCTCACCGAATTCGCCGCCCATTCCCGCGTGCCGGTCATCAACGGCCTGTCCGATGACCTTCATCCCTGCCAGTTGCTGGCCGACATGCAAACATTCCTCGAGCATCGCGGCTCCATCCAGGGCAAAACGGTCGCGTGGATCGGCGATGGCAACAACATGTGCAACAGCTATATAGAAGCAGCGATTCAGTTCGACTTTCAGCTGCGTGTCGCCTGTCCGGAAGGCTACGAACCCAGTGCGCATTTCCTGGCCCTGGCGGGTGATCGCGTGACCCTGACTCGTGCCCCCCACGAAGCGGTGAAAGGTGCGCATCTGGTCTCCACCGATGTCTGGACGTCGATGGGGCAGGAAGAGGAAGCCGCCAAGCGTCTGGCCCTGTTCAAGCCTTTCCAGGTCACCCGCGAAATGCTCGACCGCGCGGCTGAAGACGTGATTTTCATGCACTGCCTGCCAGCGCACCGTGGCGAAGAGATCAGCGAAGACTTGCTGGATGACCCGCGTTCGGTGGCGTGGGATCAGGCCGAGAACCGGCTGCATGCGCAGAAAGCCCTGCTTGAATTCCTCGTGGCGCCGGCCTTTACTGCCCCATGAGCCAGCCCCTGCTGCTGACCCTGCATAACCTCGCCTGCGGTTATCAGGACCAACGGGTGGTGCAGAACCTCAATCTGCACCTGAATGCCGGCGACATCGGGTGCCTGCTGGGTTCGTCCGGCTGCGGCAAGACCACCACCCTGCGCGCCATCGCCGGTTTCGAGCCGGTACACGAAGGCGAGATCACGCTGGCCGGCGAGGTCATTTCACGGGCCGGTTTTACCCTGGCCCCGGAGAAGCGCCGCATCGGCATGGTGTTTCAGGACTACGCGCTGTTTCCGCACCTCACGGTCGCCGACAACATCGCCTTCGGCATCCGCAACCATCCGCGCCAGAAGCAGGTGGTTCAGGAGATGCTGGAGCTGGTTAACCTGGGCGCACTGGGCGCGCGTCACCCTCACGAACTTTCCGGAGGACAGCAGCAACGTGTGGCGCTGGCCCGCGCACTCGCGCCGGAGCCGCAGTTGTTGCTGCTGGATGAGCCGTTTTCAAACCTGGATGGCGAGTTGCGTCGGCGCCTGAGCCACGAGGTGCGCGACATTCTCAAGGCCCGTGGCACCAGCGCGATTCTGGTGACCCACGATCAGGAAGAAGCCTTTGCCGTGAGCGACCATGTCGGCGTTTTCAAGGACGGTCGGCTGGAACAATGGGACACGCCCTACAACCTCTATCACGAGCCGGCGACGCCTTATGTCGCCAGTTTCGTCGGACAGGGTTATTTCATTCGCGGGCACTTGATCGATGCCGAGTCAGTGCAGACCGAATTGGGCGTGCTGCGGGGCAATCGTGCCTACGCCGGCGCGCGCGGCACCCCGATGGATGTGTTGCTGCGCCCTGACGACCTCATTCATGCGCCCGACAGCCCGATCAAGGCCCGCGTTGCGAGCCTGACGTTTCAGGGCGCGGCCACTTTGTATCGCCTGCAACTGCCGACCGGCACGCAGCTGGAGGCGTTGTTTCCCAGCCACGTGGATCTGCGCGCCGGGGATCAGGTCGGCTTCGAAGTCTCGGCCGAGCATCTGGTGCTGTTTCCAACCTCGGGCAGCGTGCCGGTGCATCGAGACGTCGCGATCTGAAGGCCTGTCATTCTCGATCAGGCACCTTCAGCCCCGCATCAACTATCCAAGTATCAACGCGCCGCTGGCCACCAGCGTCGCGTGCCCGCCAATCTTCACTCGGTCACCCTCCAGCCGGCAGAACAGCTCCCCTCCCCGCGCCGATGCCTGATAACCCGTCAGGCTGAACTTGTTCAGGCGCGCCGACCAGTAGGGAATCAGGCTGCAGTGGGTCGAGCCCGTGACCGGGTCTTCATTGATGCCGATGCCCGGCGCGAAGTAGCGCGAGACAAAATCGTAGCGTTCGCCGTCACCCTTGGCAGTCACGATCACACCCGGCCATGGCAACCGCGCGAGGGCGGCAAAGTCGGGTTTGCAGTCGCGAACCGCCTGCTCGGATTCCAGCACCACGAGCAATTCCGCAGCACTCAGCACGTCGACGACGGCGGTGCCGAGAGCCCGCTCGATATCCAACGTCACCCCCTGTTCGGCGGGCGGCATCGACGGAAAGTCCAGGACCAGCCGATGACTTTCACGGCTCACGCTCAGCGGCCCGGATTTACCGGTGAAGTGAATCACTTCGGCCTTCTCGCCGTACTTCTCGAACAGCACGAAGGCGCTGGCGAGGGTCGCATGCCCGCAGAGCGGCACTTCATGGGTCGGGGTGAACCAGCGGATGTGCCAGGCCGGGGCTTCACGGACCAGAAAGGCGGTCTCCGACAAATTGTGCTCGGAAGCAATCTGCTGCATCAATTGATCGGAAAGCCAGGCGTCCAGGCGGTAGACCATTGCCGGGTTGCCTGAGAACGGGCGGTCGGTGAAAGCATCGACCTGATGGAATTCAAGCTGCATGGAAGGCATCCCCGTGTAAAGAAATGCGGCGACCCGGTTCGGGCGCTGCGGATCTGCGGCCAGCATCACCGCATGAAAGGGTCAGGCATTTCTGACGAACCTGGCGAATCATTCCCGGCCAATCCGGGCAAAGGAGGCACCGGTGTGTTGTGCAAGTACGGCGGCGGGCAGCTCGACTTCAAGCCCGCGTCGACCCGCGCTGACAAAAATCGTCGCGAAGGGTTGAGCGGACTCATCAATGAAGGTGCGCAGCCTTTTCTTCTGTCCCAGCGGGCTGATCCCGCCCAGGAGATAACCGGTGGCACGCTGGGCGGCGGCGGGGTCAGCCATCTCTGCTTTTTTTGCGCCTGCGGCATGGGCCAGCGCTTTCAGGTCCAGCGAGCCCACGACGGGGACCACCGCGACCAGCAGCTCGCCTTTTTCGGTGCTGGCCAGCAGGGTCTTGAACACCTGAGCGGGGGCCAGATCCAGTTTTTCTGCCGCTTCCAGGCCATAGGAGGCGGCTTTGGGATCGTGCTCGTAACTGTGCACGCGATGTTCGGCGCGAACCTTTTTCAGTAAATCCAATGCAGGGGTCATGCAGTGCTCCAGACAGCCAGACACTTTCTTGTTTGCTGCCGATACTTTAGGCCATCGGTTATCGAAATGCCTGCGTTTGCGCAGGACTTATCCACTAATATCGGCGACTGGAAACTTTCATCGATAAGGTTCGCTTTCGACCTTTGACAAGGTTCGTTTACGTCTATATTTTTTCGAATACGAATATCCCGCTTGCTTCCTTGACGCCATCCCGGTATTCAGTGCGCAAAGGCACTTGGCACAGGCAACAAAACGGACGGCAGTTTCCGGAATCTCGTTTCATCACAGGCATTCACCATGACCGACACCGAAAATAAGAATTACATCATCGCTCTGGATCAAGGCACCACCAGTTCCCGCGCCATCATTTTTGACCGTGACGCCAACGTGGTGAGCAGCGCCCAGAGCGAGTTCGTTCAGCATTATCCCCAGCCTGGTTGGGTCGAGCACGATCCGATGGAAATCTTCGCGACCCAGACTGCGTGCATGACCAAGGTGCTGGCCCAGGCCAACCTGCACCACAACCAGATCGCCGCGATCGGTATCACCAACCAGCGCGAAACCACGGTGGTCTGGGAGAAAGACACCGGCCGGCCGATTTACAACGCCGTGGTCTGGCAATGCCGCCGCAGCACCGAGATCTGCCAGCAGCTCAAGCGCGACGGTCTGGAAGACTACATCCGCGACACCACCGGTCTGGTCATCGACCCGTACTTTTCCGGCAGCAAGCTGAAGTGGATTCTTGACCACGTTGAGGGCAGCCGCGAGCGCGCCCGCCGTGGCGAGCTGCTCTTCGGCACTGTCGATAGCTGGCTGATCTGGAAATTTACCGGCGGCAAGGTGCACGTCACCGACTACACCAACGCCTCGCGCACGATGATGTTCAACATCCATACGCTGGAGTGGGATCAGCGCATGCTCGACGTCCTCGACGTGCCCCGGGAGATGTTGCCGGAGGTCAAGTCATCGTCCGAAGTCTACGGCCACAGCAAAAGCGGCATCCCCATCGCCGGGATCGCCGGCGATCAGCAATCAGCGTTGTTCGGCCAGATGTGTGTCGAGCCGGGTCAGGCGAAGAACACCTACGGCACCGGCTGCTTCCTGCTGATGAACACGGGCAAGAAAGCCGTGAAATCCAATCACGGCCTGTTGACCACCATCGGCTGCGGTCCGCGCGGCGAAGTGGCGTATGCGCTGGAGGGTGCTGTATTCAACGGCGGCTCCACCGTGCAGTGGCTGCGCGACGAGCTGAAGATCGTGAACGATTCCATGGACACCGAATACTTCGCCACCAAAGTGAAGAACAGCAATGGCGTTTATCTGGTGCCTGCGTTCACCGGCCTGGGCGCGCCCTACTGGGACCCGTATGCACGGGGCGCCTTGTTCGGCCTGACCCGTGGCGTCAAGGTCGATCACATCATTCGTGCGGCACTGGAATCCATCGCCTACCAGACTCGCGACGTGCTCGACGCCATGCAACAGGACGCTGGCGAGCCGCTCAAGGCTCTTCGCGTTGACGGCGGCGCAGTGGCAAACAACTTCCTCATGCAGTTCCAGGCCGACATTCTCGGCACGCCGGTGGAGCGCCCGAAAATGCGCGAAACCACCGCACTGGGCGCGGCATACCTGGCCGGTCTCGCGATCGGGTTCTGGAGCGGGCTGGACGAGCTGAAGGGCAAGGCGGTCATCGAGCGCAAGTTCGAGCCGCAATGCGATGACGCCGAGAAGGAAAAACTGTACGCCGGCTGGCGCAAGGCGGTGGACCGTACGCGCGACTGGGAACCCCACGAAGAAGCTGAATAAGCGCGATCCTGAACGGAGCGGCGGAGGCATTTTTTCCGGCTGACAGGTAATGGCTGCCTGCGGCATCATGGGCGCCCGTGCCCGAAGGATAAAAAATGAATCTGCCACCCCGTCAACAGCAGATCCTCGAGCTGGTCCGTGAGCGCGGCTACGTCAGCATCGAGGAAATGGCGCAGCTGTTCGTCGTGACCCCACAAACCATTCGCCGCGACATCAATCAGCTCGCGGAAATGAACCTCCTGCGTCGCTACCACGGTGGCGCGGCCTACGACTCCAGCATCGAAAACACTGCCTATGCCATGCGTGCCGACCAGATGCGTGATGAGAAGCAACGCATCGCCGAGGCCATCGCTGCGCAGATACCCGATCATGCGTCGCTGTTCATCAACATCGGCACCACCACCGAATCCATCGCCCGGGCGCTGCTCAACCACAACCACTTGAAGATCATCACCAACAACCTGCACGTGGCGTCGATTCTCAGCGGCAAGGATGACTTCGAAGTGCTGCTGGCAGGCGGCAATGTGCGCCGGGATGGCGGCGTGGTCGGTCAGGCGAGCGTGGATTTCATCACGCAGTTCAAGGTCGATTTCGCCCTTGTGGGCATCAGCGGGATCGACGAGGACGGCAGTCTGCTGGATTTCGATTATCAGGAAGTGCGCGTTTCCCAGGCGATCATCGCCAACGCGCGTCAGGTGATTCTGGCTGCTGACTCCAGCAAGTTCGGCCGTAACGCGATGGTTCGCCTGGGGCCGATCACGCTGATCGACTGCCTGGTGACTGACCAGACGCCTGTGCCCGCACTGGCGCAACTGCTGACGCAGAACAAGATTCGGCTGGAAGTGGTTTAACCCTCGATCCATGGGCGAGCGCGATTCCAGCGCTCGCTTCACTTCCGATGTTCACTTTTGTTCCTTTCCTCGCTCTCCCATCAGTATTTTCAATAAATACTGAGTGGCTGTGTTCGCCTTATTGCGCTACTATTTTCGGAAATGAACATAAATGTTCGAATTCGCCCTCCCCATAGCGCAGCATTCGAACGCGATCGAACACTCAGGAGGCCCCGATGGCCCAGTCCAGTTTGCCGACCCCACCCCTTTCCGAGGTCTACGACGTTGCCGTGATCGGTGGTGGCATCAATGGTGTCGGTATCGCGGCAGACGCATCGGGCCGGGGCCTCTCGGTCTTTCTCTGCGAGAAGGATGACCTCGCCAGCCACACCTCGTCAGCCAGCAGCAAGCTGATCCACGGTGGGCTGCGTTACCTGGAACACTACGAATTCCGTCTGGTTCGCGAAGCGCTGGCCGAACGCGAAGTGCTGCTGGAAAAAGCGCCGCACATCGTCAAGCCAATGCGCTTCGTATTGCCTCACCGCCCGCACCTGCGCCCTGCGTGGATGATCCGCGCCGGGCTGTTCCTGTATGACCACCTTGGCAAACGCGAGAAGCTGGCAGCATCAAAGACCATTCGCTTTGGCGCCAACAGTCCACTGAACAGCTCGATCACCAAGGGCTTCGAGTACTCCGATTGCTGGGTTGACGATGCTCGCCTGGTGGTCCTCAACGCCATGGCCGCCCGTGAAAAAGGCGCGCACATTCATACCCAGACCCGCTGCCTGGGCGCCCGTCGCAGCGGCGGCGTGTGGCACATGAACATGGAACGTGCGGACGGCAGCCTGTTTTCCATTCGCGCCAAAGCGCTGGTCAACGCAGCCGGTCCATGGGTGGCCAAGTTCATTCGTGAAGACCTCAAGCTCGAATCGCAGTACGGCATTCGTTTGATTCAGGGCAGCCACTTGATCGTGCCGAAGCTGTATGAAGGCGAAAACGCGTTCATTCTGCAGAACGAAGATCAGCGAATCGTGTTCGCCATTCCGTACCTGGAACGCTTCACCATTATCGGTACAACTGACCGCGAGTACTCCGGCGATCCGGGGAAAGTAGCGATCACCGAAGGCGAGACCGATTACCTGCTGAAAATCGTCAACGACCACTTCAAGAAGCAACTCAGCCGCGCTGACATTCTGAGCACGTGGTCGGGCGTGCGTCCGCTGTGCAATGACGAGTCGGACAACCCGTCAGCGATCACCCGCGACTACACTCTGTCGCTGTCGGGCAGTGCTCAAGAAGCGCCGATCCTTTCCGTGTTCGGCGGCAAGCTGACCACCTACCGCAAGCTGGCGGAATCGGCGATGCAGCAACTCGCGCCGTTCTTCCCGCAGATGAAGCCAAGCTGGACCGCAAAAGCCAGCCTCCCAGGCGGTGAAAGCATGACCACGCCGCAGGCACTGGCCGCCGAGCTGCAACAGCGTTGCGCCTGGCTGCCGGCAGAGATCGCCAAGCGTTGGGCCATTACTTATGGCTCCCGCAGTTTGCGCATCGTGGAGGGCGTTCAGACACTGAGCGATATGGGCGAACACTTGGGCGGCGGTCTGTACAGCCGCGAAGTGGACTACCTGTGCAGCGAGGAATGGGCGACCAAGGCCGATGACATCCTGTGGCGCCGGACCAAGCTTGGTTTGTTCACCAATGCCCAGGAGCACGAGAACGTTCAGCGGTACCTGGACAATGTCGCAAGCAGCACCGGGGCGATTGACCGGCTTGACTGGTCAGTGTCGGCACCAAAGATCCACGCGTAATTTGCCAGACCAAATTCCCGGCTAAAGCCGGTCCTACTGAAATGACGCGATTTTGTAGGACCGGCTTCAGCCGGGAAAACGTCAGAAGTCACACGGCAAAACCATTGGCTACCCACTCTGAAACCCCTGCGATACCATTCGGATTCCCGAATACCCTCCCCCTCCCGATTCGGAATCCCGGACGGCCGAGTCCCTGTGCACACATCCCTTCTGCGTAAATATCCCTAACTTTCATGCGCTTAGCCCCAGTCACATCTCTGGCATGACTCATGCTCTACACTCTTGCACGATTGCTTCGATGTAGCGTGTCGCCTGACTGGGCCGCCGTTGAAGCGCTCTGAAACGATAGGGTCGTCCAACACCGGCCCAATAAAAAAAACAATGTCGAGGTAAACCAGATGCGCATCGTTCCCCACATCCTGGGCGCAGCCATTGCTGCCGCTTTGATCACCCCCCCTGTTTTCGCCGCCGAACTGACGGGCACTCTGAAGAAAATCAAAGAGTCCGGCACTATCACCCTCGGTCACCGCGACTCCTCCATTCCTTTTTCCTACATCGCTGACGCTTCCGGCGTGCCAGTGGGCTACTCCGCTGACATCCAGCTGAAGATCGTCGAAGCGATCAAGAAAGACCTGGACATGCCTGATCTGAAGGTCAAGTACAACCTGGTCACTTCCCAGACCCGTATCCCGCTGGTGCAGAACGGTACCGTCGACGTTGAATGTGGCTCGACCACCAACAACGCCGAGCGCGCCCAGCAAGTCGACTTCTCCGTCGGCATCTTCGAAATCGGCACCCGTCTGCTGAGCAAGGCTGACTCGTCCTACAAAGACTTCGACGACCTCAAAGGCAAGAACGTCGTGACCACGGCCGGCACCACGTCCGAGCGCATCCTCAAGGCGATGAACGCCGACAAGCAGATGGGCATGAATGTCATCTCTGCCAAAGACCACGGCGAGTCGTTCCAGATGCTGGAATCGGGCCGCGCCGTTGCTTTCATGATGGACGACGCCCTGCTCGCCGGCGAAATGGCCAAGGCCAAGAAGCCGACCGACTGGGCCGTTACCGGCACCCCTCAGTCCTACGAAATCTACGGCTGCATGGTCCGCAAGGAAGACCCTGCGTTCAAGAAAGCCGTCGACGACGCCATCGTTGCGACCTACAAATCGGGCGAGATCAACAAGATCTACGACAAGTGGTTCACCCAGCCGATTCCGCCAAAAGGCCTGAACCTGATGTTCCCGATGAGCGAACAGCTCAAAGCGCTGATCGCCAACCCGAACGACAAGCCGGCGCCGGACAAGAAGGCCTGAGTCCTTCGCTCCGCCATTCTGACAACGTGAAAAGCCTGACTTCCGGAGACGCACTGCGTCTTCGGGAGCCGCTACCTGGCGTGTGCGTGCATAACGATCGATAAGGGGGAGACCCTGATGAATTACAACTGGGACTGGGGCGTGTTCTTCAAGTCCACGGGCGTCGGCAGCGAGACCTATCTGGACTGGTACATCACCGGGCTGGGCTGGACCATCGCCATTGCCGTTGCTGCCTGGATCATTGCGTTACTCCTGGGCTCGGTGCTCGGGGTGATGCGTACGGTGCCAAACCGCATCGTTTCTTCCATCGCCGCGATTTACGTGGAAATTTTCCGTAACGTGCCACTGCTGGTGCAGCTGTTCATCTGGTACTTCCTAGTGCCGGATCTGCTGCCTGAGAATCTGCAGGAGTGGTACAAGCAAGACCTCAATCCGACCACCTCGGCGCTCCTGAGCGTTGTCGTGTGCCTGGGCCTGTTCACCGCCGCACGTGTCTGCGAACAGGTGCGCACCGGTATTCAGGCGTTGCCGGTGGGGCAGGAATCCGCCGCCCGTGCCATGGGTTTCAAGCTGCCGCAAATCTACTGGAACGTGCTGTTGCCCCAGGCGTACCGGATCATCATTCCGCCGCTTACCTCCGAATTCCTCAACGTGTTCAAGAACTCGTCCGTGGCGTCGCTGATCGGGCTGATGGAATTGCTCGCGCAGACCAAACAGACCGCCGAGTTCTCCGCAAACCTGTTCGAAGCCTTCACCCTGGCGACGCTGATCTACTTCACGTTGAACATGAGCCTGATGCTGCTCATGCGTCTGGTCGAGAAGAAAGTCGCGGTGCCGGGCCTGATCTCCGTGGGAGGTAAATAATGGACTTCTCTGGAGTGATTCCTGCGATTCCGGGCATGTGGAACGGCATGCTCATGACCTTGCAGTTGATGGCCATGGGCATCGTGGGCGGCATCATCATCGGCACGATTCTGGCGCTGATGCGGTTGTCGTCGAACAAGCTGGCCTCACGTATTGCCGGCGCCTACGTCAACTATTTCCGGTCTATCCCGCTGCTGCTGGTCATCACCTGGTTCTACCTGGCGGTGCCGTTCGTGCTGCGCTGGATCACCGGCGAAGACACGCCGATCGGCGCGTTCACCTCCTGCGTCGTGGCCTTCATGATGTTCGAGGCGGCCTACTTCTGTGAAATCGTGCGGGCCGGCGTTCAGTCGATTTCCCGTGGCCAGATGGGCGCCGCTCAAGCATTGGGCATGACCTACGGCCAGATGATGCGCCTGATCATCCTGCCCCAGGCGTTCCGCAAGATGACCCCGCTGCTGTTGCAGCAGAGCATCATCCTGTTTCAGGACACCTCGCTGGTCTACACGGTCGGTCTGGTCGACTTCCTCAACTCGGCACGCTCCAGCGGCGACATCATCGGGCGCTCCAACGAGTTCCTGATTGTCGCCGGTCTGGTGTACTTCACGATCAGCTTCGCCGCGTCGCGCCTGGTCAAGTTCATGCAAAAAAGGTTAGCCGTATGATTTCCATCAAAAATATCAACAAGTGGTATGGGGACTTCCAGGTGCTGACCGATTGCAGCACTGAGGTCAAAAAAGGCGAAGTGATTGTGGTCTGCGGCCCGTCGGGCTCTGGCAAGTCCACGCTGATCAAGTGCGTCAATGCGCTGGAGCCGTTTCAGAAAGGCGACATCGTTGTCGATGGCACGTCGATCGCTGACCCGAAAACCAATCTGCCGAAACTGCGCTCCCGCGTCGGCATGGTGTTCCAGCATTTCGAGCTGTTTCCGCACCTGACCATCACCGAAAACCTGACCATCGCGCAGATCAAGGTGCTGGGCCGCAGCAAGGAAGAAGCCACGAAAAAAGGCCTGCAACTGCTCGAACGTGTCGGCCTGTCGGCCCACGCCCACAAGCATCCGGGGCAGCTGTCCGGCGGCCAGCAACAGCGTGTGGCGATTGCCCGCGCGCTGGCGATGGACCCGGTGGTGATGCTGTTCGACGAACCGACCTCCGCGCTCGACCCGGAAATGGTCAACGAAGTGCTCGACGTAATGGTGCAACTGGCCCACGAAGGCATGACCATGATGTGCGTGACCCACGAAATGGGCTTCGCCCGCAAAGTGGCGGATCGGGTGATCTTCATGGACAAGGGTCAGATCGTCGAAGACTGCGAGAAGGAAGAGTTCTTCGGCGACGTCAACGCGCGTTCCGAGCGGGCTCAGCAGTTCCTCAACAAAATCCTGCAGCACTAAAAGCATTAGCCCTTCGAGGGCGTAAAAACCACCGGCCGCTCGTTCATGAATGATGAAACGAGCGGCTGGTCGGTCCAGGACGACTGTGATGAAATGCGACCCCCCTCTCTACCGCGCCGCGCCGCCATCACTCGCCGTGAAACCCCGACTGATCCGCCATCTGTTCGTGCCGCCGCTGATCATCCTGCTGATGATTGCGCTGGGTTACGTCACGTATCTGTACAGCGAGAAGAACGCCATCAAGGCGTTGGGTGAAAACGGTCAGCGTCAGCTGGAGCTGCACGCGCGCACCGTCGAGAGCGAGATCAACAAGTACAACTACCTGCCCAGCGTGCTGGAGCTGGAATCCAATGTTTCCGACCTGCTCAACAACCCGTCTGCGGAGTTGCGCGCCAAGGTCAACGATTACCTCGAAGGCCTGAACCGGCGCAGCCGCAGTCGGGCCATCTATGTGCTGGACACCACCGGCCGGGTGCTGGCGACCAGCAACTGGAGCGATGCCGACAGTTACCTCGGTGAAGACCTGTCCTTCCGTGCCTATTATCAGGACGCGATTCGCGGTCTGCCGGGCCGCTTCTACGGCATCGGCAGCACCACCGGCGAACCGGGTTACTACCTGGCCCACGGGCTGGAAGAGAAAGGCAAGATTATCGGCGTCGCGGTGATCAAGGTGCGGCTTGAAGCCCTGGAAGAACGCTGGCAGCGCGCGCGCCTGGAGGCGTTTGTCAGCGACGAGAACGGCATCATCATTCTCTCCAGCGACCCCGCCCGACGCCTCAAATCAGTCCGTCCGCTGACCGCCGAGATCAAGGAGCGGCTGGCGCGCAGTCTGCAGTATTACTGGTGGCCGCTCAACGAGCTGGTGCCGCTGGAACGTGAATCGATTGCCGACGGGGTCGAGAAGCTGACGTTTCCTGCAAACACCAGCGTCGATCACGAGCACACGGTGGTGAGTTATCTGGCGCAGACCCGCGAACTGGCTGACACGCCCTGGCACCTGACCCTGCTGACGCCGCTGGAAGACTTGCGCCGGGAAGCCGCCAATCAGGGCATGCTGGTCGCCGTCGCCTGCGCGCTGGTGGCGTTTCTGCTGATTGCCTGGAACGAGCGCCGCAAGGTGATTTCCACCCGCCTCGCCGCCCGGGAAGCGCTGGAACAGGCGAACAACGAGCTGGAACGGCGCATCACCGACCGCACCGCCGACCTTCGCGCGAGCAACGAACGCCTGAAGGGCCAGATTCGTGAACGTCGCCAGGCCGAGGAAACCCTGCGCCAGGCCCAGGATGAATTGATCCAGGCTGGCAAGCTCGCCGCCATCGGCCAGATGTCCACCAGCATCGCCCATGAACTGAATCAGCCACTGGCCGCGCTGCGCACGTTGTCGGGCAACACCGTTCGGTTTCTCGAACGGGGCGCGCTGGACACGGCGAGTGCGAACTTGCGCACCATCAACGATCTGGTGGATCGCATGGGCCGCATCACGGCCAGCCTGCGTGCCTTCGCCCGGCGCGGAGAAGACAAAGGTCAGGCGTCCCTGAGCAAGGCGGTCGAGGCTGCACTGCAGTTGCTGGCGGCGCGCCTGGACAATGCGTCATTGGAGCTGCATCAGCAGATCGATGATGTCGAACTGGCGATTGATCAGACCCGGCTTGAGCAGATTCTGGTCAACCTGATCGGCAACGCACTGGACGCCATGCAGGCGCAGCCGTTGCCGATTCTGTGGCTGGAAGGTGACGTGTTCGAGGGCCGCTATCGGCTGCGGGTGCGGGACAACGGCCACGGCATCGACGCCGAAGCGCGCAAGCATTTGTTCGAACCCTTCTTTACCACCAAGCCCGGCGAACAGGGACTGGGGTTGGGCCTGACGCTGTCAGCCAGCCTCGCCGCTGCGGCAGGCGGCACGCTCAACGCTGAAGACCCGGCCGAGGGCGGCACGATGTTCGTGCTGGTGTTGCCTCTGGTTGATCCCGGGGCGGCGGGTGTATGAGAGATCAACGCATTGCCGGACATTTTCGGAGCCTGTTTGCTCGGGAAAGCAGTGAGGCAGTCACCCTGTCCAAAAACCTGACACACCGCTTCGCGGGCACGCACTGGAATACACCATGAACACTGATCTGACGGTCCTCATCGTCGAAGACGACCCGCATGTCCTGCTTGGCTGCCAACAGGCGCTGGCGCTGGAAGACATTCACAGCCAGGGCGTGGGCAGCGCGGAAGAAGCGCTGGCGTTGGTCAGTGAGAACTTCGCCGGCATCGTCATCAGTGATATTCGCCTGCCGGGCATGGACGGGCTTGAGCTGCTCAAGCGCCTGAAAGAACGCGACCGGACCCTGCCTGTGGTGCTGATTACCGGCCACGGCGACGTGTCGATGGCCGTCGGCGCGATGCGCGATGGCGCGTACGATTTCATGGAAAAGCCCTTCTCTCCCGAGCGCCTGGTCGACGCCGCCCGCCGCGCCCTGGAGCAGCGCGGGCTGGCCCGGGAGGTCTGGTCGCTGCGCCGCCAACTGGCCGAGCGCAACTCCCTGGAAGGCAAGATCATCGGTCGCTCCCAGGCGATGCAGACCCTGCGCGCGCTGATCGCCAACGTCGCGGACACCTCGGCCAATGTCCTGATCGAAGGCGAAACCGGCACCGGGAAAGAACTGGTCGCCCGTTGCCTGCATGACTTCAGCCGCCGCCATGACCATCAGTTCGTAGCACTGAACTGCGGCGGCCTGCCAGAAAGCCTGTTCGAGAGCGAGATCTTCGGTCACGAGGCCAACGCGTTCACCGGCGCCGGCAAACGCCGCATCGGCAAGATCGAACACGCGCACAACGGCACGCTGTTTCTCGACGAAGTGGAAAGCATGCCGATCAACCTGCAGATCAAATTGCTGCGGGTGTTGCAGGAGCGCACGCTGGAGCGACTGGGGTCGAACCAGAGTGTGGCGGTGGATTGCCGAGTGATCGCGGCGACCAAGTCGGAGCTCAATGCGCTGAGCAAAGCGGGCCAGTTTCGCAGCGACCTGTATTACCGGCTGAACGTGGTGACCCTCGAACTGCCGCCCTTGCGCGAGCGGCGCGAAGACATCCTGCAGTTGTTCGAACATTTTCTGCAGCAGTCGTCGCTGCGTTTCGACCGTGAAGCGCCGCAGCTGGATGCACAGACCCGCTCGGCGCTGCTAGCCCACGACTGGCCGGGCAATGTGCGCGAGCTGCGCAACGTCGCGGAGCGCTACGCATTGGGCCTGCCGGCTTTCAAGACCGCCGGTGCGGAAGTCGCCACCCAGAGCCTTGATTTCGCCGAAGCGGTGGAAGCGTTTGAGAAGAACCTGCTGGGCGAGGCGTTGCAGCGCAGCGGCGGGAATCTCAGTCAGGCCAGCCAGGAGCTGGGCATGGCCAAGACCACGTTGTTCGACAAGGTGAAGAAATACGGGTTGGGGTGAGCACTATCTCCGCTTGGTGATTCTGGCCTTAGGAGGGCGCTCTGATCGAGCATGCCGACACCGCCGAGATATCTGCCGACACATGACCTGTGGGAGCGAGCTTGCTCGTGAAGGGGACGGGACATCCACCCCATATGCAGCGGTTGTAATGGCCTCTTCGTGAGCAAGCTCACTCCCACAAGGACCGCGTTATCTGCCCCACAAAGCGGCACATGGACGACCGGGTTTTAAAAGTCAGTGCGGCCCACTAGCTCATCCACCTCTGCCGCCGTCGGCGCAGTCGCCGGGCCCCAGCGGGTGACGGCAATGGCCGCAGCCGCATTGGCGCGCAATGCCGCTTGCGACGCTGAAAGCCCTGACGCCAGCCCGGCCAGCAACACCCCCGCATGGGCATCGCCGGCGCCGTTGGTGTCGATGGCCGTCACCGGAAACCCCCGAACGTGTCGGACCTCGGGCCCCTGACGAATCCAGCAGCCGTTCGGTCCGTCGCGCACAACAATCAGCGCGTCAGTGCGCAGCCAGTGCGCCAGCGTGTCGAGAGCGACATCGATCGTCTCGCACCCGGTGAAGCGCAGCGCCTCTTCGGCATTGCTCGTCCACAGCGTGATCAATGGCAACACCGCCGGCATGCCGGACGCCTGCGGCGAATCGATCAGCGGCCCCGGATCGAATATCACGCCCACCCCCGCCGGCAACCGCGCGAGCCAATCCAGCAGCGTCGACACCTTGCATTCGTGCAGCAAGCTGTAGCCACTGACGAACACGAAATCCTCAGCCTGCACATCAACGCCGCGCAGATCCTCAGCCGACAAACCGCCCTCGGCACCGACGTAAGAAATGAACGAACGCTCGGCCGAAGGCTCGATGAGCGCCACCGACAGGCCCGTGTCCTGAACCGTCGACGCCACCGCCGCGATGTCGATGCCTTCAGCCGCCATGGCCTGCCGCGCCAGATCGCCGAAACGCCCCGCGCCGTGGCGACCGAGGTACACCGTCGGCATACCGCTGCGCCGTGCCGCGGCCATCACGTTGAATCCGCCGCCGGTTTCGAAAGCCGCCGAACGGGCGAGCACATCGCCGCCGGAACGTGGCAAAGCGTCAAGGGCCATGACCAGATCGACCACGACCTGGCCCGTGTAGAGCAATCTAGCGGGCATGAACAACCTCTTTTGCAACGACACGACGGTCACGGGCACCGCCGAGCAAGGCATACAGACCACCCGCCACCAGGAAGGTGACGATCCAGCCCAGCCCGTTATGGCCAAACCATGAGTCCGACAGCAAGCCCTTGAATATCACGTTCTCCGGCGTGGTGGCGACGGTGGTGAAACTGTAACCGAGCACGATGGCCAGGGCCCACGCACCCAGCGCACGCCACTCGATGCCGCCGCGATACCAATAGGCGCTGCGCGGCGAAACGTCCATCAAGTCAGCCGGTGAGTAGTAGTGGCGGTGCATCAGGTCGACGATGAAGATCCCAACCCACGCGGTAATCGGCACGGCGAGCATTGAAATGAACGTGATGAAGGGGCCGTAAAAACTGTCGGCGATCAGCATGAAGTAAATCGATCCGGCGAAGATTGCCACGATGTCGACAATCACCGCATGCACGCGCTTGATCTTCAGGCCTAGCGTCAGCGTGGTCAGCCCTGCCGAGTACACCGACAGGTTATTCGAGAGCAGCAGCCCGCCGAACGCCGTGATCAGGTACGGCACGGCCATCCAGGTCGGCAGCAGCTCGCGGATCGCGATGATCGGATCGGTGGCCGACGCCAAGTGGTCGTTGCCCACCGACAGCAGTCCGCCCAGGGTGATCAGCAACACCAGCGGGATGCCGGCGCCGAAAGCCGCCGAGGCCACCAGCCGCGTGGCCTTGACGCTGCGATGCTGGTAGCGCGACATATCAGCGCCTGCGTTGGCCCAGCCGATGCCCGTGCCTGCCGCCATGGTGCCGATCCCGATGATCATCGCGCTCACCGGTGCAGGCGCAGCGTTGAACACAGCGGCCCAGTCGATGTGCGCGATCAGGAAGCCGCCGACGATCACGTTCAACGCGCCGAAGATGTACGTCGCCCATTTCTGGATGACCAGCAAAGTGGCATGGCCGAGGCCGGAAACGGTCAGTGTCATCAGCACGAAAATCGCGATGAACACCAGGGTCAGGCCCGGCGCACTCTTGGCCTCCACGGGCGTGGCGAAGAGAATCGAACACAGCGACAGCAGTACGAAAGCGGCGGTCGTGGTGTTCACGGTTTCCCAGCCCAGACGCGACATCAGCGAAACGATGGTCGGACCGATATTCCCGCGCACGCCAAAGATGGCCCGCGAGAGCGTAAGACTCGGCGCCCTGCCCCGGCGGCCTGCAATGGAAATGACCCCGACCACCGCAAACGAGCCGGCCGCGCCGAGGATCGCCACGATGATCGCCTGCCCGATCGACAGCCCGCGAAAGGCCACGAGCGTCGCCCCCAGCGGCAGACCGAGGATGCTGATATTGGCCGCGAACCACACCCAGAAAAGCTGCAACGGGTGGCCGTTGCATTCGTTTTCCGGAACCGGTTCGATGCCGCGTGTTTCAAGCTGACCTGCGCCTTGAGCGGCGTTGGATGACGTCATGTGAATGCTCCTGTGCCATTTGTTCTGGTTGTGGGCAGTGCGCAAAGCAAACGACATCCGTGTCAGCGTGGGCTTTTGCAGGCTGCAAAAACCCTGGCTCGCCGCTGCATAGAGCCGCGAGGTAGGTCTTATTCGTTAAACGGGCTGGCGTGGGTCGGATCAGACCCCGCGCAGGGACAGCAACTGCTCGACAACCGGATACAGGTCGAGTCCGTTGACGGTCTGGATCTGTTTGATCAGCGGCTCAGGCCAGGCGCCCATGCCGGCGCAGGCACCGAGCATCGCCCCGAGAATGGCGGCGATGGTGTCGGTGTCGCCGCCCAGGCTAGCGGCCATGCACAGCGCATCGAATGCCGAGACCTGCCCGCGAGCCAGGTGATGCGCGAGGGCGAAGGCCGCGACCACCGATTCCTGGGAGGCGACCGACGTGCCGATCACGTCATAAATCAGATCGGGCAGTTGTTCGTTGCTGCACCCGGCGCACAGGTCTCTGGCCCACTGGATGCGCGCGGCGATGCGGCCCCCGGCGATCCAGTAGCCGAAGCCCTCGGCCTCTCGGGCGATGCGCGCGCCGACCTCCAGGGCTTCGCCGAGGCTGGCACCGCTGATGCCCGCCGAGACCACCGCGGCCACCGCCGCTGCGCTGGAGATGCCGAGAGTAGTGTTGTGGGTGACCTGGCAGGCCTGTTTGACCGCCTCGATGAAGCGCGCTTCTTCGCGCACATCAAAGGCAATGCCCACCGGCGTGATGCGCATGGCGGCGCCGTTGGTGGTGCCGAAACGCCCGGCCTCCTCAGGGCTGTGCCCGGCCAGAATCATCTCGATGGCGCGCTTGGTCGAAGGGCCCAGCAGGTCTTGCGACCCTTTGGCCTGCATCACCGCCTCCCAGTCAATCAGGTGTTGCGCCAGGTCCGAAGGCTCGATGCGCCCTTCTCCGGCAACCAGCAATTCGGCGACCAGGACCGCCTGCTCGGTGTCGTCGGTGATCGACCCGGCGGGCATGTTCGGCGCAATCGGCTGATCGGCACCGGCGGCCTGCAAGGTTGTGATGCGGTCGAATCGCTGCCTGATCTGCTCGCGACTGAGGGACTGCGTTGGCATGCCCAGCGCATCGCCCAGTGCCAGTCCGTAGAAAGCGCCGAGGCCTCGGTCGCGGGTGTCGATCAGTGCGGTCATGTAGACGATCCAAAAGCCAGATGCAGACGAAAATGCACGGGGTCCAGAAGACTTTCCACGTGCTCCATGAAACGTTCGCGGCGATCGAACGTGGTGCGCGTCGCCTTGAGAAACACCGAGCCCGGCTGCCGCAACATCAGTGCCGCGTCATCGTTGCTCAGGGGCTCGGCGCCGATCCACTGATCGCCCCGATCACCGACATAGCCGTGGGCGGCCAGCGTGACTGTCAGCGAATCTTCGATCAGCCCGTCGCGGGGCAGATTTTCCAGGCCGTCGCAGGCCGGAATCAGCACACGCTCCAGGGAAACCACGCTGCCATCCCCGGCAGTTCGACGGCGATCCAGCGCGATGAACTCGGCTGTGCCAAACCGGCCCGCCAGATCAGGCCGCTGCACCGCCACCAGACGCAGAATCTCGGTGCTGACCTTGGCGCCGGTGTCGGCCAGGGCCTGTGCCCACCCGGCACGCTGATCCAGCGAGATGCCGTCATAGGTCACGATCGAACCGACGCCGGTTTGCGTGGCGATGTAGTTGCGTCGCTTGAGCTCGGACAGCGCTTCCCGGAGCGTGCCACGGCTGACGTTGAATTCCTGCGCGAGCAAGTTCTCACCGGGCAACAATTCGCCCGACCCCATCTGGCCGCTCTCGATGCGTCGCGCCAGCTCATCCACCACGCGTTTTTTCTTGTCGAATCGAACCTGTCTAATCATGTACAAATTGATATCCGAAAGTGGCTGGGAGGAGCAAGTGTTTTTTGAAATGCAATGGTCGATGAGTAACAGCAGATGACGGTCAGCAGCGCGCGTGTTGATAAGTGTCCAAAGCCTGAGAGCCCGGAATACCCACAGGCGCGCTGCCCGTCATGGTCGACTACCCGCTTTAGTCGACCGGGTTAACCACGCTCGATTCTTCGCCCACGATCTGACGAATGGCGCTGACGAACACGTCGACAGGCTGCCCACCGGAAACGGCGTACTGGTCGTTGAAGACGATTGTCGGCACCGAGCTCACGCCCCGCGATACCCACAATTGTTCCAGTTCGCGAACTTCGCTGGCGTACTGGTCGCTGCCCAGCAAGGCCTCGGCGCGCACTCGATCCAGGCCCACTTTCTGCGCGACATCCGCCAGCACCTGATGGCTGGATACGTTGGCATGCTGGCTGAAATAGGCGGTGAACAGCGCTTCTTTCAGCGCGTGTTGCTTGCCTTCCAGCTCGGCCCAATGAAGCAGTCGATGGGCGTCGAAGGTGTTGAATATGCGTCGCTCGCCCTGCTTGAAGACAAACCCGAGTTCTGCGCCGCGCTCGCGAATGTTTTCGGCATTGGCCTGGAATTGCTCGCGGGTCGAGCCGTACTTTTCGGCTATGTGCTCGAAGATGTCCTGGCCTTCCGGCGGCATCTGCGGGTTGAGTTCGAAGGGCTGGAAGTGAATGTCGGCTTGAACTTCATCGCCCAGATGCTCGAGCGCCTGGTCCAGCGCGCGCAGGCCGACGATGCACCAAGGGCAGGACACGTCGGAGATGAAGTCGATTTTCAGCGGAATGCTCATGGCAGCCTCGTGCAAGAGAGGAAAAGCTGCACGATACGCCGATCACGACGGCGCTCACACCCTACACCGGCGCGCTTGTTCTCAAGCAGCGGATCAAGCCCGCCGCTGCATCAGAGCTGGGCGACGTGGGAAGCGTCCTCGCGATGCTCGCGTAAATACGGCAACACCGCCGCCAGCAACGGGGCTTTGAAGGCTTCCTGAAAACGGTGGGCCAAGCCGGGAATGAGCTTCAGTTGACTGCCCTGAATGTGCGCCGCTACATGAATGCCATGCATCACTGGCAACAGCGGATCCGCCGTGCCGTGCACGACAAGCGTCGGCACCCGCAGACGATTCAACAGCTCCACGCGGCTGGGTTCAGCGAGGATCGCCAGAATCTGCCGTTTCACGCCTTCAGGATTGAACGCCCGGTCGTAGGAAACCGCCACCTGATGCAGCAGCATTTGTCGATCATCCTTGACCTGCGGGCTGCCCAACGCAGCCAGCAAATCAGCCTGCTGCTCGAGTGCGGTCTGCCGGTCCGGCGCGCCACGACGGGCGAGCAGTTGCAACAACGCCGGGCTGGGCATCGGCAGGCCGGGCGCGCCGGAGCTGGTCATGATCAGCGTCAGACTCTCCACGCGCTTGGGCGCCATGTCGGCCAGATGCTGCGCAATCATGCCGCCCATACTCGCCCCCAGCACATGGAATTGCTGAACATGCAGCGCATCCATCAGGCCTAACGCATCCTGAGCCATGTCGGTCAGCGAATACGGCGCCGACACCGGCAGGCCGATCTTGTAGCGCAGCACTTCATAGGTGAGGTTGGCGCTGGAGGGAGCCTGGACCCAGGTCGACAATCCGACATCCCGGTTGTCGTAGCGAATGACCCGGAAGCCCTGCTGACACAGGGCGACGACCACCTCATCCGGCCAGTGGATCAACTGCCCGCCAAGCCCCATGACCAGCAGCAGCGCCGGATCGGAATCACGCCCGATGCTCTGATACGCCAGGTGCACGTCATCGAGCTCGGCCACTTGCGTGGGAACGTCAACATCGCATCGAGAGGCCGCAAAAGACGGCAGGCTGCACAAGAGCGCAGCCAGAAAAAGTAAAACCCGCATGGAAAAACACCGACACACAGAACCCCAGTAGGCCGCGAGTCTGATGAAGTTTGCTCAAGCGCGCTGCCACAGTTGCGTGACAGTTTGATGAAGAGGGCTGAGCGGTAGCAAAACGGTCATCTCGCCCTGCATTCACGCGGCCGCTGTTGCCGGAGTGCTGATCGAATCCGAGACCCAGAGGTTGTCGGCGAAGCGCAATTGAGCCTCCTTCACAACTTCCAGCGCAGCTTCAGCGTTGGCGCTGGCCGCGTCCAGTTCACCCACAACGCCCAATGACAGCACTTTGTAGGTCGGCAGGCGGTCCAGCACCAAGGGCATTTGTTCAGGCGCACTGAGCACATCGACATGCAGCCCTTGCACGGGCAGGCACACCGCGAGGCCGAGGTTACTGCCCAGCCCAAGACCGCCACACGAAACCGCGAGCAGCTTTTTAAGCGGCGAATATTGCAGGGCGTGGTAGGCGCGCTCGAAGGCGTTCTTCCAGTCCTGCGGCAAGTCCAGGGTCAGGATCGGCTCATCGATCTGCACCCACTCGACGCCCTTGCCCGCCAGCCGACCGAGGATCTCGCCATACACCGGCAGCAGACGATCCAGCAGGTCGAGTTTGTCGAAGCCCTCACCCTCCGCTTGCCCCAGCCAGAGGTACGTCAACGGGCCGATGAGCTCCGGCCGGATCGTTTGGCCCTGCGCGCGGGCTTCATCAACCTCATCGAACAGCGGCGCCCAGTTCAGGTTAAAGCGTTGGTCCGGGGTGAACGTCGGCACTGAATCCACCTCAACGCCGTCACCCAGCGTCTCGAGGATGTGCTTGAAGCCCCTGGCCACGCCGATGTGAGGAAAATTAGAGTTGTTGACCTGGCCCATGCTGACTGCTTCCTTCAAAAGATGGCGCCATTGTCGACACTTCCCCTTACATGAGACAAACTCATTAAATTCGTGTTGATCACAAAATTTACTCATGGAGCGCCATCGGTGCTGGAAATTCGCCACCTGAAAACCCTGCATGCATTACGCGAAGCAGACAGCCTTGTTGACGCGGCTGACCGATTGCATCTGACCCAATCGGCGCTGTCTCACCAGTTCAAAGAGCTGGAAGAGCGCATGGGCATGCCGCTGTTCGTGCGCAAGACCAAACCGGTGCGGTTCACCAGCGCGGGCTTGCGCCTGCTGCAACTGGCTGACTCGGTGCTGCCGCAACTGCGCCATGCCGAGCGCGATATCTCGAGGCTCGCCGGCGGTGTCGCCGGGCGCCTGCACATGGCCATCGAATGCCACAGTTGCTTTCAGTGGCTGATGCCGACGATCGATCAGTTCCGCGATGCCTGGCCGGAGGTGGAGCTTGATCTGGCGTCGGGTTTCGCTTTCGCACCCCTGCCCGCCCTGGCCCGTGGCGATCTGGATCTGGTGGTGACCTCGGACCCGCTGGAGCTGGCAGGCATTACCTACGTGCCGCTGTTCACCTACGAGGCCATGCTCGCAGTCGCCAATCAGCATCCGCTGGCGGCCAGGCCTTATGTGGTGCCGGAGGACCTGATCAATGAAACCCTCATCACCTACCCCGTCGAGCGCGACCGTCTGGACATCTTCACCCGCTTTCTCGAACCGGCCGACATCGAACCGGCGCAGGTGCGCACGTCCGAACTGACGGTGATGATGATGCAACTGGTCGCCAGCGGACGCGGCGTCTGTGGGATGCCGCACTGGGCGCTGCATGAATACAGCTCACGCGGCTACGTGAAGGGCAAGCGGCTGGGGGAAAAAGGATTGTTCGCCACGCTGTACGCGGCGATTCGCGCAGACATGCTGGACGCGCCCTACATGCGTGACTTCCTGCTGACGGCGAAGGACACGTCGTTTTCGACACTGGATGGGGTGAGCGCGGTTCGTTAATCCGCCCCGCTGCTTACCCCATGCAATGCAGCCCTGCAAATCAGGCGTTTTGCAGGCTTCGGTACAGCGGCAATATCGAATCCCGTGTCAGCGGTGCCAGATGCAACTGGTCGATATTCCCGCCGTCGACCCAGATGGCTTCCTCGATCTCGGCTGCAGGATTGACCGGGTCCTCAACCTGAACGCCATACAGCTGGCAGTTCACTTCGAAGCCCGGTTCGTTCGCCGCTACCGCCGAAAACTCGCCCAGAAACCGCGCGTGTTCAGGCGCGATGACCAGCCCCAATTCCTCGTTCAGCTCACGGGCCAGCGCATCGAGCGCCGACTCACCGGCGTCGATCTTGCCGCCGGGCTGCATGAACGCTTCGGTCCCGCGCTTGCGCACCAGCAATGTTTTGCCATCGGCACGGGTCAGCAGCGCGGCGGCGATACGGAGGGTTTTCACCGTCACAGCACCACCTCGGTCTTCAGCGCGCGGGTTTCTTCGGCGCGTTCCAGC
This sequence comes from Pseudomonas sp. Ps21-P2, assembly GCF_039672565.1. Lineage (NCBI taxonomy): Bacteria > Pseudomonadati > Pseudomonadota > Gammaproteobacteria > Pseudomonadales > Pseudomonadaceae > Pseudomonas > Pseudomonas sp. Ps21-P2. The sequence goes on from NZ_JBDFPL010000007.1 coordinate 28,499, forward strand.
GCCAGCGTGATCAACCGGTCGATCAGCTCGGCGTAGCTCAATCCGCTGGCCTGCCAGAGTTTCGGGTACATGCTGATGGAGGTGAAACCGGGGAGCGTGTTGACCTCGTTGATGATGATTTCCCGTGCCTCGGTGACAAAGAAATCCACCCGCGCCAAACCGGCGCAGCCCAGCACGCGATAGGCCTGCAGCGCCACTTCACGCACGGCTTCGCTCATGTCTTCGGGCATCTGCGCGGGGATCGCGATGCGCGCCTGACCGTCGTTCAGGTACTTGGTGTCGTAGGCATAAAACTCGTCATTGGCGACGACTTCACCGCACACGCTGACCTTCGGTTCGTGGTTGCCCAGCACGGCGCATTCCACCTCACGACCGACGATGCCCTGCTCGATCAGCACCTTGTTGTCGTAGTCGAAAGCCAGTTTCAGGGCGGCGGCGTAACCGGCTTCGTCGGTGACTTTGCTCACGCCGACCGACGATCCCTGACACGCCGGCTTGACGAAAAGCGGCAGGCCCAGTTGTGCCGAGACGCTGACAAAATCCACCGTCTCGCCACGGTGAAGGACCACAAACGGCGCAACCGAAATACCCGCATCGCGCAGCAGCCGTTTGGTCACGTCCTTGTCCATGCAGGCCGCGGAGCTCAGCACATCCGGGCCCACGAACGGAATGTCCAGCAGGCGCAACATGCCCTGCAGGCAGCCGTCTTCCCCGAAACTGCCGTGGATCAACGGGAACACCACGTCGATGCGCGGCACCTCTGCGCCGGTCTGCACTTCCACGAACTGCGGCCCGCTGGCGCCCGGCATCAGCGAAAGAAGGCGGCCGGATTCACTGAGTTTGATGTGCGCAGGATCGGTGGGGTTCTGCAGGTAATCCTGCTCGTCGAAGCGCAGCCAATGGCCCTGCTTATCGACGCCGATAAGGGTGATGGAGAAGTTGGTGCGATCAATCGCGTTGATCACGTTGCGCGCCGACTGCAACGAAACTTCATGCTCGGAGGATTGCCCACCGAAAACGATGGCGACTGACTTTTTCAAAGGGGGATGCTCCTGAATTTCAGGCCGCAGAGCTAAAAGCAATTTGGCCCGATAGTCCAGTGCCAAGGTGGCCTGCAAGACGGAATACAGTGAAAAAACGGCAAAAAAAATCCCGCGCCCGGGTGATCTACTGGCGATGCCCGGAGCGCGGGAGGTGCTGCTGTCATTCCTCTTTCTTGGCGCCGGAGCCGAAGGTGGCGAAGCGCTTGTTGAAGCCGGCGATACGGCCTTCGGTGGTGGTCTTGCGCTGTTGGCCGGTGTACATGGGATGCGACGCGCTGGACACGTCGAGGGCAACGTAAGGGTAGGAGTTGCCATCGGTGTGGGTGTGCGTGCGGTCGGTGTCAACCGTGGAGCCGATCAGAAAAAACACATCGGCAGCGGTGTCGTGGAACAGCACTTGGCGGTAGTCGGGATGGATGTCGGCTTTCATCGTCTTTCTCCAGAATGTAAGCAATCATGTAATACGTTATACAGTATCAATTCGGCAAAGTTCAATCGGAAACGATTTTGTAACCGTTACAACTTTCGGCTTTTCCGGCGCCTCCCCTGCCGCTAACGTTCGCGCCCTGACGACCCAGCCCCGTCACGGACGGGAACGGAATGAACAACACCAGGAGGTAGTGCCATGCACCTGATCGATCGATACGAAATGAGCGTCCCCGCACACATGAAGCTAATTGACGCCCGCAGCGCGTTGAATCATCTGCAGCGTCTGGTCCAGGCAACCGACGGCAAGCCTGACGCCGAGCAACTCGTCAGCCTGATCGGCACGATCGTGGAGGCTTTTCACGAAGCCGCTGACGACGTCATGCCGGTCAATGACCACGACGTGTTCATGCGCCAGGCGTGCGAGTGGAACTACATCGGGCTGTCTCCCAAAGAGCGCGAAGTGCTCCACGAGATCCGCTGCTGCAGCGACGATGGCAAAGAAGACATCTACCGAATGATCAGCGAGACATTGGACCGCAAGCCGATGCTGATGCCAGAAGCTCAGTAATCCAGGGTTGCGTTCAGGATCTGCTCGCACAAAAAGGGCGCCTGTGGGTGGCGCCCGCGCTGCATCGCCCGCCGTGTCACTAGGCCGCTTCTTGAAAATCCATTTCCGGCGGCTGACGACGGAATCCGCCGGTCAGCCATGCCAGGTACACACAGCCGATGGCCAGCCAGGCCAGACCGAGCATAATCGCCAGTTTGTCCAGGCTGATCATCAGCCAAAGATCGGCAATCAGGCCAATCAGTGGGCAGATCAGGAACAGCAGCAGCTCGCGGGGCCCGCGTTTCTGGCCCGCAATCCAGTAGTGAAAAATGACCGACAGGTTGACCAGACTGAACGCCAGAAACGCGCCGAAGTTGATGAACGAGGTGGACGTGGTGACGTCCAGTTTCAGCGCCAGCAAGGCCACCACCGCGCACAACAGAATACTGTTGACCGGCGTGCCGAATCGTTCGCTCAGGCTGGCAAAGAACGACTTGGGCAACACCCCGTCGCGGCCCATCGCATAGAGCAGGCGCGAGCCGCTGGCCTGGGCGGAAAGCCCTGACGCGAACTGCCCGACGATAAGGCCAATGAGGAAGATCGTCACAAACACGTCGCCGCCGATATTGCGCGCGATTTCATAGGCGGCCGAGTCGACGTTTTCGAACTGAGCCGAGGGATGGGCAAGCTGCACAAAGTACGACACGCCGACAAAGATCAACCCGCCGATCAGCGTGATGAGCATGATCGCCCGGGGAATGGTGCGACGCGGATCGCGGGTTTCTTCGGTCAGGGTGCTGACGGCGTCGAAGCCCAGGAAGGAATAACAGGCAATCGCCGCTCCGCTCATGATCAACGGCATCTGCATGTCACCGTTCAGGAAGGGCGACAGCGTCCACAACGGTTTGCTGGCATCGCCGCCGATGTAATGGATGCACAGCGCCACGAAGGCGGCGAGCACCAGGAACTGCACGATCATCAGCAAGGCGTTGATGGTATTGGCGAGCTTGAGGCCAACGATGTTGATCAGGCTGGTCACGACGATGAACGACAACACCCACACCGGCTGTGGCACAGACGGGAACGCAGAGCCCAGATACGCGGCACCGATCAGCCAGATCGCCATGGGCAAGAACAGGTAATCCAGCAGCACCGCCCAGCCGGCAATAAACCCCAGCTTGGGGCTGATGGCTTTGCGCACGTAGCTGTAGGCAGAGCCGGCCACCGGAAACGCAGCCGCCATGCGGCCGTAGCTCATGGCCGTGAAAAACATGGCAACCAGAGCGGCCAGATAAGACGCGGGGACCATGCCGCCGGTGGTTTGCGCGAGGATACCAAAGGTGCCGAGCACAATGATGGGGGTCATGTAGGCGATGCCGAACAGCACCACCGACCCTAATGAAAGGGTGCGTTGCAAACGAGCCATGAGCGACTACTCCGAAATTTATAGGTTTTATGGCAGAGAAAAGTGCGGCAGAACAAAGGCGTATTTTTTAGTTGGAGGGCGTGCATCCACTGCCGCGATCGACGCAGCAGTGAGGGTTCATTCTTCTTGTTAGGCTTGTTATGGATGTCGCTTCTGACGCTTCAGGGAATGATCAGCTCGCGCACGCCGTTGGCATGTTCGACGACTTCGCCCGGCAGTCGCAGGCGCTGGTCATCCAGGTAGCGGTAATCGCGACGCGCAGCCTTTAGCTGCCCAAGGTCGAGTTCGGCGGTGAGTTGCGTGTCTTCCCGACCCGCCTCGTGCAACAAAGCCCCGAATGGGTCAACCAGTGCGCTACCGCCCGCGAATACCAGCCCGCCCTCGCCTTCGCCGACGCGATTGACCATGAGCGCGAACGCCTGATTTTCCTGAGCACGGGCCATGATTGCGGTGCGGTGGGTCGGACCGTAGGGGTCCATGTTGCCGTTGGTGACGATGATCAGATCAACGCCGAGTTGCGCCAGCGCGCGGGCCGACTCAGGGAACTCGATGTCGTAGCAGATCAACAGGCCGACCCGCAGCCCGTTCCACTCACAGGTGGCGTACCGATCGCCCGCGCTGAACACGCCGCGATCGGACGCCCACAAATGCGTTTTGCGGTAACGCAGGGCGATGCCTTCGGGGGTAATGAGCAACGTGGTGTTGAAGAATGCGCCGTTGTCATTTTCGGCCATGCCGATCACGACAGAGACACCGCGCGCACGCGCCGCCTCCCGAATGGCGCTGACACTGGGGCCGTCCAGCGCTTCGGACACCCGGGCAACGGTCTCGCTGGAGGGGAAGCCCATCAGGTGCGTTTCCGGGAACACGATCAGCGCAGTGTCGTCAGCGCATGCGGCAATGGCATTCAGCGCGCGCTTGAGATTGTGGACGGTGTCGTTGTCCTGGCCCGTCAATTGGGCGAGTTCCACCTTCATGGGTTCTCCTTATAAGGTCGCGGGCCGGTCAGGCACAAAATGCTGGCCTGATGATTGGCTCTGCGGGCAGTATGCGCATCAGTAAGTGTTACGGGGAATTACGCAGCTGTAGTAACCCAATAGGGGTAGAGGATGACAATCGCACTTCAGGACATGGCCTGGCATCGCTCGGTCGGGCAGTTGATTGAAGCGCTGGACCGCCCCAATTTCTGGGCCCAACTGGTGCGGCTGCTTGATCAGTACGTCAGTTTCGATAGCTGGGTCGCGCTGCAATTCAGCTCCGGGCAGCGCCCGCAGGTTTTCGCCGAGAGCCCGGCTGAAGATGGCAGCCCCGACCAGCTGTTTCAGGATTACCTCAAAGGCCTGTACCTGCTCGACCCCTTCTACGTCGCCAGCCGCGAGCGCTCGCAAAGCGGCCTGTTCCGCCTTGCCGAAGTCGCGCCCGAGCATTTCGAACTCACAGAGTATTACCAGCGCTACTTTCGGCTGAACGTCGTCGCCGATGAAATTCAATTCAATTGCCAGATCGACCAGGACCGCACCCTGTGCCTGTCCCTGGGCTCAACCCAACGATTCAGCGCCGAGCAGATTGCCCTGCTGTCGATGATCCAGCCGTGGGTCATCGCCCTGTTACGCCAGCGTCTGCCCTTCGAAATTGAAGCTGCGGCAACCGACCAAGAGCTGCTCGATACGCCGCTGCCGATGAGCAACTGGCGGAAACAGCTCGAAGCATCGGCTCAGCACAGCCGTGGCGCGCAGTTGACCGCGCGGGAGCTGGACGTCGGACGACTGATGCTCAGCGGCTGTTCGAGCAAGGAAATCGCCCGCAAGCTCGCCATCTCTGCGGAAACCGTGCGCGTCCATAAAAAGCACATGCACAGCAAACTTGGCATCAAATCGCAATCCGAGCTGTTTTCGATTTTTCTGCAAGCGCAGAGTGCTTGAGTCGCAGGACTGGCTTGCCTGATTGAAGCAATCGCGACGGTGCCAGCCAAGAAGGGTCTGTCTCGCTGTGTGAAGCGTCTCAAATCGAGACATCCTGCAACATCCACCCTTTGCTTTTACCCCGCAAACCCGCCACCCTGCGCGCCGCCGATCAGACCCTGCTGACGGCAAGGAACCACGGCCGCCACTGGCCCCTCTTCTTTAAACACCTTTGCAAGGCCCACCGTCATGACGAACGGACGCGACCATCGCATCGACTTCTTTCGGGGTCTGGCGCTGATTTTCATTTTCTGGGATCACGTGCCAGCCAACCCTTTCGCACAACTGACGCTGCGCAATTTTGGTTTCAGCGACGCCGCCGAAGTGTTCGTGTTTCTCGCCGGCTATGCCGCTGTCCTCGCTTACGGCCGGGTGGCGCAGCGTGACGGCTATGTCGTGGCTTGCCTGCGTATCCTGCGGCGCACATGGGTGCTGTACGTCGCACACATTTTCCTGCTGACACTGCTGATGGGCATCGTTTTCGTCGCCAACAATCACGTCGAAACCCGCGACATGGTGCGTGAGATGGGCCTGGAGTATTTCGTCGGCAACCCGCAGCAGGCGCTGGCCGATGAACTGTTGCTGCGCTTCAAACCCAACCTCACCGACCCGCTGCCGCTGTACATCCTGCTGATGGGCGCGTTGCCGCTGATCCTGCCGATCCTGCTGCGCAGCGCGGCGCTGGCGATCGGCCTGTCGATTGCGCTGTACATGATGGTGCCGCTGCTCGGCTGGAACCTGCGGGCCTACGAAGGTGGCGGTTACTGGTATTTCAATCCGGTCGCCTGGCAGTTGATATTCGTGCTCGGCGGGGCCTTCGCCCTGCATACCCAACGGGCGCCAATCGTGATCGCCCCTACTCGGCCGCTTTGGCAACAGCCGCTGTTTCTCATAGCGGCGGCTTACCTGCTGCTGGCCGGCGTCATCACCGTGCTGTGGAAATTTCCTGACGTGCATGACGCGCTCCTGCCTACCGCGCTCACTGAATTGATCTACCCCATCAGCAAAACCGACCTGTCTCCGGTGCGCCTGCTGCATTTCCTTGCGCTGGTGTATGTCGTCGCGAAAACGCTGCCGACCTCGGTAACCTGGCTCGACAACTGGCCTGTCCAGCAAACCTGCAGGATGGGCCGCTACTCACTAGAAATCTTTTGCCTGGGCGTGCTACTCGCCCCGCTGGCCGACATGGCGAACGCGCTGGCCGACGATGCCTGGCAAATGCGCGTGATCACCGCGTTGTTGGGGCTGGGATTGATGCTGCTGTTGTCGAACTGGCTGGAGTTGAACAAGCGGTTGGGCAGCCCGAAGGCGGCGCGGGTGGTGAAGGTTTGAGAACAGCGTCTCACTGAGGGGGCTCTTCGGAAATTTCCTACTGGTTTATCAGGCAAAGCTTTTTCGCAGGGTGCCGTTAGCTGAGGAGAGTCGATAAACAGTGGGAGGTAACGATGATGGAAATTTCAACGACAACGCGAGCATTTGCATTTTCAAAAGCACGTGAATCAGCAGACCCGCAGCAGACTAAGGCAGAAAACCCGAAAGCCCTCGAATCAGAAGAGCGCGACCGTAAGGATGCAGCACGCAGGCCATGGCGCAATGAGCCTGGCTTCGAAAAAGTCGGAAACTGGGAACAGTATCTATCGATTAAAGAAGGCTTCGCGATTTTGGAATTGGCAGCTCTTCGGCGCACCTATTACGAGTTCAAGAGCGATCTGGCAACTTTACATCCCGACTTTGCAGGCAAGGACTTCAGCTTTGCACTGGATGCAGAAGGTATAAAGATTCTTGACCCAAAAGGCACGCTATCGCACGGGGAAAAAAATCGGCTCTTCCAGAGCCTCAGCCAATACCGAGGGTTCGGTGAAAAACTTGCTTCTTTCAACCAAACTCTGGAATTTCTGGCAATGCATGATCGCGACGGGCGTCAGGTTAAGCAAGCTCAAGACGCCACACCTATCGGACAGTTTTCGGATTTTGGCAAGATCCTGGACGCTGACACTGCACAGCTTGCCTGGCAGCGAGACATAGCCCCTCTAATCCAGCGCGCACGCATGTCCATTTCAGAAACTGTTTAGGTTATTAACAAGCCTGACGGGTCAAAGACCCGGCAGGCACACGCTGAACTGTCTTGAATCAGCTCTTTATTTTCCGGTGCTGACATACGTGTCCAAAGATTTGGGTTCCTTCTAAAAGCTCCGCCTTGCCACGCTGCTCCGACACTAGGCTAGTAAAGCGATATTCGCCGACGTAGTAGTAGCTCCTCCACGTACCCGGACCATACATATAATTAATGTCGCTTGATTCCCGTCCTCCATAGCATCGCTCGAAATTCACCACCTCTCTGACCCTCCCGTTCTCGTCACTGACCACGTCCTTAAAAAAAGGTTTGATCCGCGACTCAGCCAAGCTCATTTCCAGCCTTCCCACCGCGCCTTTTAAAGGTGTATCAAGAGAGTCTACAAAATAGGCTTCGATATTAGCCTCAGTGTATCCCTGCACTAGAAGAAACGACGGCTGAGTGTGCCCACTCGGTATCCGTCTTATCCCATACTGGTCACGCAGTTTAAATTCCTTGAGGACGGGATACGAGCCAAAGACTACTTCATAAGGCTGGGGAATGAAAACCGCACCCTTCTTATAACTAACCCTAATCTGAATCTCGCTTCCTGGTACAAGCTCGGAAAACACCATCGTTGTCTCAGGTAAAGGCTTCCACTCTCCGCTATCGAGCAACTCAATATCCCAAAACACTTCATCGATAAAATCAGGAGCGCGCGCCACCACTACTTTCTGCCCTCGAACCGCAATGAAGCTGTAATAGTGAACATCGTCCGGGCTCGCAAGAACTTCCCTTTTGACATGCAAAGCATCAGACAGGGCCACTACTCCAGACACGTTACCCGCTGAGTCATTGGGCGCGAACTCTACCGAATTGTTTACAGCGGAATTGTCGAGGGCGGCTTCGATCTGCAACGGTAGCGCTGAAGCCGAGCACATTGTCAAGACCGCGCAACTCGCAAATGAGCCAACACAAAATTTTTTAATATTCAAAGTTATCTCTCCATAGCCTGATGGCCTGTTGTTATTGTCAATCGACAAAATCAACTAATCAGCGATATGAAAAGCAATCAACCTCTTGCCTCTAAAACCAGAAGATTCCTACAAATCGATAGGTGACACTGGCAAAGGCATCAGGCAGCTCATTGCCTCTCCTCCTTCGAAAAAACCAAGCTGAGCGCCACGATTCTCGACAGAACGCAGCACTCCCCCATAAATTCCTCGCCCTACCCACCCAGCGTCTACGCTTGTAACAAGTGCGATGTGCAGGTTTGACCGGGCCAACGATATGGGCGCTTTTTGGCATTCCGATACGAAGAAGGCTGCGGTCAAGGCTGACAGTCAGGGGAACGGATCAATGCCCGCCCATGCTCGCCCACGGCGTTACGTGTGGCGGTTTCTGCTGGTGGCGGTGCTGACGGCAGCGGTGATCCTGGGATTTGTGGTTTCGACCGAAGTGCGCAGCTCCCGTTTGCAGGCCCAGGAGTTCAGTCACCTGGCCCAAGGCCTGAGCTACAGCGTCGAAGCCGGTCCCAGCGACGCGATTGTGTATCCCGGCGAAGGGCCTTTCGACAAGCGTCTGGGCTATTCCGCTCTGGGCGAATTTCTGCCGCGCTTGCTCAAGCGTGACTACCTGATCAGCGCCCAGGCGCGTTTCTCCCCTGATCTTATGTCCTACGCCAAGCGCGGTTTCTTCGTGCCCTATCAGGAGAAGATTCAGTCCGGCCTGACCATTACCGACTGCCGCGCCGAGCCTCTGTATCAGTACACCTACCCGCAGCAGCTGTACCCGACCTTCGCCGCCATCCCGCCTGTGCTGGTCAACAGCCTGCTGTTTATTGAAAACCGCGACCTGCTGGACGCTCAGCGCCCGCTCGCCAACCCGGCGGTGGACTGGCCAAGGTTTTTCAAAGCGGCGCTTTCCCAAGTGGCGAAGGTGGTGGGGTTGCCGGGGCAATCGGCCGGTGGCAGCACGCTGGCGACTCAATTGGAGAAGTACCGGCACTCGCCGGACGGTCTGACGCTGTCGGGCAGCGAGAAGATTCGTCAGATGGTGTCCGCCAGCGTTCGCGCTTATCAGCCGGGGCAGCAGACCCTTGAGGCGCGGCAGCGAGTGGTGCGGGATTACCTCAACAGCGTGCCGCTGTCGGCGGTACCCGGTCATGGCGAGGTCCACGGTATGGCCGAAGGTTTGCGAGTCTGGTACGGCGCGGACTTCGACCGCACTAATCAGCTGCTGGCTTCGACAGCCAAGGACGATAAAACCCTGGCGGCGAAAGGGTTGGCGCTGCGCGAAGTCCTGTCGTTGGTGATCGCCCAACGCAGGCCCTCACACTTTCTGGCGAAGGGTCGCAAGGAGCTCGCGGATCTGACTGACAGCCATCTGCGCGTGCTCGCACAGAACAATGTCATCGATCAACCGTTGGCCGACGCCGCACTGGCGGCCAGCGTGACCTATCGCGACTGGGTGCAGCAGCCGACCGTGCAGCCGATTGAGAGCAACAAAGGCATCACTGTCGCGCGCACGCGGCTGTCGAACATGCTCAACCGTTCGCTTTACGACCTCGATCGCCTGGATCTGTCGGCCACCAGCACGCTGCAGAACGACCTGCAGATCAGCGTCGGTCAGTACCTGCGCGACCTTGCCAAACCCGAATTTGCCGGTCAGATGGGCCTGATCGGCGAGCACCTGTTGACCCCCACCAGCACCCAGGCGGTGCGTTACAGCTTTACGCTGTTTGAGCGCGACCCGGATGGCTCGCGGGTGCGGGTGCAAACTGACAGCACCGATCAGCCGTTCGACATCAACGAGGGCAGCAAACTGGAGCTGGGCTCCACGGCCAAGATGCGCGTGCTGACCACCTACTTGCAGATCATTGCCGAGATCCACGACAAGTACGCCGATCTGCCCAATAGCGCCCTGAAAAAAGTCCCGGTCGAGGAGTCCGACCGACTCAGCCGCTGGGCCGTGGATTACCTGATTCAGAACACCGATCGCGACCTCTCGAAGATGCTCGCTGCTGCCCTCGATCGTCAGTATTCGGCCAGCCCAAGCGAAAGCTTTTTCACCGGGGGCGGCCTGCACCATTTCAATAATTTTCGCCGGGAGGATAACGCCCGTAATCCGACCCTGCGCGAAGCGTTGCGGGAGTCGATCAACCTGCCGTTCATTCGCCTGATGCGCGATCTGGTGCGCTACACCACCTATCAGGGGCCCAACAACAGCGCGGTGTTGCTCAAGGACGACAGCGATCCGAGACGTCAGGAATACCTGGCCGATTTCGCCGACCGCGAGGGCAAGTCATTCCTGTTGCGCTTCTGGAAGCGCTATAAAAACAAATCCACCCAGGACCGGCTCGACACCTTTCTCGACGGGGTGCATCCCGCTGCGAGCCGGCTTGCCGCCGTGCACCGCTATCTGCTGCCGGACGCCACGCAGAGCGCCTTCAATGCGTTTGTTCGTGCGCACATGGCCGGGGAAAAAAGCAAAACGGCGCTGACCGAAAAGCGTCTGGACGAACTTTATTTCGCCTATGGCCCTGGCAAGTTCGATCTGCCGGATCAGGGCTACGTTGCCCGCGTGCACCCGCTGGATCTGTGGCTGCTGGGGTATCTGCTGCAGAACCCGGACGCCACGTTCAAGGACGCCGTCGCGGCCAGCCGTTTCGAGCGGCAGGAAGTCTACAGCTGGCTGTTCAAGAGCCAGCACAAGAGCGCTCGCGACAGCCGCATTCGCACGATGCTGGAGATCGAAGCGTTCCTGGATATCCATCAGCGCTGGCAGCGGCTGGGCTATCCGTTCGATCATCTGGTGCCTTCACTGGCGACCGCGATCGGCAGTTCTGGTGATCGACCCGCCGCGCTCGCCGAACTCATCGGCATTCTCCAGAACGATGGTATTCGGCTGCCGGTGCTGCGCATCGACAGCCTGCACTTCGCCGCGCAGACGCCTTACGAAACGCAACTGATCAACAACCCGGGGCTTGGCAAGCGGGTGCTGCCATCGGAAGTCGCTGCGGCCATGCGCGAGGCGCTGTCACAGGTGGTCGATGCCGGCACGGCGAGGCGGGTGTCCGGCAGTTTCAAAACCCATGACGGCAGCGTGCTGGCCATGGGCGGCAAGACCGGCACGGGCGACAACCGCATCGAAAGCATCGGCGCAGGCGGGCGAATCCTGGCGTCCAAAGCCATTAATCGCACCGCGACCTTCGTATTTTTCATCGGCGATCACCATTACGGCACGCTGACCGCGTACGTCCCGGGACGCGCCGCCGAAAGCTTCAAATTCACCTCAGCCCTTCCGGTGCAAGTGCTCAAAGGCATGGCGCCGATTCTCAATCCCTACCTGGAGCCGGGCACTTTCACGCAGTGCAAGGCGCCCGTTCCTACGCAGGTGACAACGCGTCTTTAGCCGGTTTTTCATTGAAGTCATCGCGTTCGTCTCCTGAAAACCGGGAGACAACCGTTCGTCTTAACGCATCTTGCGGAAAACTTAAGATATATCTTAAGGTATATCTAACTTGTACCAAGAGATGAAAAAAATGAAAGACCACTCACACGATCACCCCCACCACCATCGTCCTCACTTCGGCGAACACGGCGACGGCCGCGATGGTTTCGAGAAACGTACCGGCCGTGAACGCGGCGGCCGTGGGCCTCGGGTATTTGCCCCGGGCGACCTGAAATTGCTGCTGCTGGCGTTGATCGCCGATCAGCCGTGCCACGGGTATGACTTGATTCGCCAGATCGAAGCGCTGTTCGACGGCGCCTACAGCCCGAGCCCGGGCGTGATTTACCCGACGCTGACCTTTCTGGAAGAGAGCGAGTTGATTCAGGGCGATGCCGACGGCGGCAAGAAGCGCTATGGCATCACTGAGGCCGGTCAGCAGTTCCTGACTGAACAGGCGGTGGCACTGGATGGCGTGAAAATGCGCATCGACGTCAGCAAGCGCTCGTTGCGTGGCCATGATCGTCCGCCGGAAATTCACGAGGCCGTGCACAACCTGCGTCATGCCTTGCAGATGCACCACGGTCGCTGGAACCCTGAGGAAATCCTGCGGGTTCGCGACCTGCTGAACGACACCGCGAAAGCCATCGTCGACGGCCAACAACCTGCGTCGGAGAAATCGGAATGAATGCACCCCAGGGAATTCACCGCGTCAGCCACGAGATCAAACGTCGCAAGCTGCAAGTGTTGAGGGTGACCGACATCACCCCGCGCATGCGCCGCATCACCCTGAACGGTCCGGAGCTTGCGGGGTTCATCAGTCTGGGCACGGATGACCACGTCAAACTGTTGTTCGCCACCACGCCCGCAGAGCAGGCGGCGCTGGACAGCGATGCGCCGCTGCAAAACGCTGAAGGCCCGCGCCCGACGATGCGCGATTACACCCCCCGTCGCTACGACCCGCAAACTGGCGAGCTGGACATCGATTTCGTGCTGCATGGCGACGGTCCGGCGGCAACCTGGGCGGCTCAGGCCGAAGCCGGGCAAACGCTGAATATCGCCGGGCCTCGGGGTTCGATGATCGTGCCGGACATGTTCGACAGCTATCTGCTGATCGGCGACGAAACCGCCCTCCCCGCCATCGGTCGTCGGCTGGAAGCATTGCCGGCCGGTCGACGTGCGCTGGTGGTCGTTGAAATCGACAACCCGGCGGAGCGTCAGGCGCTGACCAGCGATGCGAAGATTGAAGTGATCTGGGTGGTGCGTGGCGAGCAGGACCTGCTTGAGGTCACGCGCCAACTGACCCTGCCGCAAGGCAGCTTGTATGCCTGGGTAGCGACCGAGTCCTCCCTGTCACGCAAAGTGCGGCGCGTGCTGCTGGATGAGTTCAAGCTGGACGAAGCGGCCGTCAAGGCAGCAGGCTACTGGCGCGCGGACGGTCCGGACGAGGAGTGAGGTGTACGAGATCCTCGGGATGATTGAGTGCTGCAGGCGCGCCAGATTCGGGGCGTCTCACCATAATTGAGGGTTACGACTGCCCTTTGCGGCCCAAAACCTTGTCTATCCCATAAACGACTGACCCAATCACCACAAAACCTGCCAGCACGCCCAACGCATTGGTCAGCGCCTTGGCCACTCCAAGGGTGCCGATGTCCAGGAATGGATAGAGATAGTCGCCGAAGACATTCCCGCGCAGCAGCAAATAGCCGAAGTACACAACGGGATACAGCGTCCAGATCAGCACATGTCGAGGTCTCAACAGACCTTTGGGCACGAAGAATAACCAGTAGCCGAGGAACAGCAGCGGCATGACGTCGTGCAGCAATTCATCGGCGATCCACTGCCATCCTTCGGGCGTCCACAGATGGCGCAGCAGCAGGTTGTAGGCGAGGCTCACCAGAATGATGCTGGTGGTGATGCCCGCGCAGACAACGGGGGAACGGAAGAACCGATACCCCGCCGAGTGCCGGTCGATGACCGCACAGCTCAGTGCCACCGCCACCAGCGTGTTAGTCACCACGGTGAAGAAACTGCAGAAGCGCACCAGTCCGCCCAGGAGGCTGGCGTGGTCGATCCATCGCCCCCACAGAATCAGATACAGCTGCACCGCGAGCCCGAACCAGCCCAGCATGGCGGCCGTGATGACAAAGCAGCGCCCGCCTGGAGACAGGTGCAACGTGGGGCTGGGCATCTCGATCAAATCCTTGGCAGGCGGCAAGTCAGCTCGGGCGCCTGGTGCGCGCCAGCTTGATGTACAACCCTTCGACCTTCTCCCGCGCCCAAGGAGTCTTGCGCAGAAACGTGAGGCTGGACTTGATGCTCGGGTCGCTCTTGAAGCAGCGAATGTCGATCCGCTCAGCCAGCCCCGACCACTCGTAATGCTCGACCAGCGCGATGAGGATCTGCTCCAGCGTCACGCCGTGCAGCGGGTTGTTGTTGGGTGTGGTCATGGCGGGCCTATGGACGCTGATTGGACAGGACAGTTTCGCGAGCTGCGCACCTTAGCGGACGCACCGGCGGGTGTGAAGGGTTGGGTGATTTTCAGGATTTTAGTGGGACCGGCTTCAGCCGGGAAAGCGCCAGCCGCCATGTTGCAGAATCCTGCGGCCTGGATGCCCCTGACTAAACACTCATCCATGCGCTGCCTGCAAAGGTCAGCGGCAAATCGCCCTTCCCCGCAGCACCGTAAACAGGCGGGTTGAACAGTAGACAGCGCAGCCCTGCCTGCCCGCCACTGTTACGCCAATCGCAACGATCCATGTCGCAATTTCGACTTTTTAAAAAATCGTTAGGGCCCTATCATCGCCGCCCTAAACGCTGAAACGGTTAATTCGTCATTTGTTAAGACCTTGCAATGCGCCTTTAAAGCGTTGCGAGCGGCATCGCCTTTTGCTCTCGAATAACTCAAAAAGACCTCCCGCCCTATGCCCAGTCATCTGAAACGCCTGACCTGCACCCCGACCTGCAAATCGTCCCGAGCCCTTCGTCATGCCAGCGCGCTGAGCCTTGCGGCGCTGGGGTTCGCGACCTGCGCCCATGCCGCGCCGGCGTTCGACAGCACGTCGCCGTGGATGCTGGGTGACTGGGGCGGCAAGCGCAGCGAGCTTTCCGAACAGGGTTACGACTTCAAGCTCGATTCAGTCGTGGAAGTGGGCTCCAACCTGCACGGCGGTTACAACCATGACAAGGCGACCCGTTACAGTGACCAGTTCGCCCTCGGCGCGCACATGGACCTGCAGAAAATCCTCGGCTGGCACGACGCCGAATTTCAGCTGACCCTGACCAATCGCAACGGCGACAACATCAGCAACGACCGCGTGGGCGACCCGCGCACCGGCACCATTTCGTCGTCCCAGGAAGTCTGGGGCCGTGGCAACGTCACGCGCCTGACCGACCTCTGGTACCAGCAGAAATTTCTCGACCAGACGCTCAGCGTCAAGGTCGGCCGGTTCAATGAAGGCGAAGACTTCAACACCTTCCCGTGCGACTTCCAGAACCTGGCGCTGTGCGGCTCGCAGGTCGGCAACTGGGGCGGCGGCATCTGGTACAACTGGCCGATCAGCCAGTGGGCGATGCGCGTCAAATACCAGCTGAACCCCGAACTGTTCGTGCAGGTCGGTGCGTTCGAGCAGAACCCGTCCAACCTGGAAAACGATAACGCCTTCAAACTCAGCGGTAGCGGCACCAAAGGTGCGGTGTTGCCGGTCGAGGTGGTCTGGTCGCCGAAGGTCAACGGACTGCCGGGGGAATACCGCGCCGGTTACTACTACAGCACCGCCGACAGCAGCGACGTTTACAAGGACAGCAACGGTCGATACGCCGCCCAGAGCGGCGATGACTACGCCTCGTCGTCCAGCAAACACGGCATGTGGCTGACCCTGCGCCAGCAAGTCACCAGCCAGGCCAGCGATAACAGCCGCGGCCTGAGCCTGTTCGCCAACGGCACGCTGCACGACAAGAAAACCAACATGATCGACAACTTCGTTGCCCTCGGCGCGACGTACAAAGGCCCATTTGATGCGCGCCCCGAGGATGACATCGGCGTCGGCATCAGCCGCATCCACGTCAACCCGGCGTACCGCAAGAACATCAACCTGCGCAATCAGGCCGAAGGCGTCTCGGACTACAACGACCCGGCCTTCCTGCCCGTGCAGGACACTGAATACAACGCCGAAATCTACTACGGCGTGCACGTCGCCAACTGGCTGACCGTGCGCCCGAACCTGCAATTCATCCGTCATCCGGGCGGCGTGAATCAGGTCGATGACGCACTGGTCGCGGGGCTGAAAATCCAGTCCTCGTTCTGATCAGCCCGGCTCGTCCGTCTGCACCCAGGCATCGGCATTGAAGGCATGGCTAAACGGCCGCGCCTTCACGCCAACACGCGTTAACCACCACATCGTTACGGAGTACAACACTTATGAGCACTGAGGGTGCTTTCGGTAAGGGTCGCCTGCTTCCGAGCTTGCTCGGGCTGGTGATTCTGATAATGGGTCTGGCCTTGCTGGTCGGCGGCATCAAACTGCTGACCCTGGGCGGGTCGCTTTACTACCTGCTGGCCGGCATCGGCTTCGCCATCACCGGCGTCCTGCTGATGATGGGTCGCAGCGCGGCCTTCGGCCTGTACGCACTGGTGTTGTTTGCCAGTACGGTATGGGCGCTGTGGGAAGTGGGCCTGGATTGGTGGCAGCTGGTGCCGCGTCTGGCACTCTGGTTTGCCCTGGGCATCGTGATGCTGCTGCCATGGTTCCGTCGTCCGGTCCTGCGTGGCCAGGTCGGCGATACCGGTACGCGCGCATTGGGCGCTGCCGTGATTGTCGCGGGCATCGCCGCGCTGGCCAGCCAGTTCACACACCCCGGTGAAATCAAAGGCCAGCTGGACCGCGAAACCGCCGGCACCACCAGCGCCGCGCCGGCCATGCCTGACGGCGACTGGCAGTCCTACGGTCGCACGGCCTTCGGCGATCGCTACTCGCCGCTGTCGCAGATCACCCCGGACAACGTCAGCAAGCTGGTCCCGGCGTGGACCTATCGCACGGGCGACATTCCGGGTCCGAACGATCCGGGTGAAACCACGGCCGAAAACACCCCGCTGAAAGTCAACGGCATGCTCTACGTCTGCACGCCGCACAGCCAGGTCATCGCACTGGACCCGGACACCGGCAAGGAAATCTGGCGCTTCGATCCGAAGATCAGCAGCGGCAAAGCAGCCAACTTCAAGGGTTGGGCGCACATGACCTGCCGTGGCGTGTCGTATCACGATGACGCCGCCTACGCTGCCGCCACTCCGACCGACGCTGCCGCCCCTGCGCAAAGCCCGGCCGCTCCAGCAGTTGCTGGGGCAGCCAATGCCTGCCCGCGTCGCATCTTCCTGCCGACCGCCGACACCCGTCTGATCGCCCTGAACGCCGACACCGGCAAAATGTGTGAAGACTTCGGCACCAACGGTTCGATCGATCTGAGCGCCAACATCGGCACTTACGCACCGGGCGGTTACTACTCGACGTCGCCACCGGCCGTGACCAAAGACCTGGTGGTCATTGGCGGTCACGTCACCGACAACGTGTCCACCGATGAGCCTTCGGGCGTGATCCGTGCGTTCGACGTGCACACCGGCCGTCTGGTCTGGAACTGGGACAGCGGCAATCCGGACGACACCACGCCGATTGCCGAGGGCAAGACCTACACCCGCAACTCGCCCAACATGTGGTCGATGTTCAGCGTCGACGAAAAGCTGGGCATGCTCTACCTGCCAATGGGCAACCAGATGCCTGACCAGTGGGGCGGCAACCGCACCGAAGCGTCGGAGAAATTCAGCGCCGGTCTGGTCGCGCTGGACATCGCCACCGGTCACGTGAAGTGGCATTTCCAGTTCACCCACCATGACTTGTGGGACATGGACGTCGGCGGTCAGCCAACGCTCATGGACATGAAAACCGCTGACGGCGTGAAGCCTGCTGTTCTGGCCTCCACCAAGCAGGGCAGCATCTATGTGCTGGACCGCAGCAACGGTCAGCCCATCGTGCCGATCAACGAAATTCCTGTACCCCAGGGCGCGGTTGCCGGCGATCACACGTCGCCTACCCAGCCGAAGTCCGACCTGAACTTCATGCCGCCGCCGCTGAAAGAGCGCGACATGTGGGGCGTGACGCCGTTTGATCAGATGCTCTGCCGGATCGACTTCAAATCCCTGCGTTATGAAGGCCCGTTCACCCCGCCGTCGCTGCAAGGCACGTTGGTGTATCCGGGTAACTTCGGCGTGTTCGACTGGGGCGGCATTTCGGTCGATCCGGTGCGTCAGATTGCTTTCGTGAACCCGAGCTACATGGCGTTCCGTTCGAAACTGGTACCGGCGGCAGAAGTCGAAGGCGGCCCGGGTCGCAAGAGCGAAACCGAAGGCGTGCAGCCGAACAAAGGCGCGCCGTACGGTGTGATCCTTGAAGCGCTGTTGTCGCCGATGGGTCTGCCTTGCCAGGCGCCAGCATGGGGTTACGTGGCGGCGGTCGATCTGACCAACCACCAGACCATCTGGAAGCACAAGAACGGCACCGTGCGCGACAGCTCGCCGGTTCCGATCCCGCTGACCATGGGCGTTCCAAGCCTGGGCGGCACGTTCATCACCGCCAGCGGTGTGTCGTTCCTCAGCGCCACACTGGACCAGTACCTGCGCGCCTACGATGTCCGTAACGGCAAGCAGTTGTGGGAGGGTCGTCTGCCAGCAGGCGCCCAGACCACGCCGATGACCTACACCGGCAAGGACGGCAAGCAATACGTGCTGGTCGTTGCAGGCGGTCACGGTTCGCTGGGCACCAAACAGGGCGATTACGTGATCGCCTACAAACTGCCGGATTGATCAGTTTCACTGATTAGCTGCGTGCAGTAACAGAAAAGGCGGTCCCGTGAGGTGACCGCCTTTTTTGTGCGCGCTGAAACGGATGACCGGCGTGAGGCGCGAGAAGCTACTTCTCGATCACTTCCCCACGCTGAGGCGCCAGCCGGGCAATGAACCGGTTCTGCGTCGTGACCGGAATGTGCTGCTCGTTCATCGCATCGATGAGGTCCTCGACCAGCGCATTGAAATCGCTGCGGCTGAGTTTCATGCCCTTGTGCACTTCTTCCAGAGAGTCACCCGTGTACGTGCACGGCCCGCCTGCCTCGACGCAGAATCTCTCCACTAGCTTGTCGCGCACCCGGACGATGTCGACCTTGGCGAAGTATTTATAGATGCGGTCATCCTGGGCGATGTGCAGGAGCATGCCTTCGACGATTTTCTGGATGCCGGCGCGCTGGCCCAGGTCCTGATAAAGGCTGTCGTCCTTGGGCGGCTGTTGGGCGCACCCCACCAGCAGCGACAGACTGAGCCCGACGATCAGCCACAAAGACCGCTTCATCAAAAGCTCCCTTGCACGGAAAGGTAGGTGCCGTTCTGGTTGTCCAGCGTGGCGATTTCACCGAGATGCGCGTAGGCCAGCACCACGGAAACATGCTTGTTGGGGAACCAGCCGACAAAGAAGTCTGCCCAGTCGCTTTCGCCGGCGAACGACAGGTTGTCGGGCTTCTCGCGGTAATCCATGCCCACCGCCCAGTGCGGGTTGAACAGGATGGCTGCGCCGCCCTCTTTCAGTACGCTGCGGGTATCGCGGCGGTCGCCGCCAAAGCCCATCAAACCGGTTTCGTTGGCGCGGCTGTAACGCAAACCGGCGTTGACCACTACGTTGTAGCCAAAGGCCGCGCCCATGAACAGACGGCTCGCCGTGACGTAGCCCTCGACATCCGAATCCCGCTTGGCGCCCACCAGGCTGGGGATGAGGAAATCGTTCTGGTGTTTGTATTCCAGCCCTGCCGAGACCTGCGGCAGCTGATCGTAGATCAGGTCGCCAAACAGGCGAACCTTTACGCCGAAGATGTCCTGAGTGAGGTTGTCCTCCGGCAGATTGAGCTTGCTGACCAGTGATCCCAGGTCGAAGCGTTGATGGGCGTAGGAAATCTCGACGCGATTGCCATAGGAAGCCGCAGCGCCGACCACATCCAGGGTGTAGTCCGGCAAGTCGACGTGGGTCGCGAAAGCATTGCCGCCCCACTCGCCCTGCTCGTCATACCCGGCGAGCATGGCCCAGGGAATGATCCCGCCGCCTGCGCCGCCTTCAATGCTGCTGGCGCCGCCGGTCGCGATCAGCCGGCCCTGTTCGGCTTCAGCCGCTGGCGCAACCCACGCTGCGCAAGCTCCCACCACACTGGCCAGTACCACGGGGCTCAAACACGTCGAAAGATTTCGTGCCATAAATCTCTGTTCCATCAATGCATCGTCATGCGGGGTGGGAGCTGGGCCTGCGCGATCCAGGCTTCGAAGGCGATCGCATTCAGCGGCCGGCTGATCAGGTAACCCTGCGCGGTGTCACAGTGCCAGCGCTCCAGCAAGCGCAGGCTGTGTTCGTACTCGACGCCTTCGGCGACCACCTTCAGGCCCAGGTTGTGGCTCATCTCGATGGTCGAGCGCACGATCACGGCGTCTTCGCTGGTTTCATCCAGGTCGCGCACGAAGGACTGATCGATCTTCAATTCCTGCACCGGCAGCCGCTTGAGGTGGGCCAGCGAGGAGTAACCGGTGCCGAAATCATCCACTGACAGACTGATGCCGAAATCACGCAGGCGATTGAGCACTTTCAACGACTGCTCGGGCTCGCGCATGATCGCGCTTTCGGTGATCTCGAAAATCAACTGTTCAGCCGGCACGCGGTAGAGCTTGAGCAGCGCAGCAACGCGGTCAGCCAGATCGTTGCCCAGCAGGTCGTCCGCCGAGATGTTCACCGAGACCTGCAGAATGAGACCGCGCTGCGCCCACTCGGCGAGCTGGCGCAGCGCATCTTCGATGACCCAGTTGGTGAGGATCTGAATGCTGCCGGTGCGCTCCGCCAGCAGGATGAACTCGGCAGGCGATACCGCGCCGAATTGCGGGTGCTGCCAGCGCAGCAAGGCCTCGGCCTGAGTGACCCGGCCGTTGCGAATATCCAGTTTCGGCTGGTAATGCAGTGAAAGCTCGCCGTTGCGGGCGGCCTGGCGCAAGTCGCGGATCAGACTGATCTGCCGCAGGTGAGCCACATCGCGACCGTCCACATAGACTTGCAGACGCCCCGGCAACTGCGCCGCGTCCTGCCGCGCAATGGACGCACGCCTGAGCAGCTCGGTCGCCGAATCGCCATTGGCCGGATAGGCCGCGATGCCGATGCAGGCATCCATCGCGATGTCCTGCTCGCCGATGCGCTGGGGCTTGACCAGTAAACGCTGCAGCCGGTCAGCCACCGCGACGGCGCTGTCGGTCTCGGCGTTTTGCACCAGCAGTAGAAATTCGTTGTCGGAGAGCCGCGCCACCGTATCGCCGGGACGCAGCGGCTCTTGCAGTTGTCCGCTGATAATCCGCAGCAGTTGCTCAACCCCCTCCAGACCGACGTTGGTGCTGATCGCGCGGAAGTTATCGATGCCCAGATAAAGCAGGGCCACTGGCCGTTGAGCCACGACCGCGCTGCCGAGGCGCTCCATCACCAACGCGCGGTTGGGCAGCCCGGTCAGTGGATCATGCAGGGCATTGTGCGCCAGTTGCAGCTCACGCTCGGCGATCCCGCTCTGCATCGAATTGATGGCGCTGGCGAGCAGGCCCAGTTCGTCTCGGCGATCCAGCACCACGGGCGTTGCGTAATCACCTTCGCCAATACGCCGGGCGGCCTGAGCCAGGGCACTCACCGGCTGCGACAGGCTGCGCGCCAGTAACAACGCGCCGACCAGCGAACACGCCAACGCCACGACAGTGATCCAGAACAGCGTCTTATCCAGCGGCGCGAATGCCTGCATGGCTTGATCCAGCGGGCTCTGCAGCAGGGCCACGACCTCGCTGTCGCTGTTGCTGCCCAGCCGCAGGGTTTTGCTCAGAAAACTCTGGCTGTGGTGCTCGGTCATCTGCATCTCGTTGCTGGGCGGATTCATCATCACGCTGCGCAGGCTGTCAAACAGCGTCTCCGGCTGGGTACTGATCATCTGACCCGGCTGCTTTTGCACGAGCGACAGAAAAGACACCTGCAAACCACTCAACGAGCGCAATTCTTGCGCCAAGTCACCGTCCATGCTGAAACCCATCACCACGCGGGCAATCGGCAGCGGTGCGAGCACGGTGCTTTCAACCAGCAAGTGCGGCTGCCCCTGCAACGGCACGATCAGCATCGATTGATTCTTGCCCTTGAGGTCACGCAACGCCTGGATGTACGGGAACGGCGAACCTTCTGGGATCTGCGCGACGGTGCTGGCCATCACCGTGCCGTCCATGCCCAGCAGGAACATGTCATTGGCGTTGATTCGGGCGCCGTGGTTGAGCAGCACCGAACGAATGGTTGCCGAGTCCGCGGATGCCACGGCGTCACGGAAACCGAAGTCGGTGGACAACAACTGCACGGCGTCGCGCAGCCGCTTGCCGCGCATTTCCAGCAAGCCTTCAAACACCCGGGTGCCGACTTCGAGCTGCGCCTGGGCCTGTTTGCGCACAGCGTCCTGGGTAGCGGCTTTCACCGCAATAAACACGGCGAAGACCACGATCAGCAGCAGCATGATCAACACGCCGGCAATTCGCGCCTGAAAGCTGATGCGCACCTTCATTCGTGGGCCGCTTTATGAAAGGCGTCGCCAAACGCGCTGGACGGCGGCGCGGCGGGTGTGTTCTCGGCGTTGGGCTGTACGGCGATGCTGAACCGCTGCTTGAGGCCGCCGGCCGGAATGTCGATCTCGCCGCCGGACACCGGCAGCATGTCGGGGGCCTGCGGGTGCCAGAGGGTGACGGTGTAGTGACCGGCGGGCACTTGATCCAGGGTCAGCGCACCTTTGTCATTGCTCACGCCGAACCAGCCATCGTCGCTGACGTATACGTAACCGAGCATGTTGTCGTGCACGTTGCAGCCGAGCACCACCACGCCCGGCTTGTCGAACAGCACGGGGGCCGACGGCGTGCCGCCATACAACCGCAGTTCGAAACGCTTGGGCGTCGAGAACGAATACACCTGATGGCGGATCTGATCGCTGTTGGGAAAACTGATTTGGGTACCGGTGCGCACCGCCAGCACATGGGGGGCAAATTGCACATCGCGCTGGTCCATGTCGGCTTTCAGCGACCCGGCAGGGGGCGTAGTTGCACCGCGCAAGGTGAGCACCGCGTCGGGAAGCGGCTTGCCCTGGCCGTCGACGAACTCGGCGGTCAGGCTGGCCGCATGGGCGAAGGTGCCATACAGAGCGGTTACAACCAGCAACAACGAAATAAAAACACGGCGCATGACAGATGTTCCAGACAGCGAGGCCCGCAAAGAGAGCCTACTTGGCGATGATTTCCAGCGTAGCCCACGGATCGGAGGTCGGCGATATCAGACGGTCTTCCGGCAAAGCACATGGCCATCATCTATTTGAGGCCACGGCCTGGCGCAACGCCACATATGCTTTTAAATCGGTCTGCTTAGTCATTGCTATCGACCGGCGCTATTGAAACCTGAGGCCTTGCGCCCCATCTAAGGCTCATCTCCATTTATGCAGGTGCCCCATGAGCGACCAGCAGTCCGACGCCAACCAGCCGCACCCCGACGACGATCATGAGCACGAAATCCTCGGCTCCGACAACAAGCGCCTCGCCCTGCCCGGCCAGAACCTGCCGGATCAGGTGTACATCATCCCGATCCACAACCGTCCGTTCTTCCCCGCGCAAGTGCTGCCGGTCATCGTCAATGAAGAGCCCTGGGCCGAAACGCTGGAGCTGGTCAGCAAGTCTGATCACCACTCGCTGGCGCTGTTTTTCATGGACACCCCGCCCGACGACCCCCGTCATTTCGACACCAAGGCGTTGCCGGAGTACGGCACGCTGGTCAAGGTGCACCACGCCAGCCGTGAAAACGGCAAGCTGCAGTTCGTCGCCCAGGGCCTGAGCCGTGTGCGCATCAAGACCTGGCTCAAGCACCATCGTCCGCCGTTTCTGGTGGAGGTCGAATACCCGCACCAGCCCAACGAGCCGACCGACGAGGTCAAGGCCTACGGCATGGCGCTGATCAACGCGATCAAGGAACTGCTGCCGCTCAACCCGCTGTACAGCGAAGAGTTGAAGAACTACCTCAATCGCTTCAGCCCCAACGATCCTTCCCCGCTGACCGATTTCGCAGCCGCCCTGACCTCCGCCACGGGCGTCGAATTGCAGCAGGTGCTCGATTGCGTGCCCGTGCTCAAGCGCATGGAAAAAGTCCTGCCGATGCTGCGCAAGGAAGTCGAAGTCGCGCGCCTGCAGAAAGAAATCTCCGCGGAAGTGAACCGTAAGATCGGCGAGCACCAGCGTGAGTTCTTCCTCAAGGAACAGCTGAAGGTCATCCAGCAGGAACTGGGGCTGACCAAGGACGACCGCAGCGCTGACATCGAACAGTTCGAAGAGCGTCTGGTGGGCAAGACCCTGCCGCCCCAGGCGCGCAAGCGCATCGACGAAGAGATCAACAAGCTCTCGGTGCTGGAAACCGGTTCGCCGGAATACGCCGTCACGCGCAACTACCTGGACTGGGCAAGCGCGGTGCCATGGGGCGTGTTTGGCGACGACAAGCTCGACCTGAAACACGCGCGCAAGGTGCTCGATCAACACCACGCCGGCCTTGATGACATCAAGAGCCGCATTCTCGAATTCCTCGCCGTCGGCGCCTACAAAGGCGAAATCTCCGGCTCCATCGTGCTGCTGGTCGGCCCGCCGGGTGTGGGTAAAACCAGCGTCGGCAAATCGATCGCAGAATCCCTGGGCCGACCGTTCTACCGTTTCAGCGTTGGCGGCATGCGCGACGAGGCTGAGATCAAGGGCCATCGTCGCACCTACATCGGCGCCCAACCGGGCAAACTGGTGCAGGCGCTGAAAGACGTGGAAGTGATGAACCCGGTGATCATGCTCGACGAGATCGACAAGATGGGCCAGAGCTTCCAGGGCGACCCGGCCTCGGCGCTGCTGGAAACCCTGGACCCTGAGCAGAACGTCGAATTCCTCGACCACTACCTCGACCTGCGTCTGGACCTGTCGAAGGTGCTGTTCATCTGCACCGCGAACACCCTGGACTCGATCCCCGGCCCATTGCTGGACCGGATGGAAGTGATTCGCCTGTCCGGCTATATCACCGAAGAAAAGCTCGCCATCGCCAAGCGCCATCTGTGGCCCAAGCAACTGGCCAAGGCCGGCGTGTCGAAAAATAGCCTGATGATCAGCGACAGTGCGTTGCGCGCGGTGATTGAAGGCTATGCGCGGGAAGCCGGTGTGCGGCAGTTGGAAAAACAGCTGGGCAAACTGGTGCGCAAGGCCGTGGTCAAGCTGCTGGACAACCCGGACACCGTGGTCAAGATCGGCCCGAAAGAGCTGGAAGCTTCGCTGGGCATGGCGGTGTTCCGCAACGAGCAAGTGTTGTCGGGCACCGGCGTGATTACCGGCCTGGCCTGGACCAGCATGGGTGGCGCGACGCTGCCGATCGAAGCGACCCGCATCCATACGCTCAACCGCGGCTTCAAGCTCACCGGCCAGCTGGGCGACGTGATGAAGGAATCTGCAGAAATCGCCTACAGCTACGTCAGCTCCAACCTGGCGAAGTTTGGCGGCGACAAAACCTTCTTCGACGAAGCCTTCGTTCACCTTCACGTGCCGGAAGGTGCGACGCCGAAAGACGGGCCAAGTGCCGGTGTGACCATGGCCAGCGCGCTGCTGTCGCTGGCGCGTAACCAGGCGCCGAAAAAAGGCGTGGCGATGACCGGCGAACTGACCCTGACCGGGCACGTACTGCCGATTGGCGGCGTGCGGGAGAAAGTCATTGCGGCGCGGCGCCAGAAGATCTACGAGCTGATCCTCCCGGAAGCCAACCGTGGCAACTTCGAAGAGCTGCCGGATTACCTGAAAGAAGGCATTACCGCGCACTTCGCCAAACGCTTTGCGGATGTGGCGAAGATATTGTTCTAAGACGGACCTCGCCTCAACGTGTGGGGGCGCCACCCTGGCCGCCCTCACACATCTTGTGCGGCCCACCTGATTAGCATCTCTCCCGTCTTCGGTTATGCTCCGCCCATGTTGCCTATGACCGGAGCCTTCATGACCGCTGCCCGCTTGCTCGTCCCGCTCAGCCTCACCCTGCTTGCCGCTTGCGCCCAGGCGCCAAAACAGATCGTCTCCCTGGACGATCAGCAAGACTGTCCCCTTTCTCTCAAAACCGGCCAGACCCTCATGCTGATGCTGCCCAGCAACCCCACGACCGGGCACCGCTGGCTGATGCAAAACCCTGCGCCGTCGATTCTGAGCAGCCTGGGGCCCGAGGTGTTCAATGCCTCCAAAGACGTAGGTTTGGTCGGTGAAGGTGGTCAGTCGGTCTGGCGCTACCGAGCCGCCAATCCGGGCACGGGCCACCTGATGATGGTCTACCAACAACCCTGGGCGCCGGAAGTGGCGCCAGCGCGCACCTTCGACTGCGTCATTACGGTGAACTGATCGCCCGCCCATTCCACGGCCGCCCGCGCAGAAAAATCCTTGCAGGCGAAGGGCTGATCAGTCGCTGAGCACTGGCATGAACCTCTGTCACTCGGCCAGTAATTGCGCAGCGTCGAAGCCCATGCGCAAGTTGCCCCAATGACGGCCTTCGAAGAAGAACGGCACGTCAATTTCGGTCATGATTTCGCCGGTGTCGCGCAGGTAGGTTTGCAGCAGGAAGCGCTGTTGATTAGCGGCTGCGCGCAGGCCGATGGGGTCAGCGAACATGCGCTTGTTCCGGCACACCGGAAGGTCGATAGCTCGGTCGCCCGTAGGTTTTTTCGACACCCAGCTGTTGTTCACCGGGCAGTAACCCTTGCTGTCGACGATGAAGGTGACCTTTCCGCCCCGCGTGCCTTTGGTGAGCGCGTCGCACTCCTCCTGACAGATCTGCGCGAAGCGCTCGGTGTAGCTGGTCGTGTATTGCTTGGGATCAGTCCCGGGAATCAATTTGTAGTTCTGATCGAACAGGTTGACGCCCTCACGTTGCAGCGCGGCCAGACGCACCTGGAGCCGGTCGCGGCAATGACTGGCGCGGGTAATGCCAGCGTCCAGCGCGCCATGCCCGAGGACAAACCGGCCCAGCAGCGCCTGAACCTTTTCCGCCACGCCCGACAGGTCTCGGGTGGCCGTGGCCGAATGCTGCATGCGCTGGTCGATGGACTGGCTGTCCGCATGAATCTGCGTGACGCGGTCGTTGATGCCGGTGTTGCTGTCGGCAAACTGCTGGATGTGCGAGGCGATGTCCTCAAGCTTCGTGTGGGTGGATTCGAAGTCGCCGATCATGCTCTCGAAATGCCCAGACGCGCGCTCGACCACTTTCTGGGTCTCCCGGGCGCTGTGGCTGATCTGGGTGGTTTGCTCGTGGGTCGAGCTCACCTCCAGCAACATGGCGTCGATGTTCTGGGAAATGTCCTCGGTGGCGCGGCTGACGTTCTGGGCGAGGGTCCGGACTTCGTCGGCAACCACCGCGAAACCACGCCCGCTCTCCCCTGCACGCGCCGCCTCGATCGCCGCGTTGAGCGCCAGAAGATTGGTCTGGGAGGAGATTTGTTGAATCAATCCGACAATGGATTTGATGCTCGACGAACGTTGGTTCAGCGCCGAAACCAGGGTGCCGAACTCATTCAGGCTGCTGGAAATCTCACTGATGTTGCCGGTCACTTCCAGCAGTTCAGTGTAGGAGTCGCGGGCCATGCTGAGGTTCTGCGCGGTGGTCCCGGAAATGCCCTGAGTCTGCCGGGACACCTCGGCAATCCGCCCCACTGCGTCGTTGCTCTGCTCCATGACTTCCTTGGCGAAGCGCGCCTGATGGGTCGCGCTGTCGCTGGAATCGCTGATATTTTTCAGCGAGCGCGCGGACTCCACGGCAATGTGCACGGTCAACGCCTGAACGCTGCTGATGATCTCCCGCTGTTTGGCCAGAAACCGGTTGCAGGTACTCGCCAGCACGCGAATTTCATCGTGGGTCAACAGCGGCAAGTCCTTGGACAGGTCGCCCTCCCCGTTGGCAATGCCTTCCAGCGCCAAGCTCATCTGGGTCACCGGCCGCACGATCAAGTGCCGGAAATACCAGACCATGAAGCTGACCAGACACAGGGTAAACAGCGTGCTGCCCAGAATGGCGTTGCTCAGCACATCGAGTTTCCCCTCGATCATGCTTAGCGTCTCCGCCGGCAACTGCGCGCCGCGCAACTGCAGAAGGATGTCCGCGCGCAGGCTCACGGCCACCCAGTACACCACGGCGCTCACCACCACGATCAGAAAAAGGCTCGACAGCTTCTTGGTCAAAGAATTGAAAAACTGCCTTTCGATGGACTCGTACAACGCCTTGAACGCATGCATGCCACGGTTCCCTGTGCCAGTAATGAAATGAGTTGCGAATTAAGGTGTTTCGACTGCCGGGGGGAAAGCTTTAACGCTGCGGGGGGAAGGCACCCGGTCATGGCCAGCGTTGCAGCCAACACCGACGAATGGAATAAATGACATTGATTCTCAATTGCTACTTGCCGATAATTGAGAACCATCACCATTTGTTACATTCGCCGGAGCGTTGCCCGCCATGCGTCACTCGATCCCCTTTTGCCCAAAGGCCCTTTCGTTAATCGCCCTGAGCGTGCTCAACACAGCGAATGCCGAAGAGACAGCGCTCAGCCTGCCGGCCACTGACGTGACGTCAACCGCCACCTACGGCGACACCGGCAACCCGCAGGGCTACCAGGGCAAGCCCAGCAGCACCACCACCCGGCTGGACCTGACCAACCAGGAAACGCCCCAGGGTGTGACCAACATCAAACGCGAGCAAATGGATGACTTCAAGCTCAACAGCATCCGCGATGTGTTGACCAGCACCCCCGGCGTCAACGTGCAGAAAGTCGAAACAGACCGCACCTACTTCACCGCGCGCGGTTTCGACATCAACAACTTCCAGTACGACGGCACGGCGATGCCGATGACCAATGGGTTGCTGGTGGGCGATATCGACCTGGCGCCCTACGAACAGGTCGATATCGTTCACGGCGCCAACGGGTTGATGTCCGGGGCCGGCAACCCCTCGGCCACGGTCAACTTCATCCGCAAACGCCCGACTTACGATCCCCAGGCAAAGATCGACGTGACCGCCGGTTCCTGGGACAAACGCCGGGTGGACATCGACGTCTCCGGCCCCCTGACCGACTCGGGCAACGTGCGGGGGCGCGTCATCTACGCCAACGAAAACGGCAACTCATACCTTGATCGCTACTCCCGCGAGAAGAACATCTTCAGCGGTCTGCTGGCATTCGACCTGAGCGACAGCGACACGCTGACCCTTGGTTACGAGGACCAGAAAACCAACGCCAATGGCTCAAGCTGGGGCGCACTGCCGTTGGTCGATGGCAATGGCAACTCCATTCATTACAGCAGCACCCATTCCAATATTTCCCAGCCGTGGGTGCATTGGGACGTTCACACGCAACGTGCGTTTGCCGAGTGGGAGCACACCTTCGCCAACGACTGGAAGTCGAAGCTGACCGTCGCCGGCGCCGAGCACCGCGAAGACACCGAGATGTTCTACATGTACGGCGACAGCACTTCACCCACCGGTTACACCGGACTGGGCTCCAAGTACAAAGACAAGAACCTCGAACTCAGTGGCGATTACTCGCTGAGCGGCCCCTTCATGCTCGGCGGTCGGGAACATCAACTCACGCTGGGGGCGAACGCTGCACGCCAGCGCAATCGCGAATCCTCGCAGTACGGTGACGTCCTCAACTACTCGCCTGTGACCCTTGAAGATGCGCTGCATGGCTACCTGCCGCAGCCGAATTACGTCGCTGCGTTACCCGCTGCGACCTCGAACTACACCGATCGCCAGAAGAGCGTTTACGCCGGCGCGCGTTTCAGCCTGACCGACGATCTGCATGTGATCACCGGCGCCCGCATGCTCAGCGCGGACAGCAATGGCGACAACTACGACGCGGCGCGAGAGGTGCGCATTCACGGCAAAGTCACGCCGTATGCCGGTATCGTCTACGACCTGACCCCCGAATACGCGCTGTACGCCAGTTACACCGAAGTCTTTAATCCGCAGTATTACCTCGACGGCCAAGGCCGGGTGCTCGATCCGCTTGAAGGCAAAAGCTACGAGGCGGGCATCAAAGGTCAGTTGCTGGACAAGAAGCTCAACGTCAGCGCAGCGGTGTTCCATGCCAAGCAAGACAACGTGCCGGGCAGTTCGACCTATGACGCCAACCTGGGCGGCTATGTCTACGAGGCGATGTCCTACGACAGCAGCGGCCTGGAGCTGGAAGCGTCGGGCGAAGTGGCGCCAGGCCTACAAGTCAACGGCGGGTACACCTACGTCTATATCACCGACGACAACGACAGTCGTGCGCGTAAATTCATCCCGCGCCACGCCCTGACGTCGTCGATGACCTACCAGTTGCCGATGGCACCGAAGGTCAAGGTCGGCGGCAGCCTGAGCTGGCAGAGCAAGACTCAGAACGACGACTCGCCGGTCGCCCGCCAGGACGCCTACGCGCTCATCGGCCTGATGACCCGCTACGACATCGATCAGCACTGGAGCACCCAGCTCAACCTCAACAACCTCACCAACGAGAAATACCAACAGAGCCTTCGCTACAACCAGAGCAACTTCGGCGATCCACGTAACTTCACCGCGTCGGTGAGCTGGAGATACTGAGTTCACTGCTCATGTATCGGCCGCGTGCGGGCAACCAGACGCGGCTTTTTTATGAGCGGATCAGACGTCAGCACACGAGCGATGAGATGAGGTTCCAGCCGAGGGACGGAATTGGCTAAAATGCCGCACTTTTCGCTTCGTACCCCGGAATCGCCGTGAGCCCAGAACCCGACCGCCTATTCGCCCAGCCGCTGCCCCAGGTGCCCGACTTCGCCTTCAACGAAGACGTCGTGCGGGTTTTCCCGGACATGATCAAGCGCTCGGTGCCGGGCTATCCGACCATCGTCGAAAACCTCGGCGTGCTCGCGGCGCAGTTCGCCCAGCCCCACAGCGTGCTCTATGACCTGGGTAGCTCATTGGGCGCCGTCACTCAGGCATTGCGTCGACATGTGCGCACTGAAGATTGTCGGGTGATCGCCATCGACAACTCGTCGGCCATGGTCGAACGCTGCCGCGAGTACCTCAACGCTCAGAACTCGATGTATCAGGAGCTGCTGCCGGTGGAGGTGATCGACGGCGATATCTTGAATCTCGAGTTTCAGCCCGCCTCGGTGGTCGCGCTGAACTTCACCCTGCAATTCATAGCGCCGGAACAACGCCTCGCTCTGCTGACGCGTATCCGCCAGTCGCTGCTGCCCGGCGGCGCGCTGATCGTGTCGGAGAAGCTGCGCTTTGATGACACCGAAGAGCACGCGCTGCTCACCGATCTGCACGTCGCCTTCAAACGCGCCAACGGTTACAGCGAGCTGGAGATTGCGCAGAAACGCAGCGCCATCGAAAACGTGATGAAACCCGACAGCCTTGAGCAACACCGCGAACGCCTGCTGGCCGCCGGTTTCAGCAAAGTCGTGCCCTGGTTCCAGTGCCTTAATTTCGCCTCGTTGATTGCCCTGCCATGATTGATCTCGCTCCCCTGGTCCGCCGTCTGGCGGGCACGCCACTGTATGCCTGGGCCCAAGGCCTGCAGGCGCAACTCGACGCGAAGATGGAAAAGGGTCATGGCGACCTCGAACGCTGGCAAGGCGCGCTCAATGCCTTGCCAAACCTGACGCCAAGCCGCATCGAGCTGAAGAACGATTTCATCCTCGACGCCGACTGCGATGACGCCACCCGCGAGCAGACTCGCGCCGCGCTGATGGGCCTGTCGCCGTGGCGCAAAGGGCCCTTTGATGTGTTCGGCGTGCACGTCGACACCGAATGGCGCTCGGACTGGAAATGGTCGCGGGTGTCGCCGCACCTTGATCTGAAAGGCAAGCGCGTTCTGGACGTCGGCTGCGGCAACGGCTATTACCAGTGGCGCATGCTGGGCGCTGGCGCCGACAGCGTGATTGGCGTCGATCCCAACTGGCTGTTCTTCTGCCAGTTCCAGGCCATGCGGCGCTACCTGCCGGACCTGCCGGCGTGGCACCTGCCGTTCACCCTGGAAGATCTGCCGGCGCGGCTTGAAGGATTCGACACGGTGTTTTCCATGGGCGTGCTCTATCACCGCAAATCGCCCGTCGATCACCTTCTGGCGCTGAAGGACTGCCTGGTCAAAGGCGGCGAGCTGGTATTGGAAACCATGGTGGTGGAAGGCGACGCGAATCAGGTGCTGGTGCCGGAAGACCGCTACTCGCAGATGCGCAACGTGTGGTTCCTGCCGTCAGTGCCCGCGCTGGAACTGTGGCTGCGCCGCGCGGGCTTTGTGGATGTGCGCTGTGTCGACGTCAGCACCACCACGGTGGAAGAACAACGCGGCACCGACTGGATGCGCTTTCAGTCGTTGAGCGACTTCCTCGATCCGGCGGACCACAGCAAAACCGTGGAAGGCCTGCCGGCGCCGCGGCGTGCGGTGATTGTGGGGCGCAAGCCGTAACCCGACAAAAGCGCTATTGCGCGCGCTCATTGAACATGACAACACCGCAGATGTCAGTGCGGACAAATCACCCGTGGGAGCGACCGGGGTGGCGCTCCACCTTGCTCGCGAAGGCATTCTGTCTGCCGACATAGTGAGTGAGAGTGCCGGCCTATTCGCGAGCAAGCTCGCTCCCACAAAGTTTGTGTCTGCTGCACGAAAGCGGAGTGTCAAGACGATGCGCAATCCCCTATCTGTCATTTGTCCTGAGCAGAACCCGCCGCTGCCAGAATCAACGCCTTCATCTCTGACACGGCCGACTTGAAGCCGACAAACAAAGCATGGGCCACCAGCGCGTGGCCGATGTTCAGCTCGTTGATGCCCTTGATCGCCGCGACGGCTTCAACGTTGTGATAGTGCAAGCCATGGCCGGCGTTGACGATCAGGCCCTGGGCCAAACCGAAGGCGACACCATCGGCAATGCGCTTTAGCTCTTCGGCGATGGCCGCCGGGGTTTCAGCGTCGGCATAACGGCCCGTGTGCAGCTCGATGGCCGGCGCGCCAACTCGGGCCGACGCTGCGATCTGGCGTTCATCGGCGTCGATGAACAACGAGACTTCGCTGCCGATGGCCGACAACCGCTCCACCGCCACCTTGATGCGCGCTTCCTGACCGGCGACATCCAGCCCGCCCTCGGTGGTCAGTTCCTGACGGGTCTCCGGCACCAGGCAGATATGCGCAGGCCGAATGCGCTCGGCAAACGCCATCATCGCTTCGGTGACGCCCATCTCGAAGTTCATGCGCGTTTGCAGCACGTCTTTCAGCAGCAACACATCGCGCTCCTGAATGTGCCGACGGTCCTCCCGCAAATGCACGGTGATGCCGTCGGCGCCTGCTTCTTCAGCATCCAGCGCTGCCTTGACCGGATCGGGATAGCGCGTCCCGCGGGCCTGACGCAAGGTAGCAACGTGGTCGATGTTCACGCCGAGCAGAATGCGAGTGCTGTGGGTCACGGGGTTCTCCTGATTACTGTGGCGGTGCCAGCCAATGGGTGGCTGATTACGCACGCGAGGAAGGATTTTCTAGGTTTGCGCCGCCGGACGCTAGAGTTTGCGAAACAATTCACGGCTGACCAACGGGCGCCCGCCCAGATGCACGGCCAGGGCCTGGCGCATCAGACGCTTGGCCGCGGACAGCGCGCCCGGCGAACTCCAGTCTGCTTCAGACATCGCCTGCAATTCGGCGCCCTGGAACAATCCGGGCTGAAACAGATAAACCCGCTCAAGGCCGGCATCCACCTGAAGCCGGTACAGGCCATCACTGGCCAGTGGATCGCCGTTGACGTCCGCGTCCAGCGCAAAACCGTAACCGAGATCGTCCAGCAGCCGCCATTCGAACGAGCGCAGCAACGGTTCCAGCGCGCGCCCCTCGGCCAGCGCCACAAGCGTCGCGGCGTAATGTTCGAACACGCCCGGGTGCGGGTCTTCGGCGGGCAGCAGGCGAATCAGCAGCTCATTGAGATAAAGACCGCTGAACAGCGCCTCGCCTTCCAGCCACGTGGCGACGCCAGCGCCTTCCATTCGCCCCACATTCTTCAACTCGCCCCGCCCGCGAAACTCGACTTCCAGCGGCACAAACGGCCGCGCCATCGTCCCCGCCTTCCCCCGCGCGCTGCGCAACACCGCACGCAAGCGACCCTGCGGGGTAATGAAGTCGACCAGCGCGCTGTTTTCGCGGTACGCACGGCTGTGCAGCACATAGGCGAGCTGACCGACGGGAAGGGTTTGTGACATGGCTATCTCGATGAAAGAACGCGGCCGGACGGGCAATCTTAAACGACTGTGGGAGTGAGGTTACTCACAAAAACCCAGCTCCATCCGCTGAATAGTCAGCGGCTGAAGTACCGTCTTCGTGAGCAAGCTCACTCCCACAAGGTTGGATCTGCTGCGCGGCAGTGTGGGATTTCCCCACAGAGCAGCGGTGTCGATCGGCGTCTTACAAGTCGCCGTAACCCAGCGAACGCAACGCGCGCTCGTCATCAGACCAGCCGCCTTTGACCTTGACCCACAGGTTGAGCATGACCTTGGAGTCGAACAGCACTTCCATGTCGCGGCGCGCATCCGAGCCGATACGCTTGATGCGCTCGCCCTTGTCGCCAATGATGATTTTCTTCTGCCCGTCGCGCTCGACCAGAATCAGGGCGTGGATGTGCAGCGTCTTGCCCTGCTGCTTGAATTGTTCGATCTCGACAGTGATCTGATACGGCAGCTCGGCGCCAAGCTGACGCATGATCTTCTCGCGCACCAGTTCCGCGGCGAGAAAACGGCTGCTGCGGTCGGTGATCTGATCTTCCGGGAAGAAATGCTCATTCTCCGGCAGTTGATCGGCGATGACCTTTTCCAGTGCTTCCAGGTTATGCCCCTGCTGCGCCGAGATCGGGATGATCTGTGCGTTCGGCAGCTGCTCCTGCAGCCAGGACAAATGCGGCATCAGCGCGCTCTTGTCTTCGATGCGGTCAGTCTTGTTCAAGGCCACGATCAACGGGCCGGTCACGTACTGCACGCGCTCGAGGACCATCTGGTCTTCTTCGGTCCACTTGGTGCGATCGACCACGAAGATCACCACGTCGACGTCTTTCAACGCTGCCGAAGCGGTCTTGTTCATGTAACGGTTAAGCGCTTTGTCGCTGTTTTTGTGCATGCCGGGCGTATCGACGTAAACCGCCTGTACGGCGCCTTCAGTCTTGATCCCGAGCATGTTGTGCCGGGTCGTCTGCGGCTTGCGCGACGTGATCGCCAGTTTCTGGCCGAGGATGTGGTTCAGCAGCGTCGACTTGCCCACGTTTGGCCGGCCAACAATGGCAACATAGCCACAGCGTGTTGCAGGTGAATCAGTCATTGCCATTCTCCACACCCAGGGCGATTAGGGCTGCAGCCGCTGCTACCTGTTCGGCAATGCGACGGCTGACACCTTGTCCCCGGCTTTTTTCATTCAATAAAGAGATCTCGCATTCGACGAAAAAGATTCGGCAATGCGGCTCGCCCTGGATGTCCACCACTTCATAGCGCGGCAGGTCACAGGCGCGTGACTGAAGGAATTCCTGCAGCCGTGTTTTCGGGTCTTTGTTGGTGTCGACCAGCGTCAGGGTTTCGAACTCGCTAGCCAGCCAGGCCAGTACGCGATCCCTTGCCATGTCCATGCCGGCGTCGAGGTAGATCGCACCGATCAGGGCTTCCAGCGCGTCGGCCAGAATCGACTCCCGGCGAAAGCCGCCGCTCTTCAGCTCACCCGAGCCCAGGCGCAGGTACTCGCCCAGATCAAAACCACGGGCCAGCAGCGCGAGGGTCTCGCCTTTCACGAGGCGGGCACGCAGGCGGGACAACTGACCTTCGCGCGCCTGGGGGAAACGCTCGAACAGCGCTTCGCCGGCGACGAAGTTGAGAATGGCATCACCGAGGAATTCCAGACGCTCGTTGTTGCGTCCGGCAAAGCTGCGGTGGGTCAGGGCCAGGATCATCAGTTCCTGATCCTTGAAGGTATAGCCGAGCTGACGCTCCAGGCGACTTAATGAAACGCTCACGGTTTACCCACGCTGAATTCGTGGTCGAACTTGACCACCAGATCGATGTTCTGGATCAGTGGTTCACGTTTTTCATACTTCAAATGGGCGAGGAACCTGTTGTTCTCCGTCGTCACAGTTAACGCCTTGTTCAAATCCAAATCCCGAATGTTATTAACCAGCATGCCTTTGGCCACGTAGGCGTTAAGGTCACCGGCGTTGGTGATGTCTGCCGTGCGATCAGTGCCGGCACTTTCGATGATTTTCTTCATCGACAGGTAGTCCATGTAGTGCGGCACGATCTTGGCGGCAGCACTTCCGACAAAGGCCAGAATCGCCAGCAACACCAGCCAGCCGATGAACGACAGGCCTTTTTGCGGACCGGCAGACGTCATGGTTGCTTTCAAGAGTAGCCCTTCCCTGTCACCTGCGAGATCGGCCACGCAACATGGCCCTGAATGACATACGGCGCTGCCAGTGGCAGCGCCGCATCGATTACTTGATCAGACCGACTCGCGAGAAGTTCGGAAAGTGGCTGAGCTTGGGTTCAGGCCAGCTCATCCAGACCGCGAAGGCCTTGCCGACGATGTTCTTGTCGGGGACCATGCCCAGCTCGTCCTTGGGAATGTTGGGGTCATCCCAATAACGGCTGTCGTTCGAGTTGTCGCGGTTGTCGCCCATCATGAAGTAGTGGGCGGCCGGAACGGTCCATTCATGGTCAGGGGGCGCGCGGTAGCGGCTCATTTCCTGACGGATCTGGTGTTCCACCTCGCCCAGCTTCTCGTTGTAGAGTTCTGCGCTACCCAGCGTGCCCGGTTCCGAACCGATCAGCTGCTTGGCCACCAACTGACCGTTGATGAACAACTGCTTGTCGTTGGTGTAGCGGATCACATCCCCCGGCAGGCCGACGACTCGCTTGATGTAGTTGACGTTGGGGTCGCTTGGGTAGCGGAACACCATCACGTCGCCACGCTGCGGGTCGCCGACCGGGATGACCTTGAGGTCGATCACCGGCAGGCGGATGCCGTACGAGAACTTGTTCACCAGGATGAAATCGCCCACGTCCAGCGTTGGCTTCATCGAGCCCGAAGGGATCTGGAACGGCTCGACCAGAAACGAGCGAAGCACCAGAACGATGAACAACACCGGAAAGAACGACTTGCCGTACTCGACCAGAAACGGCTCCTTGTTCAACCGCTCCACGACCGCGACATCAGGCTGGCTCACGCTGCCTTGATAGTTCGCAATCGCGTTGCGGCGACGCGGCGCCAATATGACCAGATCGAACAGGGCCAGCAAACCGCAAACAAACACGGCGACGACCAGCAACAGCGGGAAATTTAGTGACATAGGGCCTGACTATTCCAACCTGAGCACTGCAAGGAAGGCTTCCTGTGGAATTTCCACGTTGCCGACCTGCTTCATGCGTTTCTTACCGGCCTTCTGCTTCTCGAGCAGCTTGCGCTTACGGCTGACGTCGCCGCCGTAACATTTGGCCAGTACGTTCTTTCTGAGCGCCTTGACGGTTGTACGCGCGATAATCTGGCCGCCAATCGCAGCCTGGATTGCCACGTCGAACATCTGACGAGGAATCAGTTCTTTCATCTTTTCAGTCAACGCGCGGCCTTTGTAGGCAGCGTTGTCACGGTGCACGATCAGCGCCAGAGCGTCGACCTTGTCGCCGTTGATCATCACGTCCAGACGAACCAGATTGGCCGACTGATAACGATCGAAATGGTAGTCCAGCGAGGCATAGCCACGGCTGGTCGACTTCAGACGGTCGAAGAAGTCCAGAACCACTTCGTTCATCGGCAAATCGTAGGTCACTTGCACCTGAGTACCGAGGAACAGCATGTCGTGCTGAATGCCACGCTTCTCGATACACAGCGTAATGACGTTGCCCAGGTGCTCTTGAGGCACAAGAATGTTCGCCCGCACGATCGGCTCACGCATGTCCTCGATCGTGGACAGGTCTGGCAATTTCGACGGGTTGTCGACGTAAATGGTTTCACCGGACTTCAACAGCAGCTCGAAGATTACCGTCGGTGCGGTGGTGATCAGATCCAGGTCGTACTCGCGCTCGAGGCGCTCCTGGATGATCTCCATGTGCAGCATGCCGAGGAAGCCGCAGCGGAAGCCGAACCCCAGCGCGTCTGAGCTTTCCGGCAGATATTGGAGGGACGAGTCATTCAGCGTCAGCTTCTGCAGCGCGTCGCGGAAATCCTCGAAGTCATCGGAGCTGACCGGGAACAGACCGGCGTAGACCTGCGGCTGGATGCGCTTGAAGCCGGGCAGCACCGGAACGTCCGGCGTAGTGCTCAGGGTCAGGGTGTCGCCCACTGGCGCGCCGTGAATATCCTTGATGCCGGCAATGATGAAGCCCACTTCACCGGCTTTCAGATCGGCGGTGGCGCTGTGCTTGGGATTGAACACGCCCACGCTGTCAACCAGGTGCATCTTGCCGGTCGATTTGACCAGGATTTTGTCGCCCTTCTTGACGCGGCCATGACGCACACGCACCAGGGAAACAACGCCCAGGTAGTTGTCGAACCATGAGTCGATGATCAGCGCTTGCAGCGGGTCTTCGATGTTGCCGGTCGGCGCGGGAATGGTGTGGACCAGACGCTCAAGCACTTCGTCGACACCCAGGCCGGTCTTGGCGCTACAGACCACGGCGTCGGTGGCATCGATGCCGATGATCTTTTCGATTTCTTCCTTGACCCGGTCCGGATCGGCCTGGGGCAGGTCAATCTTGTTCAGGACCGGCATGACTTCCAGGCCCTGTTCGATGGCGGTATAGCAGTTGGCAACGGACTGGGCTTCGACGCCCTGACCGGCATCGACCACCAGCAGCGCGCCTTCACACGCCGCCAGCGAACGGCTGACTTCGTAGGTGAAGTCGACGTGGCCCGGGGTGTCAATGAAGTTGAGCTGGTAGGTGATGCCGTCCTTCGCCTTGTAATAAAGGGTGACGCTGTGGGCTTTGATCGTAATCCCGCGCTCACGCTCCAGGTCCATGGAATCAAGGACCTGAGCTTCCATTTCGCGCTCGGTCAG
Organism: Pseudomonas sp. Ps21-P2; assembly: GCF_039672565.1. Classification (NCBI taxonomy): domain Bacteria; kingdom Pseudomonadati; phylum Pseudomonadota; class Gammaproteobacteria; order Pseudomonadales; family Pseudomonadaceae; genus Pseudomonas; species Pseudomonas sp. Ps21-P2. Next base: position 67,588 of record NZ_JBDFPL010000007.1, read on the forward strand.
GCCGCCGCACATCTGGATGAACCGGTCAGCCAGCGTCGACTTGCCATGGTCAATGTGGGCGATGATGGAGAAATTGCGGATATGACTCAAATCACTCACGGATCAACACTCGAAAAAGGTCGCAGGCAGACTGCCCGCCAAAAATAGCCGGGAATTGTACCTGAAGGAACGATCAGGCGTCACGTTCACGCGCAGAGCCTGCGCGCCATGCCCTTCGGGCCACAAAAAAAGGAGCGGTTAAACCGCCCCTTTTTTTATTCCCGACGGGTTATTCCGCCAGCTTGAACGTGATGAACGTCGCACGGCCCTGACGCAGCACGCGCATGGAGACAGAGCGATTCTTCGGCAGGTCCTTGGCCACTTCGGTGAACTGCTTCGACGAAGTGATCGCCTGATTGTTCAGGTGAGTGATGACGTCACCCGCCTGCAAGCCGATCAGCGAAGCCGGACCGTCCTGGACTTCCTTGATGACGACGCCGCCCTTGAGATCCAGCGACTTCATCTGCTCGGCGGTCAGATCGACGACCGAAACGCCCAGACGGTTGCTGCTGCGCTCGACACCGGTGTCGGCTGCGCCCATCTCTTCGCCTTCGGCCGGCAAGGCACCCACGGTCACGGTGAGCTTCTGACGCTTACCATCACGAATCACTTCAAGCTCGGCCTTGCTGCCGTCCTTCAGATTGCCGATCAGGTGAGGCAGGTCTGCGGACATAACGATCGGGGTGCCATTGGCGCTCAGGATCACGTCGCCAACCTGCAGACCGCCTTTGGCGGCGGGGCCATCTTCAAGCACTTGAGCCACCAGCGCACCGGCCGGTTTGTCCAGACCGAAGGATTCGGCCAGGTCTTTGTTCACTTCCTGGATCACAACCCCCAGCCAGCCACGGTTGACCTTGCCGCTGGCCTTGAGCTGGTTGGCAACGTCCATCGCCACGTCGATCGGAATTGCGAACGACAGGCCCATGAAGCCACCGGAACGGGTGAAGATCTGCGAGTTGATCCCCACCACTTCGCCCGCCATGTTGAACAGCGGACCGCCCGAGTTACCCGGGTTGATCGCAACGTCGGTCTGGATGAACGGCACATAAGTGTCATTCGGCAGGCTGCGGCCCTTGGCGCTGACGATGCCTTTGGTGACCGAGTGATCGAAGCCGAACGGCGAACCGATCGCCAGCACCCACTCACCCACTTTCAGCTTGTCGGAGTTACCCAGCTTGACGGTTGGGAGGTCCTTGCCATCGATTTTCAGAACCGCCACGTCGGTCCGTGGATCGGTGCCGATCAGTTTGGCTTTCATCTCACTGCGATCTGAAAGACGCACAAGGATTTCGTCGGCACCGTCAATCACGTGGTTGTTGGTCAGGATGAAACCGTCCGCGGAAATGATGAAGCCCGAGCCGAGTGACTGCGCCTCACGCTGGCGATCACCCTTGCCGCCTCCTGGCGCACGGGAGCCTGGTGGCGTGCTGCGCTCGAGGAATTCGCGCAGCATCGGTGGCAGGCCTTCCAGATCAGGCATCTGACCCTGGGCAACCGCGCGGTCCGGCAGCTTCTGCCGCGTACTGATGTTGACGACTGCGGGGGAAGCCTGCTCCACCAGAGAGGTGAAGTCCGGCAAGGCTTCGGCCTGAGCGGTGACGACCTGTCCGAGCATCAGCACAGCGGCCATCCAGGCCAGGTAAGGTTTCAAGCGTGGTATCGACATATGGCTCCCGTTTACAACGAGCATGGTTAAGCGGTACGAGCCCGCAGGCTCGCGAAGCATCTGTGCGTCGCGACTTCCCGCGACACCTGTATCTGCTCCAGTTTCCTGGACCCTGAAACAACAAAGGCCACAGCTGTGAAGCTGTGACCTATAGAAAAAAACACATCCGATTGCAACCGACAAAGCGCACCAAACATTTCAGCACTACCAGTGAAGCCCATATTTAAAGGCTTGTGAACGTGAAACGACCAAATGAAACCTTTTTCATCGTGGCCATCACCGGTGCGCCGAATCAGTTTTTGCTCGTAGCCGCAGCATCGTCCCTCATGGACAGCGCGATGCGCTCGGCCGTCCCGATCGGGATCTCGCCCACCACAGTCACCATGGCATCACCCTTCTGCGTGGTTACGCGACGGGAAACAGCAACGGTCGGGCCCAGCTGAGTACGAATATCGGTCACGGCCGCACCGCTGACCGGCTCGACGAATACCGAGAATCGAGCCAGGCCATCGTCATACATCAGGCTCGTTACCAGACTCTTGGAATCCGGGTCCTTGCGTGCCGCAGCGCTGCTCAAGTCAAAACCCGGCGGCAGCCAGTCGGACCGCCACGCGACCTTTTGCTTGGGCGAATCAGTATTTGCTTTGACCACTTCGACCGGCTTGCAGTCAGCACCGGTGGCGAGCATCTGATCAGTCAGCGACTGCGAGGTATTGAGGTCAGTGAACTGAAAACGCTCGAGCAACTGGCCCTTGTCGCTGAGCAACAACGACTTGAGGGGCAAGCCGGTTTCACTGTCGAGGTGCAGTTCAATGCCGTAACGGTGCTGATCCCGGGGAGTCAGCGTCACGACATTGGCGAGACGTCCAGCAACACGCGAAGTGCCTGCCGATTTGATGTCGTACCAGGATGACAACCTGGCAGCATCGAACGCTCGGGCCGGAGAGTCAGGAACGCTGGACACCCCTTCTTCGAGGGTACCGCTAACGCATTGGGTTACCCCATTGACGCGCAGCACTTCCTGAGGAGAGCCATCCAGTTGCAGAAGATGCTCACGAACCTTGCCGTCGGCGACCCGCTGCCAGATTCGGTGAGTGGAGAAACTGCCGTTACGCTCGTAAACGAATGTGCCGGTGTAGCTTTGCTGCTGCTCAGCCTGCGCAAGACGTTTCAGCTGGTCTTGCGCGTCATCGGCATAAGCGGGAAGGACCAGCCATCCACCCAGCAGAAGCGGCAGTAGAGGGATGGCGCGCATGATCCTCCTTAACGGTTTTCCAGGCTTGCAGCGCGAGCGTACGGCAGAGCGCCTTCAGCGCCTTTCATCGCAGCTTGCTGAGCATGTTGACGCAAGTAACCTGGCAGACGCTGGTCATGCCAGCCGGCCTGGTTCTGCAGCACACCGCTTGCCATCGGACCCGGGGACTGTTCGCCCTCGGTGTAGCCCGCCAATACTGCCGGCCCTTTGGCCTGCGGCATTGCGACGTTGCTCGGCTGGGATTGCTGGGCCAGTTGCGCCCCTGCAATTTCGTCCTGATTATACATACGTACACCGGCCAGCACGGCAACCGTTACCGAGGCGGCTACGGCCAGACGGCCCAAGGTGCGCCAAGGACCGCGGCCGGCCTTCAGCGGGCTGACTTCATCAGCGATCCCGGCAGCAACAGCGGCCGAAATATCCAGATGAGGCATCAATAATTCTTTATGCATCGCTGCACGGGCAATCTGATAACGGGACCAGGTGGCTCGTGTGTCCGCATCTTCAATAGCGCTAAGCACGCGACGCAGTTCCAATTCGTCCGCTTCGTTATCCATCACCGCGGACAGCGATTCCTGCAGGGCTTCACGACTCATGGCGGTTCCTCTCTTGTGGCTGTCGCCGCTGTCTCAGGTTTCCTGCAACAGAGGTTGCAAGGCTTTGTCGATGGCTTCCCGAGCGCGGAAAATGCGAGAGCGCACGGTACCAACGGGACATTGCATGACGCTGGCAATGTCTTCGTAACTCAGACCGTCGAACTCACGCAAAGTTAAAGCTGTACGCAAATCTTCTGGCAGTAGCTGGATGGTTCGGTGGACGGTGCCCTCGATCTCATCCCGCAGCAATGCCCGCTCTGGCGACTCGATGTCCTTGAGGCCGTGATCGCCGTCATAGAACTCCGCGTCTTCCGATCTGACATCGCTATCCGGCGGCCGCCGACCTCGCGACACCAGATAGTTCTTCGCCGTGTTAATGGCGATACGGTACAGCCACGTATAAAACGCACTGTCACCGCGGAAGTTACCAAGTGCGCGATAGGCTTTGATGAACGCCTCTTGCGCAACGTCCTGGGCTTCGTGGGTGTCGTGAACGAATCTCACGATCAACCCAAGAATCTTGTGCTGATATTTCACCACTAGCAGATCAAAGGCTCGCTTGTCGCCGCGCTGTACGCGTTCAACCAGCTGCTGATCTTCTTCCTGGGTTAGCATGAACACTCCTCATAAAGCTTAAAGGAGCATCGCATCGGCTCTTTCGCAGGCTTGCATACATAGACTCGGGCTTTAAGCAAAAGTTCTCCCCCCTTCAAGCAAGTTTCCGGCGAGCGTCTGCTGCCCGCACGGAAAACGCCGCTCGAACCAGGTCGGCTGCGTAAATAATCTTGTCGTCAGAAGCGTTCGTACTGGCTGAAAACCGCCACTGCGTAACGTCGACGCTGTTCCTTTATGGGCAACCCACTATTGAACGTGCGGGTTCGTGAAAAGTTCCCACCGTTCACTATTGGGTGTAAGACACACGTCCCGTCAGCTGTAGGACTCAATCCGTATGAAGCTGTAGGAAAGATCGCGTCCATCAACGGGGTGCAGGACGTCGCAGGGTGGCGCACACTCCGCTCCCACTGTGATTCACCGTTGCCATAAAGCGCGGCCATTGTGCCGTTCCACCCTTGCTTATACTAGTGGCCATTTAGATACCGGAAGCAGAGATGAGTCAGCATTTCCAGCACGACGTATTGGTAATAGGCTCCGGCGCAGCCGGTTTGAGCCTTGCGCTGACATTGCCCGGTCATCTGCACGTGGCGGTCCTCAGCAAAGGCGATCTGGCGAACGGTTCGACTTTCTGGGCCCAGGGCGGCGTTGCGGCGGTACTGGATGACACCGACACCGTTCAGTCCCACGTCGAAGACACGCTGAACGCAGGCGGCGGGCTGTGCAACGAGGACGCAGTCCGGTTCACCGTCGAACACAGCCGCGAGGCCATTCAGTGGCTGATCGACCTTGGCGTGCCCTTTACCCGGGATGACCCATCAAGCGGTGTGGACGGCGGGTTCGAGTTTCACCTCACCCGCGAGGGCGGGCACAGCCACCGCCGGATCATTCACGCCGCCGACGCCACCGGCGCAGCGATCTTCCGCACATTGCTGGCGCAGGCCAAGTCGCGTCCCAATATCAAACTGCTGGAACAACGCGTGGCGGTTGATCTCATCACCGAATCGCGGCTGGGTCTGGAGGGGGAGCGTTGCCTGGGCGCCTATGTGCTGGATCGTGCGACCGGCGAAGTCGACACCCACAGCGCGCGCTTCACCATTCTGGCGTCCGGCGGCGCAGCGAAGGTCTACCTGTACACCAGCAATCCCGATGGCGCTTGCGGCGACGGCATCGCGATGGCCTGGCGCTCGGGCTGCCGCGTGGGCAACCTGGAGTTCAACCAGTTCCACCCCACGTGCCTGTACCACCCGCAAGCCAAGAGCTTTCTGATTACCGAAGCCCTGCGTGGCGAAGGCGCCTACCTTAAGCTGCCCAATGGCGAGCGCTTCATGCAGCGTTTTGACCCGCGCGCCGAACTGGCGCCCCGGGACATCGTTGCTCGCGCCATTGACCACGAGATGAAACGCCTGGGCGCCGATTGCGTGTTTCTGGACATCAGTCACAAGCCCGAAGCCTTCATCAAGAGCCACTTCCCGACCGTGTACGAGCGTTGCCTCACGTTTGGCATCGACATCACGCGTCAGCCGATTCCTGTGGTCCCGGCGGCGCACTACACCTGTGGCGGCGTTCTGGTTGACCAGCAAGGCCGCACCGATGTGCCCGGCCTTTACGCCATCGGCGAGACCAGCTTCACCGGCCTGCACGGCGCCAATCGAATGGCCAGCAACTCGCTGCTGGAATGCTTCGTTTACGCCCGCTCCGCTGCGGCGGACATCGTGACTCAGCTCGAGCAAATCCCGCAGCCGCAAAACCTGCCGGCATGGGACTCGAGTCAGGTGACCGATTCCGACGAAGACGTGATCATCGCCCACAACTGGGATGAGCTGCGTCGGTTCATGTGGGACTACGTGGGGATCGTGCGGACCAACAAACGTCTGCAGCGTGCCCAGCATCGGGTGCGGTTGCTGCTGGACGAGATTGACGAGTTTTACAGCAACTATAAGGTCAGCCGCGATCTGATCGAGCTGCGCAACCTGGCCCAGGTGGCAGAACTGATGATTGCGTCGGCGATGGCGCGCAAGGAAAGCCGCGGGTTGCATTACACGCTGGATTATCCGGACATGCTGCCCGAAGCGCTGGACACTATTCTGGTGCCGCCCACCTACGCCGGCTGAACTTCAGGCGTAGACGCAGGCGCCGGTGGCTGTCCGGCCCCATGGCGTCTGCCGGGATGCACAGACTCTGAACCCACAAGCGGCTCAGCCAAGAGCCCTTCGCAACCTTGAAGCGCAACACGACCACCTTAGGAAGCGCCAGGCTGTCCGGGCGTAGCTGCACCGGTTGCCAGCCGCCCTCTTCACTCCACAACGCCCAACCGCTGCTGTCACGCCGCAGCCCGGTGAGCGACTGCGGCTGATCGAGCAGAATGAATGGGCGAAGACTGCGGGATGCGTGCAAGGCGCACAGCAGGACGCCGATGGCTTTCGCCCACAGGGGAATTGAAAGGAGGACTATTGACGCCAGCGCAAGGATTTGCGTGACGAGGTACGCCGTTAGCAGCACCCGCGAGGGTTGCCAACGGCATTCGAAACGATCACTTCGGCTGGACACGGTCCAGAATCATCCGAACCATGCGCTGCAGCTCCGGGTCTTCCGACTCCGCGCGCTGCATGAACCAGCCGAACATGTCCTGATCTTCGCAGGTCAGCAGGCGCACATAGAGGTCGCGATCGACCTGGTTGAGCGTCGGATAGACTTCTTTGACGAACGGCACCAGCAATACGTCCAGCTCGAGCATGCCGCGACGGCTGTGCCAAAAGAGGCGATTGAGTTCAACATCTTCGACCATGGAGGGCTCCTCGAATTTGCCGGCGAGTATACAGGCGCATCGTCCCGGGGCGTACTTGCAGTTGGTCGCAGCTTTTTGCGTATACCCATTAACGACACGCGGCACTATGATGGTGCCCCAGACTTCTACCCTGCGATGACTCATGGCCGCTCCAGCATTTTTCTGCCCCCTGTCCCATGAAGGTGTGCTCGCCGTTCGCGGCGTGGATGCCGGCAAATTCCTGCAAGGCCAACTGACTTGCAACCTCGATTACCTCAGCGAAGCCAGGGCCACCCTCGGTGCGCGCTGCACGCAAAAGGGCCGCATGCAATCCAGCTTTCGCATCCTGCTTGAGGGTGACGGCGTGTTGCTGGCAATGGCCAGCGAGCTGATCGAAGCGCAATTGCTGGACCTGAAGAAATACGCCGTCTTCTCCAAATCCAAATTGACCGACGAAAGCGCCTCCTGGGTGCGATTCGGCGTGCAGGACGGCGACGGCGCACTCGTCAGCCTCGGCCTCGACCTGGCGCAGGAGACAGACTCGGTCGTCCGCGCCAATGACCTCATTGCCATTCGCGTCTCCCCGGCCCGCGCCGAATTGTGGGTACGTGCCGAGCAGGCCGATGACGTGCGCAGCCGGCTGATCGCCCACGTCCCGGAAGCACCGCTCAACGACTGGCTGCTGGGGCAGATCCGCGCCGGCATCGGCCAGGTGTTCGGGCAGACCCGTGAAGAATTCATCCCGCAGATGATCAACCTGCAAGCCGTGGGCGGGGTGAGTTTCAAGAAAGGTTGTTACACCGGCCAGGAAATCGTGGCGCGGATGCAGTACCTCGGCAAGCTGAAACGCCGGCTGTATCGCCTGACTATGGCCGGCAACGAGCTGCCCGAGCCCGGCGCTGCGTTGTTTTCGCCAGTACATTCAAGCGCGGTAGGCAACGTTGTGATCGCGGCCCGGTCTGATGTCGGGATCGAGGTGCTGGCGGTCTTGCAGGCGGATGCGGCGGAAGATGGTCGGATCCACCTTGGTGGGGCAGAGGGCGAGGCCCTGCACTTGAACGAATTGCCCTACACCCTCGACGCGAAGCTCGAAACACAGCGTTGAACCCGGTTGAAGCATGTGCGAGACGTCAGCGTAGTCATCAGCGCCGTCCCCTCGAGTGGGCGGCCGCTGGCCGGAATGCAATGTCCAGAGATCCAATATGAGTAGCATGGCTGACGAAGTGCAGAGGGATCTGATCAAGGCGATCGACAAGGATGCTCTGTTTCTGCCAACTCTCCCCGAAGTTGCACTGAGGATTCGCCTGGCGGCGGAAGACTCGGAAATCTCCATTGCGGCGCTGAGCAAGGTCATCGGCAGCGACACCGCGCTGTCGGCCCGGCTGATCAAAGTCGTCAACAGCCCACTGTTGCGGCCGAACTTTGAAGTCAGCGACGTGCTGACGGCGGTTCGACGTCTGGGCGTGAACTACAGCTGTAACCTGGCCATCGGGCTGGTGGTGGAGCAGATGTTTCACGCCAAGTCCGATGTCATTGAAAACAAGATGCGCGACATCTGGAAACTCAGCATGCAGGTGGCCGGGGTGTGTAATGTCCTCAGTTACCGCAGTGCGCGTTTAAAGGCTGACCAAGCCACCCTGGCCGGGCTCGTTCACCTCATTGGCGTGCTGCCAATCCTGACCTACGCCGAAGACAACTACGAGTTGCTCGCCGACCCTATCAGCCTCAATCACGTTATCGAACGCATCCATCCAGTCATTGGCGAACGGCTTCTGCGCTCGTGGGATTTCCCGGAGGGCCTGGCGATCGTGCCCCGGCAGTTTCAGAATTTCAGCCGTGTTTCCGATCAGGCCGACTACGTGGATCTGGTGCAGGTGGCGACGATTCACATTCATGAGATGAACGGCACGCCGTACTCCAATCTGCAGTTTCAGTCAGTGCCGGCCGTGTCGCGGTTGGGCCTGAACATGGCTGACGGCGCGCTGATCAACGAGATGAATCAGGCGATGACGCTGCTGTACTGATCGCTTTTATGGGCCCGCTCAGCCGAGTCCCACCAGTCCCGACTCCGGCACCATAAAGCTCACTCTCACTTTCAGGCCCCGCTGTGCGCCGTCATGCAAGGTGATGCGCGCCAGATGTGCCCTGCAGATTTCACCCACAATGGCCAACCCCAGGCCCGAACCCTTGCTCTGCTGATTGCGTCGATAGAAGCGCTCGAACACCCGGTCGCGCTCGTGAGCCGGAATGCCGGGGCCGTCGTCCTCGACTTCCAGCGTGCACGGCGCATGGACGCGCAAGATCACGTTGCCGCCCGCAGGGGTGTGGGCAAGCGCGTTGTCCACCAGATTGCTCAGTAGCTCGTTGAGCAACGTGGGTTCGCCGCGCATCCACACCGGCTCGTCGGCTTCCAGCGCCAACGCCACACCCCGGGCGTGGGCAAGCGGCGCCATGGCCATGCCCAGTTCCCGCGCCAGTTGGCTGAGGTCGAGCAATTGCGCGCCGCCCTCCGCGATGGCCCGCGCGCCGTTTTCGATGCGTGCCAGCGACAGCAACTGATTGGCCAGATGGGTCAGTTTGTCGGTGCCGGAGGCGGCGCTTTCGAGCGTATTGCGCCACGCGGCGGGGTCCTGATCACGCAGCCCCAGCTCCAGCCGCGCCTTCAAGGCGGCCAGCGGCGTGCGCAATTCATGGGCCGCGTCGGCGATGAACTGCGCCTGGCGCTCGAACTGCATGCGCAGCCGCTCGGTGAAGTGGTTGAGGGAGCTGACCAGAGGGCGCAGCTCGTGCTGCACTTCGACCAGCGGCAGCGAGCGCAAATCGTCAGGCTGGCGTTCTTCCACCGCCGTGCGCAGGCGATCCAGGGGCCGCAACGCGGCGCTGACCGTGAACCAGACCAGCAACAACGCGCCGCTGCCGAGCATGCCCAGACGCAGCAAGGTGTCGGCCATCAAGGCCTGAGCCATGTCCACCCGGGCTTCTTCGGTTTCCGCCACGCGAATCTCGGCCATGCCGTTCATGTTCGGTTCGCTTACGGCCTTGAGCAGGCTGACCACCCGTACGTCCTGGCCTTGATAACGGCCGCTGTAGAACTTGGCGAGGGCCGGATAAGCGTCGGTGCGCGGCGTGCCCGGCGGCGGCGCGGGGATGTTTTCGTAGCCCGAAATGAGCTTCTGATTGATGTCGTTGACCTGGTAGTAAATGCGGCCCGCGCTGTCGTAGGCGAAGGTATCCAGGGCCACGTAGGGTACGTCGGCGCTGAGGGTGCCGTCGCGCTCCGACAGCCCGGCGGCGATGGTCCGCGCCGAGGCCAGCAGGGTGCGATCGTAAGCGGTGTCTGCTGCTTCGCGTCCGTTCCAGTAGGCGCTCATGCCGCTGGCGATCATCAGCACCACCAGCAGCAAACCCAGGTTCCACAGCAAGCGCCAGCGCAGGCTGTTTTCCGCTGAAGGAAACGGATTAAGCATCCCGGCTTTCCAGCAGGTAACCCAGGCCCCGGAACGTGACGATCGCAATCGGGTGCCCATCGAGCTTCTTGCGCAGACGGTGTACGTAGATTTCGATGGCGTCGGCGCTGGCCTCTTCGTCCAGCCCAAACACCTGCGCCGCCAGTTGCTCCTTGCTCATGACCCGACCGGGTCGGGCGATCAGCGATTCGAGCACGGACTGCTCGCGGGATGTCAGCGTCAGGAGTTCTTCACCGAGGGTGAAGCGGCGGGTATCGAGGTCGTAGACCAGTTCGCCACAGCGTTGCTGGCGTTCGCCACCGAGTACGCTGCGGCGCAACAACGCCTTGACCCGCGCCTCCAACTCAGACAGTTCGAAGGGTTTGGCCAGGTAGTCGTCGGCGCCGAGGTTCAGGCCGTGGACCCTGTCCTTGACGTCGCTGCGGGCAGTCAGCATCAGCACCGGGGTGTTCTTGCCCCGCGCCCGCAGACGCGCCAGCACCTCAAAACCGTCCATGCGCGGCAGGCCAACATCGAGCACCACCACGGCATATTCTTCGCTGCTCAGGGCCAGATCAGCTGCAACGCCGTCGTGCAGAACGTCAACGGTCAGGCCGCTGCTCTTGAGTGCCAGCGCGACGCTTTCCGCCAGTTGCAGATGATCTTCGACGAGCAGGACACGCATCGATTTCTCCCCATTGAGCATTTTATGGGCGGAGTTTACAGGCGCGCCGTCGTCTGTGAAGGCCCGGCGCGCTGGAATGACTCCGGCGCTGACGAGCAACGTCTCTGCAACGGTCCAGCCGAACGCAGCCTGAGCGCTTCGTGAAAGGTAGTTGAAAGGTTGATGAAAGGTTCGCTGACTAGGATCCCGTTACGACTTGTCACGATTGCGTCCCGCGTGACGCTGCTGATGCCAGGGTCGTGACGAAAAACGCCTCGATGCGTTTTCAACAATAAGAACAATATCGGAGTCATCAGTGATGCCCTCACTGCAATCATCGGCCCTCGCGCCGTCTGAATCCCATTATGTTTTCTGTTCACCTCGCAGCCCTGTTGCGCGGTGTTTCGTCACGTCTGCACGTTGGCTGCCCGCAGTTTTGCGAAGGTGTGACACGACTGCCTGACGAACGTACGACCGCCTGCCCCCATTAAAACAACAACTCCTCTGGAGACGGACCATGAACCTATCGTTGCGCCATATCAGCGTCGCCGCCAGCTGCATGCTGATGGCCACCCAATTGTGGGCCGCCGAGCCCAATCGTCCTGAATGCATCGCGCCGGCCTCGCCCGGTGGCGGCTTCGACCTGACCTGCAAACTGGCGCAAAGCGCGCTGATCAACGAGAAGATCCTCTCCAAACCGATGCGCGTCACCTACATGCCGGGCGGCGTCGGCGCCGTGGCCTACAACGCGGTGGTCGCTCAGCGTCCGGCCGACGCCGGTACGCTGGTGGCCTGGTCCAGCGGCTCGCTGTTGAACCTGGCCCAGGGCAAGTTCGGCCGTTTTGACGAGAACGCCGTGCGCTGGCTGGCCGCCGTCGGCACCAGCTACGGCGCGATCGCGGTCAAGGCCGATTCGCCCTACAAGAACCTCGACGATCTGGTTAAAGCACTGAAGGCCGACCCGGGCAAAGTGGTCATCGGCTCCGGCGGGACCGTGGGCAGCCAGGATTGGATGCAGACCGCGCTGATTGCCAAGGCCGCCGGCATCAACCCACGGGAACTGCGTTATGTCGCCCTCGAAGGCGGCGGTGAAATCGCCACTGCCCTGCTCGGCGGGCACATTCAAGTGGGCTCCACCGACATTTCCGACTCCATGCCGCACATTCTCAGCGGCGACATGCGCCTGCTGGCGGTGTTCTCCGAAGAACGTCTGGACGAGCCGGAAATGAAGAACATCCCGACCGCCAAAGAACAGGGCTACGACATCGTCTGGCCGGTGGTGCGCGGTTTCTATCTGGGGCCAAAGGTGTCGGACGAGGAGTACAACTGGTGGAAAGCGGCGTTCGACAAGCTGCTGGCCTCGGAAGACTTCGCCAAGCTGCGCGATCAGCGTGAGCTGTTCCCGTTCGCCATGACCGGCGAAGAGCTCGACAAGTACGTGAAAACCCGCGTCGCCGAGTACAAGACGCTGGCCAAGGAATTCGGCCTGATTCAGTGACTGACCCCATCGAAGCGTACTTGATTGGCTGAGGATTGCGCCGCCTGTGCGGTGGCGTGATCCGGGAGTTTTCCATGGTGATACAACGCATTTTCGCCGTCGTGCTGCTGCTGGTCTGTATCGGCCTGGCAATGATGGCCTGGCCTTATCAGGCGCCCTTTTCCTACGAACCCGTCGGCCCCCGCGCCTTTCCGCTGCTGATGCTGGCGCTGATGGGCATTTCGCTGCTGTACATGGCGATTCGTCCGACGCCGATCGTGCATTCCGAGGAAGAGCCGGCGCTGGACCGTCCCACACTCATCAAGATCGGCATCTGCACTGTGCTGCTGCTGGTGTTCGCCGGGCTGTTCGAGCCGTTGGGTTTTGTGCTGAGCAGCATTCTGATCGGGATTCCCATGGCGCGTCTGTACGGCGGCCGCTGGCTGCCGAGTGTCGTGATCATCACCTTCATGAGCATCGCGCTGTACGTGCTGTTCGACAAAGTGATGGATGTGCCCCTGCCCCTCGGTCTGCTCGACGTTATGGAGAACTGATATGGACACTCTCGGCTATCTCGGCCAGGGCTTCGGCGTCGCGCTGACCCCTTACAACCTGATCACCGCCCTGTCCGGCACGCTGATCGGCACTGTCGTCGGCCTGCTCCCCGGCTTGGGTCCGATCAACGGTGTGGCGCTGTTGATCCCGATCGCCTTCGCATTGGGCCTGCCGCCGGAGTCAGCATTGATTCTGCTGGCGGCGGTGTACCTGGGCTGCGAATACGGCGGCCGCATCAGCTCCATCCTGCTCAACATTCCGGGCGAAGCATCGACCGTAATGACCGCGCTGGACGGCTACCCGATGGCCCGTCAGGGCATGGCCGGCGTGGCGTTGTCGCTGTCGGCATGGAGTTCGTTCATCGGCGCGTTCATCGCCACCTGCGGCATGGTCATGTTCGCGCCGCTGCTGGCGAAATGGGCAATTGCCTTCGGCCCGGCGGAATACTTTGTGCTGATGGTGTTCGCCATCGTCTGCCTGGGCGGCATGGCCGGTGATCGACCGCTGAAGACCTTTGTCGCAGCGCTGATCGGGCTGTTTCTGTCGAGCATCGGTATCGACGCCAACAGCGGCGTGTACCGGTTCACCGGCGACAACATCCATCTGGCTGACGGCATTCAGTTCGTCGTGCTGGTGCTGGGCCTGTTCTCGATCAGTGAAATCCTCTTGTTACTGGAGAAAACTCATCGCGGCCAGGAAGCGGTGAAAGCCACCGGCCGCATGATGTTCAACTTCAAAGAGGCTAGTTCGGTGTTCTGGGTAAACATCCGTTGCGGTCTGATGGGCTTCATCATGGGCGTGCTGCCCGGTGCGGGCGCGACGCTGGCCAGCGCCGTGACCTACATGTCCGAGAAACGCATCGCCGGGGCAAGCGGCAAATTCGGACAGGGCGACATGCGTGGTCTGGCGGCGCCGGAAACCGCCATTGGCGCGACGGCCTGCGGCGCGCTGGTGCCGATGCTGACGCTGGGCGTGCCGGGTTCGGGCACCACGGCGGTGATGATCGGCGCCCTGTCGCTGTACAACATCACGCCGGGGCCGCTGCTGTTTCAGCAGCAACCGGACATCGTCTGGGGCCTGATCGCGTCGTTGTTCGTCGCCAACATCATGCTGGTGATCCTCAACATCCCGATGATCCGCATCTTCACCCGCATCCTGTCGGTGCCGAACTGGGCACTGGTGCCGGTGATCGCGATCATCACCGGGATCGGCGTCTACGCGGTGCATGCCACCACCTTCGACCTGTTCCTGATGGTCGGCATCGGCATCTTCGGTTACATCCTGCGCAAGCTGGATTTCCCGCTGTCGCCGATTCTGCTGGGGTTCATCCTCGGCGGGCTGATGGAGCAGAACCTGCGTCGCGCGCTGTCGATTTCCAACGGCGGCCTGGAGATTCTGTGGTCGAGCCCGATCACCCTGGGCATGTGGGTCGTGACGGCGTTCATGCTGGTGTTCCCGCTGATCCGCATCTGGCGCAAACGCTCCAGGCAGCGTCGCGCGCTGGCCGATGTCTGATCGGCCATTCAGCACGTGGTGGGGCACACCGCTGGTCGGCCTGCTGGGGGGATTTCTCGCCAGTCAGGTTGGCTGGCCATTGCCCTGGATGGTCGGCTCGTTACTGGCGATCATCCTGGTCCGCTGCCTCACGCCCTGGCAGTTGGCTGAAATTCCCGGCGGCCGCAAATGCGGCCAATGGGTGGTCGGCATCGGCATCGGCCTGCACTTCACCCCCGTCGTCATCGAACAAGTCCTTTCTCACTTCGGCCTGATTTTCATCGGCGCACTGGTGACCAGTGTCTCCAGCGTGGTCGGCGTGTGGCTGATGCTGCGCACCGGCGAGGACCGCGCCACGGCGTTCTTTTCCAGCATGCCCGGCGGTTCGGGCGAGATGGTCAACCTCGGCGCACGCAACGGCGCGATTCTCAGCAACGTCGCCGCCGGGCAGAGCCTGCGGGTGCTGGCAGTGGTGCTCTGCGTGCCGGCGATCTTCAAGTATTTGATGGGCGATGGCGGCCCGCCTTCCTATGGGACAGTGGTGGATTGGCGGTGGCTGCTGCTGTTGTTTCCGCTGGGCGCGTTAGTGGCCTGGGGCTGGGAGCGTCTGAAACAGCCCAATCCGTGGTTGTTCGGGCCGTTGCTGATCAGCGCGGTAATCAGCATCAGTTTCGATTTGCACATCGGCCTGCCCCAGGGCGGCAGTCAGCTGGGGCAGTGGCTGATCGGCAGCGGCCTGGGTTGCCACTTCAACCGGGCGTTCTTTCGCCGTGCGCCGTCGTTCATCGGCCGCACGTTGCTGGGGACGGCGCTGACGATGAGCATCGCGGCGTTGTGCGCACTGGGGTTGAGCACGCTGACTCATCTAGATTTGCGCTCATTGACCCTGGGAATGATGCCGGGCGGGATTGCCGAAATGAGCCTGACGGCGGAGGTGCTGCAGCTGTCGGTGCCGCTGGTGACGGCGATGCAGGTGATGAGGTTGTTGTTTGTGTTGTTTCTGGCCGAGCCGTTGTTTCGGTATTGGGATCGACGGCTGGGTTAACGACTCACTCAACATGTGGGAGCGAGCTTGCTCGCGAAGAGGTCAGTACATCCGCTAAATTTTCAGCGGTTGAAATACCGTCTTCGTGAGCAAGGTGGAACGCCACCCCGGTCATTCCCACAAGGTCTGCGTCTGTCTAGGAATGATCCGGTGTCAGGAGTACCCCAACGTCTGACGTCATCCCGCGCTAGACAACAGCCGGCAATCGCCACTCAATCGGCGCCAGGCCGTTCTGCTCCAGAAACTTGTTCGCCAGACCAAAATGCCCACATCCGATAAACCCCTTGTACGCCGACAGCGGCGACGGGTGCACGGCGGTCAGGATCAGGTGCTTGGACGCATCGATGAGCTTTTTCTTGCTCTGGGCATGGGCGCCCCACAGCAGGAATACCAGGTGCGGCTGATGAGCGCTCACCGTTTCGATGATCTTGTCAGTGAAGTGCTGCCAGCCCTTGCCGGCATGGGACGCGGCGTTGGCGCGCTCGACGGTGAGCGTGGTGTTGAGCATCAACACGCCCTGCTCCGCCCACGACTGCAGATAGCCGTGATTGGGGATGTCAATGTTCAGGTCGCGCTTGAGCTCTTTGTAGATGTTGACCAGCGAAGGCGGCGCCGGCACGCCCGGCTGCACCGAGAAGCACAGGCCGTGGGCCTGATTGGGGCCGTGATACGGGTCCTGGCCGAGGATGACCACCTTCACGTTATCCAGCGGCGTCGAGTTCAGCGCATTGAAGATCAGCGGCCCCGGCGGATAGATTTCCTTGCCCGCCGCATGCTCCTGACGCAGAAATTCGCGCAGCTCGCCCATGTAAGGCTTTTCGAACTCGTCGCGCAGGGCCTGCTTCCAGCTGGCCTCCAGTTTGATGCGGTCGTCGTTTGTCATGGTGTGATCCGGCAGAAACAATGCGCAACTTTAGGGACTGTGGCTGATTATTTCCAGCGCGGCGCCGTCGGATCTTCCTACACTCGTTCACAGCCGCCGGTTTGCAACTTCCGGGCGTCGAGGGGACTCACAACTCTCCATAGATCCCCGTACCACTGACAAGAGGTCACGATGAATCTGCAATTTGAAGAGCTCACCACCACGGACGGCGCCCGCCTGGGCATCGCCACGCTGGATGCGGAAAAATCCCTGAATGCCCTGTCGCTGCCGATGATTCTGGCGCTGCAGGACCGCCTGAACGACTGGGCCAGCGACCCGCAAATCGTCTGCGTGTTGCTGCGCGGCAATGGCGAAAAAGCCTTCTGCGCCGGTGGCGACGTGCGTGCGCTGGTCGAGGCCGGGCGTGGGCAGCCGGGCACGGTTCCGCCACTGGCTGCTCAGTTTTTCGCCGCGGAATACCGGCTGGATTACACGCTGCACACTTTTCCCAAACCGCTGATCTGCTGGGGCCACGGCTATGTGCTGGGCGGCGGGATGGGTTTGCTGCAAGGGGCGAACATTCGTGTCGTGACGCCGAGCAGCCGGCTGGCGATGCCGGAAATCAGCATCGGCCTGTTTCCTGACGTCGGCGCCAGTTGGTTCCTGTCGCGACTGCCGGGCAAGTTGGGGCTGTTTCTTGGATTGACCGGCGCGCACATCAACGGCCGTGACGCGCTGGACCTTGGTCTCGCGGATCGTTTTCTACTGGACGATCAGCAGGAGGAGATGATCGACCGGCTGCTGCAGCTCAACTGGCAGGAGCAGACCAAGGTGCAACTGACCAGCCTGTTCAGGGCGCTGCAACTGGAGGCGGTGGATCAGTTGCCCGCCGCGCAATGGCTGCCTCGGCGCGAGACGATCGATGAGCTGCTGGATATCGCCGACGCACCGAGCGCCTGGAATGCGTTGAAACATCATTTGAATGGCGATGACCTGTTATTGGCTAGGGCGGCGAAAACGCTGACCGATGGTTGCCCGATGACGGCGCATCTGGTGTGGGAGCAGATTGAGCGGGCGCGGCATTTGTCATTGGCTGAGGTGTTTCAGATGGAATACGCCATGGCCCTTAATTGCTGCCGCCATCCCGAGCTCGCCGAGGGGGTGCGTGCGCGGCTGATCGACAAGGATCAAACGCCTCACTGGCACTGGCAGGACATCGCCACGATTCCGCTGGCGGTGGTGGATGCGCATTTCGAGAAGGCCTGGGAAGGACGGCACCCGCTGGCGGATTTGTCGGAGTATTGAGGCTTGAATTCATGCCTGCATGGATGGTGTTCAAACGGGCGCCGTCCCGGCTGAAGCCGGTCCTACATTCGAATCGCGTGCATTCAGCGGGATTGGCGGAGATCTCATTGTGGGACCGGCTTTAGCCGGGAATGCGTCGGGTGCTACACCGCAAAGGTGAGGGTGAATAGACGGGCCTCTTCCCCGCTGAAGCCAGTCCGACATTTGGATGTGCGCCCACGCTGGTTGCTCGGGTCATGTATTCAACCCAAAAGAACGGCGCCCCTCGGAGCGCCGTTATTGCATCACTCAGCGATTGCCGCCGCCCGGTCCGCCGTGTCCGCCGCGGCCGAAACCGCCGTCTTCGCGGTGATTGCCGCCAGATCCGCCGGGGCCTGGGCGTGGACCACCGCCGCCACCTCCACCCCCGCCTGGATTGCCATGCCAACCGCCGCCGGGTCCTGGGCCATTGCCGCCTCCGGGTCTCGGGCCTTGGGGTGGCGGGCGATAGCCGTTGCCGCCGCCGTTATAGCCACCCCCGCCGTGGTATCCGCCGCCCCCGCCATTCCAGTTGCCGCCACCATAACCCGGGCGACCTCCGTAACCGGGGCGACCTCCGCCGTATCCAGGCCCGTAATAACGCGGTGGAGGCGCGTAGTAACGGGGTGGCGGCGCGTAGTAGCGGGGCGCCGAGTAGTAACGCGGCGAGGAGTAATACACCGCCCCTCCGGAATACACCGGAGCGACCGGGCGATAACTGTCGTACACGTAACCACTGCTGTAGCCACTGCTATAGATCGGCTGCGTGTAGCTTTCTGATTCGTAATAACCTCCGTAACAACCTGCCAGGGACAACGTCATCAAAGCGGTAAGCAATCGTCGATACATGGCGGCCTCCCGGACCGCGGTAGAGCTCGAACCAGCGGCGCTGGTCGGCGTTCCCGAAACTGCCGAGAACGTTAACTGAGACTGCGAATTGCAGACCTAGTGCCCCACCGCGGTCCCCAGGCGCCAGACGGCGCCCTGCATCAGTGCACGTCTCGCCCGTCGTCAAACCACCTCCGCCCGCCCAGCTCAGGCGCCACAAGGGTTTGCGCAACTTGGCACAACTCTCGCTTGGAAGAGGATGTGCAGGAGTCACTACAGGTTCGCGGCACCACAATTTGCAATAGCCGACTAGGGTTCCGGCTCGCGTTTCGCGAGTGGCTGGTCCGAGAGTTGGCGACCTCCAGTAGAGGTTACACGGCGGGATAAAAGCCCGGGAGACAGGACACCAGTGGTGTCGCCGTGCTCCTGACCGTCCCTTTTCGCTACTGGAGACACCCCATGCAAAAGTCCCGTCTGTTCAGCCTGCTCACCGCGGGCGTCTTTGCCGCATTGAGCCTCTCGGCCACCGCCGCCCCGAAAAAAGATTTCGACGTCTGCTGGACCATTTATGCCGGCTGGATGCCATGGGAATACGCAGGGACTCAAGGCATCGTCGACAAATGGGCCAAGAAGTACGGCATCCACATCAAAGTCACCCAGCTCAACGACTATGTCGAATCCATCAACCAGTACACCGCTGGCCAGTTCGACGGCTGCACCATGACCAACATGGACGCCCTCACCATCCCGGCCGCCGGCGGCGTTGAAAGCACCGCGCTGGTGGTCAGCGACTTCTCCAACGGCAACGACGGCATCGTCATCAAGGGCGACGGCAAAAAAGTGGCCGACCTCAAGGGCATGGACGTCAACCTGGTCGAGCTGTCGGTGTCCCACTACCTCCTCGCCCGCGCCCTGGACTCGGTGGACCTGACCGAAAAAGACCTGAAAGTCGTCAACACCTCCGACGCCGACATCGCCGCCGCTTTCAACACCAGCGAGGTCAAGGCCGTCACCACCTGGAACCCGATGCTCTCGGAGATCAAGGCCAAGCCCGGCGTTACCGAAGTGTTCGACTCCAGCAAGATCCCCGGCGAGATCATGGACATGATGGTGGTCAACACCCAGACCCTGAAAGACAACCCGGCATTGGGCAAAGCCCTGACCGGCGCATGGTTTGAAGTGGTGGCGCTGATGAACGCCAAATCCGCCGAATCCAAAGCTGCGCTGGAGCACATGGCCCAGGCGTCGGGCACTGATCTGGCCGGATTCCAGTCGCAACTAGACACCACCAAGCTGTTCGCCACGCCTAAAGAAGCGCTGGAGTTCGCCACCAGCAAGCAGCTGCCGACGACCATGCGCAAGGTCGCTGACTTCTCCTTCGACCACGGCCTGCTGGGCGAAGGTGCCAAAGACGCCAGCGCGGTCGGCATGACCTTCGCCAACAGCGTGACCGAAGGCGACAAGGCCAACCTCAAGCTGCACTTCGACCCGAGCTACGTGCAGATGGCTGCCGACGGCACGCTGTAAAAACCAAAGGTCTTTGCCATGCGTTTGATAAACCGCCGCCCGGATCGCGCCAGTCGCCTGATCCTGGTGCTCCTGCCGTTCGCCCTGTTGCTGTTCGCCTATTTCACGGGCTCGGCGACGCGGCTGACGGAAAACCCCAACGACAAGCTGCTGCCCAGCGCCGTGCAGATGACCGATGCGATCAAACGGGTGGCGTTCGTGCCCGATCAACGCACCGGCGAATACCTGCTCTGGCAGGACACCGGCGCCAGTCTGCAGCGCCTCGCGGTCGGCCTGGCGATCAGCGCCATTGTCGGGCTGTGCCTGGGCATTGCGTCGGGGGTGCTGCCGTTGTTCAGCGCGCCGCTCTCGCCGTTACTGACGGTGGTGTCGATGGTGCCGCCGCTGGCGATTCTGCCGATCCTGTTCATCGTCTTCGGTCTGGGCGAGCTGTCGAAGGTGATGCTCATCGTCATCGGCATCACGCCGGTGCTGGCCCGTGACCTGGAGCAGCGCGCCCGGGAGATTCCGGTCGAGCTGCTGATCAAGGCGCAGACCCTGGGCGCCTCGACCTGGACGCTGATCCTGCGGGTGGTGCTGCCGCAATTGCTGCCGCGCCTGTTGATCTCGCTGCGGCTGGTGCTGGGGTCGGCGTGGCTGTTTCTGATCGCGGCCGAAGCCATCGCCTCCACTGACGGTCTCGGTTACCGGATCTTTCTGGTGCGGCGCTATCTGGCGATGGACATGATTCTGCCCTACGTGGTGTGGATCACCCTCCTCGCCTGGCTGATGGACTGGGGCCTGAAAGCCCTCACGCGCAAGGCATTCCCTTGGTACGAGGGGGCGCGCCCATGAGCTTTATTTCGGTCAAAAACGTCTGGCAGCAATATGGCGATCAAGTCGTGCTCGAAGGCTTGAACCTGAGCATCGCCGAAGGCGAGTTCTGCACACTGGTGGGCGCGTCGGGTTGCGGCAAATCTACGTTCCTGCGGCTGCTGCTGGGACAGGAAGTCGCCAGCAAAGGCGCGATTCTGCTGGACGGTCAGCCGCTGGCGAAGGAACCGGATTCGACCCGTGGCGTGGTGTTTCAGCGCTATTCGGTGTTCCCGCACTTGTCGGTGTTGGATAACGTTGCCCTGGGCTTGGAATTGCCGCGCTCGGCGTTGCTCGGGCGGCTGTTCGGCGCCGCCAAGCGTGACGCCCGGGAGCAGGCGGCGGCGCTGTTGCACAAGGTCGGCCTCGATCACGCGCTGGACAAGTACCCGACGCAACTGTCGGGCGGCATGCAACAGCGTCTGGCCATCGCCCAGGCGCTGATCATGAAGCCACGGGTTTTGTTGCTGGATGAGCCCTTCGGCGCCCTCGACCCCGGCATCCGCAAGGACATGCATGCCCTGCTGCTGGAGCTATGGCGCGAAACCAAGCTGACGGTGTTCATGGTCACCCACGACCTGTCCGAAGGCTTCAACCTCGGCACCCGGCTGCTGGTGTTCGACAAGGTCCGCATCGACCCTCACGCCCCCGGAGCCTATGGCGCGCGCATCACTTACGACATTCCCCTGAACAGCGACCGCCGCGCCGCCCGCGTGGCGCTTGATTCGCTGAAAACGGCTTGAAGGACATTGCCCATGACTGATTCAACCACGCTGTTTCCCGTGTTCGCCGAAGAGCTGCTGCCCGGCGGCGGGCACCTCTCGTTTTTGCTCAAACGGGGCGAACTGCTGCGCCTGACCGACCTGAACGGCAACGCCAACGTCAGCCTGACGATGTTCAACGCCCACGAAAAAACCGAGCGGCTCAACCTGCCTGACAGCCTCAAGTGCCAGCACACCGCCAAGCTCACCAGCGGCCATTGTCTGTATTCGGACATGGGACGCGTGCTGGCGGCGATCACCGCCGACACCTGCGGCTGGAGCGACAGCATCGGCGGCGTGCTGTGCGCCGAAGAGGTCACCGAGAAATACGGCCAGGGCCGCTATCAGGAACTGCGCAACGGCTTCTTCCGCAACGGCGCCGACAACCTGCTGGTGGAGATGGGCAAGTGGGGCCTGGGCCTGTCGGATCTGTTGATGACGCTGAACCTGTTCAGCCGGGTCAACGTCGACGATCACGGCGCGCTGGCCTTCGTCCCGGGCAACTCAAAAGCGGGCGACAGCATCGAGCTGTACGCGCCGATGGACACGCTGGTCGTGATGACCGCCCTGCAACACCCGATGGACCCCAACCCCGAGTACGCACCGCAGCCGGTCCAGCTGAGCTGGATGAAGGCCGACCCCAGCGTCGCCGAGCACTGCCGCACGTCCCGCGAAGAAAATGTGCGCGGTTTCATCAACACCGATCGCCTGTTCGCCTGAGGAGGCCAGTATGACCAGCACCATGACCTCTGCCCCCGTTTCCATCACCCACATCCCGGCAGGCGAGCCCTCCCTGACCGAACTCAAGGCCGGGCAAACCCTGCGTCTGCTCGACCTCGAAGGCAATCAGGCGGTCGACACGCTGTTTTACAGCCTCGCCAACCCTCGCGAACGCTACGACGTGCAACGCACGTTGCGCCGGCAGAACAACGTTTACCTGAGCAAAGGCAGCGTGCTGTATTCGAACCTGGGCAAGCCGATGCTGACCATCGTCGAAGACACCTGCGGGCGCCACGACACCCTCGGCGGCGCCTGCGCCCAGGAGAGCAACACCGTGCGTTATGCGCTGGATAAAAAGCATATGCACAGTTGCCGCGACAGCTATCTGCGCGCCTGCATCCATGATGGTCGGCTGGGCAAGCGCGACATCAGCCCGAACATCAATTTCTTCATGAACGTGCCGGTCACGGCGGACGGCGGCCTGACCTTCGAAGACGGCATTTCCGGCGCCGGCAAGTACGTCGAACTGCGCGCCGAGATGGACGTGATCGTGCTGATTTCCAATTGCCCGCAGCTGAACAACCCCTGCAACGGCTACAACCCGACCCCGGCAGAACTGCTCGTCTGGGACTGACCGCTGACCGCGATTTCAAGGGTTCAAGATTCACGGGTTCAAGCTTCAAGATTTCGGCGCGAGGGACGGCCTTCGTGCAACGCGTACCACAGCGGGACGGCCCGCTACCCAGTGTGGGGTTGATCGCTATCGATCCCCGGGGTCAATGCCATGTTCGACAAACTGCTGATTGCCAACCGCGGCGCCATTGCCTGCCGCATCCTGCGTACCCTTCGCGACCTGCAGGTCGGCGGCGTTGCGGTGTACGCCGAAGCGGACGCTGCCAGCCTGCACATTCTGCAAGCCGATGAAGCGCACAGCCTGGGCGAAGGTGGCGCCGCCGGCACCTACCTGGCGGTGGACAAGATTCTCGCCATCGCCCAATCCACCGGCGCCAAAGCGATTCATCCGGGTTACGGCTTTTTGTCCGAAAACGCGGCCTTTGCCCAGGCCTGTGAAGACGCCGGCATCGCCTTCGTCGGCCCGACACCCGAGCAACTGCGGGTCTTCGGCCTCAAGCACACTGCCCGCGCCCTCGCCAAACAACACGGCGTGCCGATGCTCGAAGGCACCGAACTGCTGGACAGCCTGGAAGACGCCTTGAGCGCTGCTGAAACCATCGGCTACCCGGTCATGCTGAAAAGCACGGCGGGCGGCGGCGGGATCGGCATGCGCGTGTGCCGCAGCGCCAGCGAACTGAGCGAGTCATTCGAAGCTGTCAAACGATTGGGCCAGAACAACTTCAGCGACGCCGGGGTGTTCATCGAGAAGTACATCCAGCGCGCCCGCCATCTGGAAGTGCAGGTGTTCGGCGACGGTCGTGGCGAAGTGATCGCCCTCGGCGTGCGCGACTGCTCGGTGCAGCGTCGCAATCAGAAAGTCCTCGAAGAAACCCCCGCGCCGAACCTTCCCGCCGGCATGGCCGATGAGCTGTGCGCTGCGGCGATCAAGCTGGCAAAAGCGGTCAACTACCGCAGCGCCGGCACCGTGGAGTTCGTCTTCGACAGCGATGATCAGCGGTTTTATCTTCTGGAAGTGAACACCCGTTTGCAGGTCGAGCATGGCGTGACCGAGCAAGTCTGGGGCGTGGACCTGGTGAGCTGGATGATTCAACTGGCGGCCGGCGATCTGCCGCCGCTGGTTGAATTGCGCGCGGTTTTACAGCCAGTCGGCCATGCGATTCAGGCGCGTTTGTACGCTGAAGATCCGGGTCGGGATTTCCAGCCCAGCCCGGGTCTGCTGACCTCGGTGCACTTCCCCGCCGCCGACGGCAAACACCTGCGCATCGACACCTGGGTCGAGGCCGGGTGTGAGATTCCGCCGTTTTTCGATCCGATGATCGCCAAGGTCATCAGCTGGGCGCCGGACAGGACGTCGGCCAGTGACGGTCTGGCCCAGGCCCTGAGCAAAACCCGGCTGTATGGGATCGAGACCAATCGCGACTACTTGCGTCAGATCATCGCGGACGTGCCGTTCGCCAGCGGCCAGCCGTGGACGCGGTGCCTTGAGGGGCTGACCTATCGCGCCGACACGTTCGAGGTCCTGAGCGGCGGCACCCAGACCAGCGTTCAGGATTATCCGGGGCGCCTGGGTTACTGGGCAGTGGGCGTGCCGCCGTCGGGTCCGATGGACAGTCGCTCATTGCGTCTGGGCAATGCTCTGGTGGGTAACGCTGAGGGCTGCGCCGCACTGGAAATCACCATGAGTGGGCCGACGCTGCGCTTCAACATTGATGCGGTCATTGCCGTGACGGGCGCGGTCATTCCGCTGACGCTGGATGGCGTAGCGCTGCCGATGAATCAATCGTTGCTTGTTTCTGCTGGATCGACCTTGGTGCTTGGCACCATCGCGGGCGCCGGTGCCCGCAGTTATCTGTGCGTGCGGGGCGGGCTGGACGTGCCGGATTATCTGGGCAGCAAGAGCACGTTCACCCTGGGCCAGTTTGGCGGGCACGGCGGACGGGCATTGCGCGCGGGGGACGTGCTGCATATCGCGCCTTTGTCTGACCGCAGCGCAGGCCAACAACTGGCAGCTGAACGCATCGCTGCGCTGCCGGAAGTGCGCGACATCCGTGTGATCTACGGCCCCCACGGCGCGCCGGAGTACTTCACCGAACGCTACATCGAGACCTTCTTCGCCACCGACTGGGAAGTGCATTTCAACTCCAGCCGCACCGGCGTGCGCCTGATCGGGCCCAAGCCGGAATGGGTGCGTGCCGACGGCGGTGAAGCGGGCCTGCACCCGTCGAACATTCATGACAATCCGTACGCCATCGGTGCGGTGGATTTCACCGGGGACATGCCGGTGATCCTCGGGCCGGACGGGCCGAGCCTGGGCGGGTTTGTGTGTCCGGTGACGATCATCGAGGCGGATTTGTGGCAGTTGGGGCAGATCAAGGCCGGGGACAAGGTGCGGTTTTATCCGGTGAGTGTTGAAACAGCCCGTTCAGTGAAATTGAACACTGATTTTTGTGGGAGTGAGCTTGCTCACGAAGGGGGTGCTGAATCCGACAAATCTGTAGCGTCTGAGCCATGGCATTCGCGAGCAAGCTCGCTCCCACAGGGTTTAGCGTTGACCTCGCCCGCTGTGTTCCCAAAAGGGGCAGCGTTGACCTCGCCTGTTGTGCTCGACATCGGCAAGGACGATACCCGCCTCGTTGCTCGCCTGTCCGGCGACACCCATCTGTTGCTGGAAATTGGCGCGCCGGAGCTGGATCTGGTGCTGCGCTTCCGCGGCCATGCGCTGATGCAGGCGCTGGAAAGCAAGCAGCTCAACGGCGTGATCGACCTGACGCCGGGCATTCGTTCGCTGCAGGTGCATTACCAGCCTGAGCAACTGCCGCTGAAAACGCTGCTCGAGGTGGTCGCTGGCGAGTGGGACGGCGTGTGCGCCAGCAAGAATCTGGAGGTGCCGTCGCGCATCGTTCATCTGCCGCTGTCCTGGGATGATCCGGCCTGCCAACTGGCCATCGAGAAGTACATGACCACCGTGCGCAAGGACGCGCCGTGGTGCCCGAGCAACCTGGAATTCATTCGCCGCATCAACGACCTGCCGAACCTCGACGAAGTGCACCGCACGGTCTTCGACGCCAGTTACCTGGTGATGGGGCTGGGCGACGTCTACCTCGGCGCACCGGTCGCCACGCCGCTGGACCCGCGCCATCGGCTGGTCACCACCAAGTACAACCCGGCGCGCACCTGGACCGCTGAAAACTCCGTCGGCATCGGCGGCGCGTACATGTGCGTCTACGGCATGGAAGGCCCCGGCGGTTATCAGTTCGTGGGCCGCACGTTGCAGATGTGGAACCGCTATAGCGCGGTGGCGGCGTTCGATGGCAAACCGTGGCTGCTGCGGTTTTTCGATCAGATCTGTTTTTATCCGGTCAGCGCCGACGAACTGCTGACCATCCGCCGCGATTTCCCCCTCGGTCGGTACCCGCTGCAGATCGAGCACAGCACGCTCAATCTGACGGAGTACCAAACCTTCCTGGCCGAAGAAGCGCAGAGCATCGCGGCATTCCGCAACCAGCAGCAGAGCGCGTTCAACGCCGAGCGCGAACGCTGGATCGCCAACGGGCAGGCTTCGTTCGAGAGCGACGAAGCGGTGGCCGAATCCACGGAAGAAGCGCCGCTGCAAGACGGGCAGACCAGCGTCGACAGCCACATTGCCGGCAATCTCTGGCAGGTGCAGGTCAGCGTCGGCCAGCGCGTCGAGGCGGGGGAAACCCTGGTGATTCTGGAGTCGATGAAAATGGAAATCCCGCTGCTGGCGCCCCACGCCGGTGTGGTCAGCGACGTCCGCGTGCAGCCTGGCTCGGCGGTGCGCGCCGGGCAACGGGTGGTCGTGCTGGACGTCGGCTGATTGGCGCTTGATGTTCCTTGCAGCTTGCGGCTTAACGCTTGCAGCTTTCATACAGGCATCAGACGCGGTGGCATACGCGATACATAGTTACCGCCATTGCCACCCGGCATCGCGCCATAGTGGGCATCTTTCCACGTGGCGCGATTTTTCATGAACGACCGCAGCAGCTCTGATTCCGCGAGCGGCCTTGATCTCCTTTCCAACGACACCCTGCCCAATGGCGGGGATTTCAGCGTTTCGCCGTTCGCGGAACCTTTGCGCCCGGCTGAATCCCCGGTTCCCGTCGCCGCGTCCGCCAGCGAAGCTTACGGGATTAACCACAAGCGCTTGATGCGCCAGGCCGTCAGCCCGGTCGCCGAGTTGTTGTACGGATCGGTCTGGGTGTTGAAGGCCTGGCAACTCGATCTGGCGTTTCCGCCCTCGGTCGTCCGCCATCTGGACCAGAGGCTGGAGGAAACGCTGCAGGCCAGATGTGGCGATGCAATCGACATCGACGAGCTGCACGTCAGTTTTAGCACCGCGCTGGAGCCGGCCGTCGAAACCGACGGTCGGGAGCGTTTCGAGCTGCGCCTGACGCTGCGAGAGCTGGGCCGGGAGACGCTGAATCCGCCCGGACTCCTCGCCCTTCGACGCTGCGCCGAGGCTGATCGCCCGCTGTCGGCGTCGACGCCCACCCTGACCGTCTCGGCGTTTTTCGAGCTGCTCATCGAAGCCCGATGGACACTGGAATATGAGCAGGTGCAGCGTCAGTTCTGGGAGCATCACGGCGACACATGGAAGAGGCTCGCCGAGCTGGCGTTTCTCGACGGTGTGACCCGCCTGCATTCGCGCAAGCGGATCGATAATGAGGGCCATCTGTTGGCGCTGGATGCGCTGGGGCTCACACGTTTCCCGCTTGGTGTTCAGGACCTGCAGTCGGCCGGACCGCCGGCACGCTCGGTCGTGCGCGGGGTGGCGCTGAACGGCGAGATCATCCCCGGTATCTTCCATCTACGCTCCAATACCACGGGGCATTGCTATGTCCACGTGCTGGGCAGCGCGCCCCTGTGCCATGAGTACATCAGCGATGACGCGCCCTGGAAAGCGGACAAGGTGCTGGAGGCGATCAACGCATCGGCCTGGCATCGGCTGAATCTTTCGCTCGATGGCACGCAAATCACCCTGACGCTGGCGGCGCCCTCGGACGACGTATTCACTCAACTGCGTGTCGCCCAGCAACGCTTTTGCGCTGAGCGACTCACGGGCATCGATGCGGTTGAGTCAACCGACGCATTCATCGACGACGACCACGCGGCGCTCATGCCCATCGAGCCGGCACTGGCACTGGTCAGCGCCCTCGATCACTGGCAGCACCATGAGCCGCTGCTGGCGCGAATCCCGACCCCGCTCGGGTTCGCAAACCGGCTCATGGGCCAGTGGCTCAGGCAGGTGTCCCCCCGACTCAAGCCTGTCCCGTTGAAGCAAACGCACACGCCGATCACAGACCCCCGGCGTGTATTCATCCGCTACCTGCCCGGCACGTCAAGGACGCCGTGGGGCCACCCGCGAATCGCAGCGGCGAACGTGATTGTCACGCCGGACGAAACGCCCGTCACGCTGAGTCAGGCACTGTTGAGCCGTTTCAGGGCGCTTCAGCCCCAGGGCTACGATGATGAAGGCGGTCGCTGGGTCGTCTACGCAGATCCGAGCGGAAACGGGGCCTGGTCGCCCGAGGCGGAATTGAACATCAGCGCCGCGAGCGTCGAGGCGTACATACAGGGCGTCGATTTTCTCGGCCTCATGCAGCTTCGACTCGACCAGTTCTGGCGGCAGCAACGCGCTGACATCGAGCGTTCGCTCTGGTCGACGTTCGTCAGCCAGGCGCTGCTGGCCCTCAAGAGCGGCGATCTTTCCATGGAAAGTTTTCAGAGGGTGATCGATGCCGTGGAGCAGGCGCAGCAGGTGCCTGCGCTAGAGGCGCCGCTTCTCGTTGCAGAACGGATCCGCTGGAGCGCTGTGGGCTTTCACGTGAGCAGCGGACTGCCACTGAACTCCCACTGCCCTCCCTGCGTGGGCTTGCTGATGATCAGCGCGCCCGACCAGGAAGGCGGGGTGCTTTATCAGGCCGGGCAGTCCACGCCGTTCGTGCCATTCAGTGATCGTCAGCAGCTCATCGACCACCTGACTACCGCTGCAGCCAACCCTGCATGGCGCGAGACCGTGCTCAATTACATGCCGCGCCGTTTTCACGCCAGGCTCGGTTATATCCTCGAACTGTGGGGCGGGCTCCGAGCGCCGGCCGAACCGGTGTCGATCCTGCGCCCCTGGACCGAGCCGCTCTACAGCCCGGACACCCATGCCGCCCGGCAGCGTGAACTGTGCGAGCAGGAAGTGTCCGGCTCGCCCATGGCGTTCATCTGTGAGGGCCTGCGTTTTAACAGCCAGTACGACGCCGAGGACAGCATCGTGACCGACCGCGAGCAGGCACTCGGCGCCTGGATTCAACACCTCAATCGCCTGCAACTGCTGCTGGCACCGATGGCGCTCTTGGTACCGGCAGCCTCCGTTGCGGCGCTGACGGCCAGCGCGGCCAGCGTTGCGCTGGGCATTCAGGCCGCCAACCTCCCCGGCGACCGTCAGGAGGAACGGCGCCAGGTGGTGTTCGCCATTCTGTCCCTGGGGTTATTGCACATGGCACCGGCCACGCCACGACTTTTTCAGGCGTTCCGCAAACTCGCAGCGCCTGCCACAGCACTGGGCCGAGGGCTGAGTCGAGTGAAGACTGCGCTGCCGGCACGCAATTTCGGCGACTGGCTGCGCAGGGCGACCCACCCACGCAAAACGCTGCTCAAGCCATTCTTCAATGGAGCGGGCCTGATGAAGACGTGGAGCGTGGCGGGTAATGCCGAATTCGGCACGTCGTCGGTTCAAGTGTGGAAGCTGGGGCGCAAATTTCTGCTGTGGACATCGGACCGGACCCAGGCACGCACCCTGGTCGTCAGCAGCCACGGCTACTACTTGCCGTGGACGCGCACGACGGCCATTCCCAACGGCACCGAACTGCGAACTTACGCGCCCCACGGTCACGAGCTGGTCGACCCGATGCTGCACCGGATCGCCAGCCAGTCGGTGCGGCACTACGCCCTGCTGAACACTGCGCAGCCGGTGCCCGGCCCCGGCGTCGGGCCCTTTCCGGACATGTTCGCCCGGGACACGCTGATGGCCGGGACCTCGCTGCCCGGACGCATCAAGAACTACACCCTGGCGAAATTTCAGAGCGAGCACTATGAAAGTTATCGGGACATCAGCCAGATCGTGCGCAACAGTCATCAACCGCCGCTGCCCAGCCCGCTCCCTGCAACGCCCATGGATGTGCTGACCGTGCGCAACCGGTTCGGCATAACCCGCCCGACCCTCGAGGATCTGTTCACCGAACTGAGTCGGCAGGGCATTCACTACGACAACATCCTGCTGGTGCATTGCCGCTGTCCTGCCGTGGGTTCTATGCTGGGGCGCGCGCCCTCTTTCGTCGCCCCGCAAGGCCAGTCGCCGATTACCCCGTAGGCGCGTTGCCCGGGATCACATGCTCATGGCGCGAGACAGGGCCGCGCGCTAGCATTGGCGGCACTCAAAGGCGGCGCTCTACATGGACACTCACATCATCGACACGAGCATCTGCCCCGTTTGCGGCGCCAGTAACCGCTGCACCCTGGCTGATCCGCGCACAGTGGATCAAGCCTGCTGGTGTTTTACCGCCGAGATCGACCCGGCGGTACTGGCAGCTCTACCCGAAGAGGTCCGTGGACAGGCATGCCTCTGTCCGCGATGCGCGGGCCTTGAAGCGGCGAGTCGCGATGCGTCTTGACCGTTTCCTCAGCAACCTGCCGCGCTTCAGCCGCAAAGAGGTACGACTGGCACTGATCGCAGGCCGCGTGCAGGTCGACGGGTTGCTGGTAAAAAACCCGCTGCACGAAGTCCGCGAGTTCAGTCAGGTACTGATCGACGACGAAGTCCTTCAGCTCGGCAAACCCGCCCGGTATTTCATGCTGCACAAACCCCAGGGCTGCGTCAGCGCAACCGTCGATCCGCAGCACCCCACTGTGCTCGACCTGCTTGAGGAGCCCGACAAGGACGATCTGCACATCGCCGGCCGACTGGATTTCAACACCTCCGGGCTGATGCTCATCACCAACGATGGGCAGTGGTCGCGCCGCCTGACGCAGCCGATCACCAAACTGGCGAAGGTCTATGACGTCGAGACTGAAGAAGACATCGGTGCGCACTACGTCGAAAAATTTGCTGAAGGTTTTTATTTCGCGTTTGAAGACCTGACGACACAGCCTGCCGAGCTGACGATTCTGGGCAGTCATCGCGCCCGGCTGAGCATCGTGGAAGGGCGTTACCATCAGGTCAAACGCATGTTCGGCCACTTCGACAACAAGGTGACCCGGCTGCACCGCGAGAGCATGGGACCACTGAGACTCGACCCGGCGCTGGCCCCCGGACAGTACAGAGCGCTGAGCGCCGATGAAATTGCGTTGATCTGAAACCTGCGTCCAATTGCCTACCTGTCACGAAACACGTGCAACGTGTCTAAGCGCACCCCGTTTTTTCGTCAGGAGACATGGAGATGAAGCCAGAAATCGCTGTGCTGGACATACAAGGCCAGTTCCGGGTTTACACGGAGCTCTATCGCGCAGACGCCGCCGAGAAGACCATCATTTTGGTCAATGGCTCGCTCGCCACGACCACCTCCTTCGCTCAAACCGTGCGCAACCTTCACCCGCAATTCAACGTCGTGCTGTACGACCCGCCTTACGCCGGCAAATCAAAACCCCACAACGCCCATGAACGCCCCCTGACCAAAGAGCTCGAAGGTCAGTTGCTTCTGGAGCTTATCGACCACTTCAACGCAGAACTGCTGCTGTCGTTCTCATGGGGTGGCGCGGCGGCGCTGGTCGCCCTGGCGCACCGGCCCAAGCGCATCGAAAAGGCCGTGATCAGCTCGTTCTCGCCCGTCATCAGCGACCCGCTGCGCGACTACCTCGAGCGCGGCCGGCAACACTTCAGCACTTACAATCGTTACGGCGTCGGGGAGTTGCTCAACAGCACGCTGGGCAAACACCTGCCTTCTTTGTTCAAGCGCTACAACCACAAGCACGTCAGCTCCCTGGATCTGCACGAGTACGCGCAGATGCACCACCACATCAACCATGTGCTGGACGCGAGCAATCATCCGCAGATGAAAGCGGCCAGGCGCATCAATGTGCCGGTGCTGTTCATGAACGGTGTGTGGGACGAGTACACCTCGGCTGCCGACGCCCGGCACTTCGCCTACTACATTCGCGACTGCCATTTCAGCACCATTCAGGATGCGGGGCACTTTCTCGACATGGAGAGCAAGGCAGCGTGCCTGGCATCGAAAGATGCCCTGCATGGGTTTCTGACGCCCGCGCCCGAACCCCGGCGCATTCATTACAGAACGGGTCAGTTGCAACAGGCGTTTGCGGTGTGATTGGAATGGGAGATGAAAGGGCAGCAGACGGGGAAGGAATGGTCTGCTGAAGTCCCTGAGGCGTGCCATTGGACGGCGAATCAGGGGGCGGCCGCACAGCATTTGATCGGTGCGGCATATAACGCTTCAAATCACCCGCCGCATCTGGTACAAAGTCAGCCGCGCCAAAGGCGTCGAGTCAAAAGCGGGTATAGTTTAGTGGCAAAACGAAAGCTTCCCAAGCTTTAGTTGAGGGTTCGATTCCCTCTACCCGCTCCATCTCCCCCAGTGTTTCCGGGCCTTCCAAGCGATCTTCACTCGACGCAAAACCCCCTCAAAGCCTCTCCGCAACCACTCCGATCAAGCTCTTCATAACTCCCAAAAACCCTAGAATTTTGCTGCACCTCCAACTTCCTTCACGCGACGTGTCGGCAGACCCTGTCTCCCCCCATGAGACCATACAATAAATTCCTGAATCTCATGTAGATGCCAGGCCGGGATTGCCGAGGTTTTCATCCTCGCGCGACTCAGAAACTTGGAAAAGGGCGATTCAGCGCGACTTCCTTGGGCACTTTGGCGAGCGTATGCATGCGGGCGAATCCTACCAGAGCCACACGGCAGTATTGGGGGGGTAATTGCAAAGCGCACGGCTGATCGGCCCCAATTATTTTCAGCGAAGAGCGGGTTATCCAAACCCAAAAAGTCGGCCATCCAAGCCTTCTCCTCTGGACCTGCTCGTAAGAATATGCCGTCTTCCCCTCTACCTGCTCTGCCAACTCACGCCAATATCTTGGTTTACCGACTACATCTCGTAAACAAGCTCGCAGGACACATAGCACATCCAGATCCCCGAGGTAAGGAATTGGATATTCAAGTGCAGCGACTCCTCAGAGCTGTGTACTCACGAATGGGAGTGAGTTGCTTATGCAAAGAGCCGATATGAGTAAACTCTCGACCTAGCACCCCATACATTTGGCCGAAGGGAGGAAGACCCGCTTCACGCTGGAGATTGCGCGTGTGGAATCAAACTCGTGCTCTCGATATTTTTGGAGATCATCCGAAAACTGCAGGAAGTGAAGGGCCACTGCCATGGACTCGATGGCCGAGCGGACGACTGGCCCTGGCTGCAGAACGAACCCGCCGCGAAGCATGTATGTTGCGGCAACTATGGAATTCAAAGAGTTAAAAAGCAGCTCCGCACACGCTTTTCGAAGGTCATCTTGGTCGAGCTCTGCCTTGATCAGACCAGATGCCACAATTGCCAAGCAGTTGGCAAGAGCGCGCTCATTTTTTCAAGATCGGCACCGCGTAAGGCAGCAAAGCTTTTAGCGATCTTCTCCGCTTCACGACTCATCAGATTAATCATCATCGTTTTTCGGAATTCTAGTACCCGTAGATTTATGGGATCAATGACTGTTGCGCAAGTGTCCGAATGTTTTCGGACATATACTAATTCTTTTGAGGCAAAAGAAGCACCCAGTGATACAAGAATGCTCTATAGCTCTTACACGCCAGTCGAGGCATCCCACGAATACCCCCGCTCCTCCTCAATCGTTTCAATGTTGAGTGCCGCGATTACGCCACCGATCAACTCAATCACTCACGAGTTCGAAAAGCAAATTTTTGAGCGATATATTTTGCTGAACTCTCTATATACGGAAAGACTGTACTCTCATTAATATTCAGTCTATCCAACTCCTTCAACACAGTTCTCTTATTCGTTATCGCTATACGATGAAGCGTAATATCCGGGGTTCCCTCTTCATCCAGAACCGCCTCATCACCGAACAGCAGAAAAGCCCCGGACTGAAATGAAATCCTGCTGTTAGTGTGTTTCCCTTTAACACACAGAACTGATCGAAGATGCTCAGGCTCTAGCCTGGGCTCAAAAAATGGTTTTTCCTCTTTAATGAAATGAAGCAACTGCCGCAGTGGTCGCTGACTGTTAAAATCTTCCACGCCTCCAGCATCAAATAAGATAGAGTCTCTGAGGTTCTTAGATAGACGGGAAAGGTTGGCGATACAGCTCGCAGTATCGGAATCGAAGTACTTGATATGATCGGCATCCATGGAGAGAACTATAACTTCCCCTTCCTCATCAATGTTACTCTTGCAGCAGAAGTACAGGCCGATCAGTGGGTTCGATGTAATATCCAGCAGTCTCGTTGGCAAAGAGTAATGCTGCATGCGTACAAGGCGATCCAACGTATAAATATCGCCATTAAAATCGAATGAATTGGAAACCAGGAGCTCTCGATACATCCTATCTTCAGTGTCCCGATAGACAAAATTCCCGTGTGGATCCTTGCGAAATATTGATGGTTCCAGCCGATATTTTTTGCTGTTGGAATGCCCCCGATAAAAAACCTCACGCCCGCCATGATCTAGTCGAAATACCTGCTCAATAAAAGCTCCGACGCTGTCGGCATGGATCTGGGGCGGCGAAGTCTCAGGTAGGTCTTCTTTGGTAACCTTAGAGCCGATCAACCCCTCAGGTATTAGCTGGAACTGATGGAGAACGTCGAGCAGATCCTCATCTTTGACCGCCCAATGCGTGCGATTGATCTCCCAATCGCGAATATCAAGAGCCGCCTGCAGAGGCTTGATCTGCTCAAACTCAATGGGGTCGATCCGCTCATCCAAAGTCGGTCGAATAAACAAAGTCTTGCCGTTGTTACGAAGTCTCACTTCCAGTCTTCCCACTCTCATGGGGCGACTAGTACCTTCATAGGCGAACAAGCAAGGAAGCTCCATCAGCGCCAAAAGCTGCGGCTCCTTCAGTTCCTTGAAGCTCGCAGCAATGTCATCGCTTGTGTACTCCAGGAAGCGACTCTTATCGTACTCATACCCAGATCGATCCCATGCACCATCTTGAGAAGTCACAAGAAAATTATACATTTGAGTTTAGACCTTCCTGGCGAGGTTGGTGACAATGTAGCAACTGATAGGCGTGTACAGCTTAGCTTTTCATTTGCGCGTTTCTGGCCGAGCCACCAACCTGTTCCAGAATCAGCTCGGCAGCCGGCTCAGGTGCGTTACCCCATCATCTTGGCGTAGTGCTCCTCAAACCCGGTCTTCACGAATACTTGTCTGAAACGCTCCACGTAATGAGCCGGCTCAATCTCGCCAAAATCCGTGAGGTTGACCGCATCGGCGTGAGACTCGCGGTTGACGTATCGATACAGGGCTTTGAAATCAGCGTCTTCATCGGCCAATGCCGCGAGTGCCGCCTGAAGCTCATCCTGGCGATGCACGAAGGTGAAGTAGTACTCCAAAATATTTCGCATCATATTCGGTATGACGGTGACCGAGGTGCGCCCTGCCTGGGCATCCTTGATGGCCTGCCAAAATGATTGGTAGTCATTCTGTACGTCGCTGGCCAACATCGGCGTGATGACGCTGTGCGCGGCCTTGGTGATCCGGAAAAGCGAGAACTCGTCCGACCTTTTGAGATGCTTGAGCATTTCATGAAAGAAGAACAGGTTGTGCGTCAAAATGAAGACCTGCTTGAAGCGCTGTTTGGGACTGAGGACTCGCCGATGGATCATGGAGGCTATGTCGTAGATATAGTTATGCGAAAGGCTTGAGATTGGATCGTCGATGACGATGATCCGCTCACTTTTCAGCTTGCCCCCCTTTCCATCGAGCTCGCCGTTACAGACTTCGAGAAAGTAGAGGAAAGAGATCAGGGTCTTCTCTCCCTCACTGAGCGTATTGAATACGCCGGCCTGCAGACCGGGCCTCTGCAGCCTGTAACGGGGCAGCTCGCCCTCCTCCCTGACGACAAGAAAGCCATTGAGCCCAAGCACAGTCAGTGATGAGTTGATGCTGTCGATGGACTGGTCGATATTCGTGATCTTGGCTTTGCTCAGAGCAATGGCGTCTTGATGAACCTGAGCCTTGATGCGGATCTCATCAGCAAGTTTGCGCTTGTCCTCCTTTTTAACCCCAAGCTCATTGTGCACCTTCCTTGCGGACGTCATCACCGTATCGCAGCTAGCTCGAAAGCAGTTCCAAAAACGCGTTTTGATATTTTCCAGATGGGTCTTCTTGTCTTTCACCTTGAGATTAAAGGCATCGATCTTTTTCTGGTCATCTACGATCAAGGCATTGATTTGGTCAAGAATGACTCCGGTCGATTCCAGCGTGATTACTATCGATGGGCTCGCCAATTTGGCCGCAAGGCCCTGAATGTTCTGCGTACACACTGCGTCCAGCTTCGTGAGCTGTAACTGGTACTCAGGAGCTTGATACTCGGCGCGTTGGAGCTGGGCTTTCAGCCGGGTAACACCGCCTTCGTATCGACTTTTCAGGGCTTTGAGTTGGGATATCCGGTGCTCGTACGTCTTATCGAAAACCTTTCGGATTTCGTTGTAGAACCCAGCTGGCAGGGTTTGCTGGCAAAACGGACACTGATCTCGTTCGTGAAACTGCAACGCATGCTTGACCCAGTCCGAGGTGCCTAGCTCATTGATCAACGCGGAAAGGTACGAGTCGCCGGACCCTGAGATGCTTTCAGACAACAGAGGACTGTTTTCCATCTCCGCTTCTGCGAATCTGAAAGCAGGTATCGCAGGAAGCTCAGTATCCCCGGCAGTCTGGAGTTGCTCAGCCTCAGCCGCCAATCCCACGAAATCATCGGTGGTTGGGGCAAGTGTCAAAGCGCGCAATTTTTCTGCCAGGCGTTCCTTGGTATTGGGCCCGACAAGGCAGTAGCGGAGTGGCCCGGTATCAAATGGTTTTTTGAGCGCCCAGAGCTGATCCTGCATGTCCGCTTTATTGGCCTTCTGGGATTCGCCGAAAGCGTTACCCGCCGCCACCTCGGCCTGATGTTCAGTCAAAAGCTGTTTGAGGGCCTCCTCGGCAATCGCCAGCTCCTTCTCTGCTTCAATATTGCCTTCGTTGAGCGTGAAAACACCGGGCTGCGAGCTCGTCTGAAAGTTGGCCTCCATGAAGGTATGGTTGTAAACCAACACCTCTCGCTCTGCCCATGCAGGCTGAGTTTGGCATCGGTGGTACAACAAATCAGCAGGGTCTTGGAGGTAGTTCCCAATGGTGGTCTTACCCGTCCCATTGTGCCCGTAGAACATATTCACTTTCGTAAGAGGGCCGATTTGGGAGTCGAGTTCAGGTGAATAGCTAGAAACGCCGCGCAATATCAGATTCTTGATCACGTCGCTATCCTTGGCTGCTGATGGCCGTAAATCCGTATCCCATAGTGGCGCTGGATGGGAATTCGCGGGTTATGCGACTGAAAATGAACGGGCCAGTCGTGCACAGCGCTCCTCCTTGGGCTTCAGCGGCCCCGCTGAAGAGGCGCGATGACAATGTCCCAGAGTGCTTCTGCGGCGCCTTCTTGGGACAGCTTCTGGTCTCGCTGGCTACGAAACGATGCCATCCCCAAAGTTCGCCAGTACAACTTCTGGTCGTCCGATTCAACATGAAGCGCCTCGTTGAAGGAACCCCCGCCGAATCCGTCACCCTGGCTGTAATAGATGCCGGCACCCATCTGGCCTCCGACGAAAACGGAAGCCTTGGCCACGTCCCGACCATCCTTGTAAATAGTCGCGGAGAACCGGTTCGCATCGACCCGGCGAAAAGCGCCTTGATAACCTGCATTTCGAGACTGGAGCTCAGCTAGGGAGTTCTCGAAGTAGCGAGCAATGTATTCGAAAGTCTCGAATTGGAACTGATCCTTATCCAGTTGGGTAAAGGACTTGGCCAGACGTAGATTGCTGGAACGGGACACTGCGATAGCATCGGGGGCCGTACTAACGGGCATGGCATGCTCGGGGCGCACACTTTTGACTGGCGCCGCGGGCTTGTCGTTTCGCCATTTTTCAGCCGCTTTACGCACCTCTTTGGCTACCTGCAGGAATGCTTCGTCACGATCAGCCCATAGGGTTACCGGCTTTCCATCTTGGGGAGTGCCCAGTAGCTTCCCGAACGGGGCATGATGCCAATCACAGGCCCGCAGAATAACGGGAATGACAGTTGCCTGCTTTGCCTGGTGGCGCTCCATGGCGCGCGCCATCTCGATATCGTAGCAGTAGTCCGATGCTATGAAGTCTGGGCTCACCAAGAGCAGAATGATCTCGTCAGTATTGATGTGCTCATCAATTGCCGGATTGATCTCCTGGCCAGCGTTGATCCTTCGATCATGCCAAGTCTCAATCACCCCCTGCCGCTTAAGCATGGAAAGCTGTTTTTCGAGCTGGTCCCGCAACGCCTCATCAGCATGGCAGTAGGAGAAGAATACATTCGGCAAAATTTTGACTCCATGCAGGTTAGGCGACTCGATCATACGACCTAAATGCGATCCAATTCAAACGGCTCCAGTAACACTGCGCTAAGGTCATCATGCATCTCCCGATGCCCTGATTGCAGGAGGCTCTAGGTCGTCGGCCTCAAACCACTGATGCGGGCCATCACTGCATGCAAAATGCCAAGTGCAAGAAGGTATAAGACCATTTCGAGAGCATGGATAATTTGAATCTTGCTATTGCAGTTCCTTACGCTGAATGCTCGACGCCGACTTCGCCAGCCTAGGAGGGACTGGCAGACTGTGGCAGGGCGTCCAATGTTCCGGTTTACCACTACAGAGCATAGCCATGGCCGTATAGTTAGGATGCAACTGTCGTATCATTCTGGCTGACGGCAGCCAATGGCGTAGTCACTAATCCTTCCGCCTTCTTACGTTCGACGAAATCTCTCACGAAAGCTGCGCCAGCCGCACTAAACTTCAGCACCGCCCAGGCTTTTCAGCTGGCCCCGTCTAGATAACCGGCGTGTCGTCCCGACCTATCTAGGCCTATCAGTCGAAACACGCCCTCCCTAATACATACTTCGTTACCGTTAATCCCCTGCTGCAAATCCGCATCACAGATTCCACGCCGACTGCCGATACAGAGAAACCAGTTGCTCAAAATTCATCCATCGAGCGACGAAATCTCAAGGCAGTGACGATCATGCAACATATCCCCTTGGCAACCTTCGAATCCATTGGCTGCGCTGAGTGTCGAAATCTGGAAGCGCTGGGATTCGACTTCACCATGGCATTCCAACCTATTTTCAACGTCACCACCGGGGCGCCCTTCGCTTATGAGGCGCTGGTCCGTGGTGTCAATGGCGAGTCCGCTGCGTTTATTTTGGGTCAGGTCAACGACGGCAACCGCTACCGTTTCGATCAGGCGTGCCGGGTCAGGGCCATTGAGCTCGCTACCCAGCTAGGCCTGCCCGCGATTCCAGACTGCAAGCTGAGTATCAATTTCCTGCCCAAAGCGGTGTACCGCGCAGAGACCTGCATTCGGGCAACGCTTGAAGCGTCTCGGACGTTCGATTTTCCGGTGGATCGGCTCATGTTCGAAGTCACCGAAGGTGAGCGCGTGGATGATCCGAATCATCTCAAATCCATTTTCGAAGAGTACGAGCGGCAAGGTTTCACCACCGCTATCGATGACTTCGGATCAGGTTATTCCGGCCTCAACATGCTGGCGATGTTTCAACCACAGGTCCTGAAGATCGATATGGCGCTCACCCGTGACATCGATCAGGACGCCGTGCGTCGGGCGATTGTTGAAGGGATTGTGCTGGTTTCGAAGCGGCTGGGAATCACTGTCGTGGCCGAAGGCATCGAGACCTGCGAAGAGCGCGACGCCCTGCTGGACCTGGGCGTCGAGCTGATGCAGGGCTATCTGTTTGCCAAACCCATGATCGGCCGTCTGCAACCGATGCCGGTGGACCTGATATGCGGCTCGGACGCTGTCGACGTGGCCTGATTCACAAGTGAGCCTTGGACGTTGCAAGGGTTGCAGGCCAGTCGTGGGTGGGATGCGTCAATCCGCCGCGTGGGTCGCTGCCTGTTCGATCAACGCGGCCACTTCCTGCGGACGGGACTGGTACACCGAGTGACTGGCGCCGTTGATCTCGATGGTGTGGCTGTTGGCCCGCTTGGCGTACATGCGTTCAAGGTCCGGGTTGATGATCCGGTCTGCCCCGGCCACTGCGTACCAGCTAGGCTTGGTTTTCCACGCGGGCACGCCAGCGGGTGTAGTAAACACTGACGCCGCGGTCGGCTCCTGGGAAATGGCTTCGAATTCAGCCTGAGCCTTGGGCAGGTCAGCCGCGAAGTCCGCCGGATAGAACGCTGGGTCAAGGGACAGGAAGCCGTCAGCGGTTTTCTTCACTGCTTTGGTGGCATTGGGGTACAGCTTGCCGTTCTGTGCTTCGGTTTCACCCTGATCCAGTGCGTGGGCGGCGATGTACACCAGGCCCACGACGTGAGCGTCATTGCCGACATCCGTGATGATCGCGCCGCCGTAACTGTGGCCGACCAGAATCGTCGGGCCATCCTGCTGGTCAACGATGCGCTTGACGGCAGTCACGTCATCGGTGAAGGAAGTCAGTGGGTGTTCAGCGATCGAGACGTTGTACCCGTCCTTGCGCAGGATCTCGTAAACCGGCTTCCAGCCCGCCCCGTTCACAAAGGCGCCATGCACCAGCACGATGTTCTTCACCGGGGCAGCCTGAGCCGCACTGGCAACGCCCAGCGCCAGGGCGCCCGCCGTAAAAACGCTTAGCAGCAATGCCGTGTTGATTCTGTTCATGGGGTGCTTCCTCAGTGTGCATTCATGGTCGGGGGCTGGAGCGGGATAGCCGAACCTGACCCCGCATTTGGCTGTGAACCATTGAATGCGCTGCACGTATCTGCAATGTGTCGCTGGGGGCGAGCTTTCAGTCAGCACGTATCGGCAGGGGGTCTGGATACACAGGTATACAAAGCTCGCGTTTTTTGTGGGACCGGCTTCAGCCGGGAAGAGGCAAGTGTGCTCGCCATCAGCTTTGCAGCGTGACGGCTGACGCTTTCCCGGCTAAAGCCGGTCCCACAATGGAGGCCACCGCCAGTCCAGCTGAATGCATGCAATCCAAATGTAGGACCGGCTTCAGCCGGGAAGAGGCAAGTAAGTGCGCTGCACCAGTAAACCGGACTAAAACTTTCACCCACAAAAAAGCCCGGAAAAATCCGGGCTCGTTCATTCCATCAATGCTTACGCTGCAATGCTCGGCGACGACAGGGACTTCTTGTACTCAGCCTTCATCGCTTCCATCTGCGCGCCAAGCTCTTCCAGCATCTTCTTGCCCAGCAACTTTTCAGCTTGCGGGAACATCTCTTCCTCTTCCTCCTCGATGTGGTGCTCCAGCAGCTCTTTGACCACTTTCACACGACCGGAAAACTCCGGTGTGGCAGGGTCAGTTTGCTTGAGGTCCGGCAGCACCAGGGCGTCAACGGTGCGGTGCTCTTCCTTGGCTTCGTAGTACATGATGTCCTGCTCTTTGCCGCCCGCCTCTTTAAACGCCGGATAGAGAATTTCTTCCTCGATCT
Organism: Pseudomonas sp. Ps21-P2; assembly: GCF_039672565.1. Lineage (NCBI taxonomy): Bacteria > Pseudomonadati > Pseudomonadota > Gammaproteobacteria > Pseudomonadales > Pseudomonadaceae > Pseudomonas > Pseudomonas sp. Ps21-P2. Next base: position 109,406 of record NZ_JBDFPL010000007.1, read on the forward strand.
TGGTATGGATGGTGATTTCCATTTCCAGCTTGGCCAGCAAGTCAGTGCGCTTTTTAACGCCGCGCTCGGTGGACTCGCTCAGTTGGGTCAAGATGGCTTTTACGCGTTCATGGTCGGCTTTCAACAGTTCGATGGCGTTCATGTTGTTTCCTCTGGATCACGGTAGGCGGATCGATCTAAGTGCCGATCCTGCAGGTTCGTGATGAGAGTTGCATCGACCGTGCCGATATAGCGAGATATCGAAAAACCCAATTAATCAATCAGTTAGAAGAACACGGGAAAATCGAAATCGTGCAGGCTGCATGAAACTTCGCAAACGGATAGTGCAGTTCACGAGTTGCTATCCGGCCGATTGAGCTCCGGCAACACCAGAGCTCAGATGGCGACGAGTCGTATCATTAGTGCGCTTTGGCGGCAGGTACTAACGCCGTTCGCTCTTGATAGGCTGGCAAGGAGGCCGCAAACGCCATGGCTTCTTCGCGCGTGGAGAACGAGCCTAATCGATCACGGTGTGTGCAGACCCGCCAAGGCCCGTTGTTCACGTTAATCACATCGTAGCCGTTGAAGTGCGTCTTGCTCAGCATTGCGGTATGCATGGTCATCTCCTCTCATTCAAGAGAGTGTTATGGGTTGTCGGATTAAACCTTACACCCGTCATTCACTCTATAGACGTTACTGAGACAAGCGGCACCCTCCTCAAAGTGCTCGAAGCCGGGATGCCGCGTTGACAATGCCGACCTGGGTTTCTATAAGTCCCCTCCGTTCTGGCGTCCGGTCAGTACCTGCTCACCTGAAAGCGAAGCGAGATGATGGAATTCACGGATTTTGATGCCGAACTGGCCGACTGGAACACGCTGCAAGCCGTCAATCCCTGCTCGGGATTGCTGCTGGGCAACGGCGCCAGTCTTGCCGTGTGGAAGAACTTCGCCTACGACTCGCTGTTCGAGCTGGCGCAGACCACGCGCAACAAACCCTTGAGCGCCACCGAGCTGGCGCTGTTCAAATCCATGGAAACGGAGAATTTCGAGCCCGTACTCAGCGGCCTGAAAGTCGCGATGCGGGTCAACGCGGCGCTGACGATTGGTTCGTCGTCGCCACGCAACCGCTATTTCGCGATCAAGGAAGCCCTGATTCATGGCATCCGCTCGGCGCATATTCCGTGGCGCCTGATGGAGGCGGCGACTATTGGCAAGATCAGCGAAGCCCTGAGCCCGTACCAGACGGTGTACTCCACCAACTACGACCTGCTGGCGTACTGGGCAGCGATGCATGGCGCGCAGCCGTTCGATGATCTGTTCGACGATGACGCTGTGTTCAACCTGCACCGCACCGACAGCCACGCCACGCGCATTTTGTACCTGCATGGCGGCATGCACCTGGTGAAGAACTTCGATGGCACGGCGCGCAAGTTGCTGTCTTCGGAGAGCACGCTGCTGGGCAGTTTCGCGATCAACGCGCTGGAGGATGTGCCGCTGTTTGTCTGTGAGGGCCCTAGCGACGACAAGATGAAGATCATCCGCGGTTCGGACTATCTGTCGTTTTGCCACGCCCAACTGGCGCAGCATGAGGGCGCGCTATGCGTCTTCGGCCACTCGCTGGGCAAGCAGGATCGACACATTCTCAACGCCATTCTCCAGGCCCGTCCCAAGCGCATCGCCATCTCGGTATTGCCGCGCAGTGACGCCTTCATCCAACACCAGAAACGCCGCTACAGCGAACTGTTTGAAGGGCAGAACATCGAGCTGACATTCTTCAACGCCACGACCCACCCGTTGGGCGATCCGGCGCTTGCGGTGCCGGTGGCAAGGCTGAAGGAAGCGTTGGAGTTGAAGAAGAGTTGAGGGTTAGCGCGGCGAGTGCTCATATTCCCAACCCCGACAGGCCAATGCCACGTGCTTGGGGATAAGTGCAGCACCGCTGCTGTAAGCAGTAATGGTTCGACGCGTAAAGCCCAGCTCAATGGCCGCTGCCGAGAGCGAGAGGTTGTTCTTTGCCATCCACTGTTTGAAGTCGCGCGTCGGCATGACTTCACCGGCCTGCTCCAGCGCGAGCCGGTGAAGCGTCGACGCAGACAGCTCGATATCATTCCCCCACGACACGTCGAACCCCCAATCACCCACAGTCACCTGACTGAACAGCGTTTCATCCTTCAGCGGCACCAGCGCTTCAAATTGGTCGATGTAGGCCGACAAATCAACGGTATGACGCTTGCCGTTGTTCCAGTCGAGGATCAACGAGCGGCTGTTCGCGACAGGTTGCGCAGCGACGATGCGTAATTTGCTGGTCATGCCTCAAGTCCTCCGATTCTGCTCATACCAGATACGCCACAAGTCCCGGGTATGATTCCTGGCCCACTGCAGCGCTTCTTTCAGCGCCTTCCCCTCAGCGCCCCTGCCTAAGACCCTTAAACCGTCAATCTGCACGAGTGACTCCCCGTCAGGCGTCTGGACATGGAAATGGGGCGGGGCATGGTCGTCCGGATAGATTTTGATCTTCCAGTTGCGATTGTTATGTACGGTGGCCATGGCGGGATACTAGAGAAATTTTTTCCCCAGTACAAACTCTGCTGACAAAAACAAAAACCGGACCCTACAGGTCCGGTCTTCCAATCACTCACCGCTTCAAATCTTCCCAGCCGCTGCCCTTTATTCGTTACCTTCCGACAACGACCCCACGACCACTGCCCCACCCTGCGTGTGTTTATTGACGCTGGTAGCGACCGATTCGGTGGTCAGGCGCATGCTGCTGAGAGCGGCGAGTCGGTCGCTGCTTGTCGTGTGCACGACGCTGCCTGACCAGTGAGCCGCCACCGTCGCCATCCATGCGAAAAGGAATACCACGACACCCTGCAACGCCCATTTTTCGATAACCGACACGATGGCTCTCCTGGCTGAATTCGACGGCACCAATTTGACCTTCAAACTGTTGCAGGAACGTTGCATTCAACTTCTGCACCAACATTTGAGGCGATTGAGTGCTCGTCAGGAAAATCCTCGAAAACGGCAGTTCCCCCTTGACCGATTCCCGGCTGAAGCCGGTCCTACAAAAGCATCGCGGTCGGTTCGTAGGACCGGCTTCAGCCGGGAAGCCTTTGAAGTGTACGGACGATTCCGCACGCATCTGTAAATGGCCCCCATGCCGCCTCTGTGGCTGAATGAGCACGCGTTTCGCACCAACAAAAACAAGGCACGCCTCCTTATGTCCTCTCGTGAAAACACCGGAATGGTCCTCGGACTGATCGGCGTGGTGATCTTCAGCCTGACGCTGCCCATGACCCGCATCGTGGTGCAGGAAATCCATCCTTTGCTCAACGGTCTGGGCCGCGCCCTGGTCGCGGCGGTGCCAGCGGCGGCGTTACTGCTGTGGCGCAAAGAAAAATGGCCGACCCGCGCGCAGTTCAAGGCGCTGATGGTGGTGGCGCCGGGGGTGATCGTCGGTTTCCCGGTGCTGTCAGCATGGGCCATGAAAACCCTGCCCGCCTCCCACGGCGCGCTGGTCAATGGCCTGCAACCACTGCTGGTCGCCATCTACGCCGCGTGGCTCTCCCACGAGCGCCCGTCGAAAGCCTTCTGGGCCTGCGCCGCCATGGGCAGCGTTCTGGTGCTGGGTTATGCGCTGATCAGCGGGGCCGGCAATCTTCAGGCCGGTGATCTGCTGATGGTCGCCGCGGTGGCGATTGGCGGGCTGGGTTATGCCGAAGGCGGCCGCCTGGCCAGGGAGATGGGCGGCTGGCAGGTGATCTGCTGGGCGCTGGTGATTTCGATCCCGGTGCTGATCGTGCCCGTCAGCTATCTGGCGTGGCAGCATCAGGGGCCGATTTCCCCCGGCACCTGGTGGGCCTTCGGTTACGTGTCGCTGTTCTCGCAATTTATTGGCTTCTTCGCCTGGTACGCCGGGCTGGCCATGGGCGGCATCGCGCGGGTCAGTCAGATTCAGCTGGTGCAGCTGTTTTTCACCATGGCCTTCTCGGCGCTGTTTTTCGGTGAGCACATCGACCCGACGACCTGGATCTTCGCCGCCGGTGTCGTGGTCACGCTGGCCATCGGGCGTAAAACGGCGGTGATCGCACCAAAGCCGGTCGCCGCCGCTCGCGTCTAACCCAGCAGGCCATCCGCCTGGAGCAAGCGCTCCAGGCACTGCTCCTGAATGCCGTAGAACACTTTCAGCTCCTGAATCTTCGCCAGCAGCTCAGCCGGATCCGCCGGAGTCGCGCGCTTGACCGCCAGAATCATCTTGTTCTTGTTGGTGTGCTCCAGCGAGATGAACTCGAAGACCTTGGTTTCATAGCCGCACGCTTCCAGCAGCAACGCTCGCAAGGCATCGGTGACCATTTCGGCCTGCTGGCCCATGTGCAAACCGTATTGCAGCATCGGCTTGAGCAGCGTCGGGCTCTGGATCTGCAGGCGGATCTGTTTGTGGCAGCACGGCGAGCACATGATGATCGAGGCGCCCGAGCGGATACCGGTGTGAATCGCGTAGTCCGTGGCGATGTCGCAGGCGTGCAAGGCGATCATCACGTCCAGTTCGCTGGGCGCCACCGAACGCACGTCACCGCACTTGAACACCAGCCCCGGATGCTCCAGCCGCGCGGCAGCGTTGTTGCACAGCGTGACCATGTCCTCGCGCAGCTCGACGCCGGTGACGTTGCCTTCAGCCTGCAAGGTGTTGCGCAGGTAATCGTGGATGGCGAAGGTCAGATAACCCTTGCCCGAGCCGAAATCCGCGACCGTCACCGGTTTGTCCAGCGTGATCGGCGAGGTCGCCAGCGCGTGGGAAAACACCTCGATGAACTTGTTGATCTGCTTCCACTTGCGTGACATCGCCGGAATCAGCTCGTGCTGCTTGTTGGTCACACCAAGATCGGTCAGGAATGGCCGGCTCAGTTCCAGGTAACGCTTTTTCTCGCGGTCATGCTCGGCGGTCGGGGCTTCGCGCTCCTGCTGGGGCTTGTTGCGGAACAGCGTGCTCTTGCCCTTCTTGCTGAACTCCAGCTGCACTTCATCGGTGAGCGACAGCAGATGAGCGTTCTTGAAGGACTCGGGCAGCAGGCTGGCGATCAGCGTCTGCGCCTCGGCGAGGGGGTGATTTTTGGTGATGTCGCGGGTCTTGTAGCGATAGACGAAGGACAGGCAAGGCTGATCCTTGACCGTGACGGGCTTGATGATGACCCGCTGCAACTCCGCTTCGCTTCCGACGTACTTGGCCAGCACCAGTTTGATCAGCGAATTTTGCGTCAGGCAGGTGTCCAGCAAACTCAGGAACTGAGCGCGGTGATCCTGCGCAGGAACGGTGGCGGGTGCGGTAACGGACATCGGAAAGCGCCTCGGGAGCGGAAATGCGAGGCGCTATTTTAGGCGGGTCGAGAGCGGTAGGTGCAATTAAATGACGCGGAGGGTCAGCAGAGGCATTTCCACGCGGAGCGCGGGAACGATCAGATCACTCCAACACCACTAACCGGTTTGGCAACTCGTTGCGCGCCTGGGTCACGGGCACCTGCTCGCTCAGCACCTCGCCGCACGAAGTAATGCACCCCATAAAACCTTCCACAATCCGGCCGTCCTTTACCTGCTGGGTGAAGGTCTCGACCATCGAGCGCCAGATTTCGTTGTCCACGCGCCGGGCGATGCCGTCGTCGACGATGATCTCGACATAACGCTCGGCCTCGCTGACAAAAATCAGCACGCCGGTGCCATTGGCGGTGGCGTGCAGGTTCTGTTCAAGAAACTGCCGACGCGCCAGATTGCCCGCCCGCCAGTGCCGCACGCGAACAGGCACCAGGCGCGTGGTAATGCCCGGCAGCCGGCACACCAGCGCCACCACGATGAACGTGACAACCTGCACCAGCAGCAGATGATTGGCGCTGAGCCAGCCGGTCAGCAGGTTGATCAGCCCCGGTACGAGCAACGCGATGACCCCGGCCCAGATCAGTGGCACGTGGGTGTAGTCGTCAGCGCTGGTGGCCAGCACCGTCACCAGTTCCGCGTCGGTCTGACGCTCGACGGTCTCGATGGCGTGGGCAACCCGCTGTTGTTCGTCTTTATTGAGCAATGTCATGCACGCAAACCCTTCCTGAGCCAACAACTACCAGCCACCGGAGGCACCGCCTCCGCCAAAACCACCACCGCCACCGCGCATACCGCCCGAGCTCGAACCGCCAGAGCCGCCGGAACCGAAGCCCCCTGAGCCGCCAGAGCCGAAACCGCCAAAGCCGCCGCCACCGGAGCCGATGGACCTGCCACGCCCGGAACGTGCGCTGATGTAACTGATGACCACAAACAGCACCAGAAACAGCAGGGTCACTTTCCAGTCGACGCCTTCGGCCTCGCCTGCCGCTGCGCTGCCGGTGGCGCCGACTGCGGGTTCGGGAAGGGGATCGCCGCCGAGCACCTGGACCATCGCCTCGGCGCCTTTGGTGATACCTCCGACAAAATCGCCCTGCCGGAACGCCGGGGTGATGATCTGACTGATAATCACCGACGACTGCGCATCCGTCAGGCGATCCTCCAGGCCGTAACCCACTTCGATGCGCACCTTGCGCTCGTCCCGGGCCACCACCAGCAGCGCGCCATTGTCCTTGCCCTTCTGGCCGATGCCCCAGTGACGACCGAGCTGATAGCCGTAGTCCTCGATGGTCGAGCCCTGCAGGTCTGGCAATGTGACCACCACCACTTGCTCGGTGGTCAGTTCTTCATGGGCGCGCAGCATCTGTTCGAGATGCTCTTTGCTCGGGCCGTCGATCATCCCGGCGGTGTCAACGACGCGCCCGGTCAGCGGCGGAAACGTGAGGTCGGCTTGCGCCCACTGGGCAAATACGCCCACCGACATCGCCAGTAACGCGACCAGCACTCCCCGCCGCGCGCGTCCCATCAGAATTTCACTTGTGGCGCTTTGTCAGCGTCAGCGGCAGTGGCTTCGAAGTTCGGACGCACCGGCAGATCGCTGTACATCACGGTGTGCCACAGACGGCCCGGGAAGGTGCGGATCTCGGTGTTGTAACGCTCGACCGCCGTAATGAAGTCGCGACGGGCCACCGCGATACGGTTTTCCGTGCCTTCAAGCTGGGACTGCAGCGCGAGGAAGTTCTGGTTGGATTTGAGGTCCGGATAGCGCTCCGAGACCACCATCAAACGGCTCAATGCGCCGGTCAGCTGACCTTGTGCATCCTGGAACTGCTTGAGCTTGGCCGGATCGTTCAGGGTGCTGGCGTCCACCTGAATCGACGTCGCCTTGGCACGCGCTTCGATGACTGCGGTCAGGGTGTCCTGCTCTTGCTTGGCGTAGCCCTTCACCGTTTCCACGAGGTTGGGGATCAGGTCGGCGCGGCGCTGATACTGGTTCTGCACCTGGGCCCAGGCAGCCTTGACCTGCTCGTCGTAGGTCGGAATGTTGTTGATCCCGCAGCCGGACAACAGGGTCGTCAGCAGCATCATCAACGCCAGTGACAATTTGTAACGACTGCCCCGGCTGTGGTCATAACGCTCTGTTTGCATGGCGTGCGTGCTCCCTGTACTCATCAATAGTTAGTCCTGTCAGTCATGACTTTAGCCAAACCGGACGATCCCCGGCATAATCCCGCCCCATCGCGTTGTCGGGGCTCTGGATTGCCGGGCCACAATCAGATAAAACTCGTTGCGCTACTGATGCTCATATGAGGCAGGAGTTCAGCGACGTTGCCATCCTGACGACAATAAAAACCAAAGGTTCGACACCTATAACAACGGCTGACCGGTATTACGTGCGAGTTGCCGGCAACGCCTTGAGAAAACCATTCATGAATAAGCTGTGTTTCCTGAGTCTCGTCATCGGCCTGGTCAGTCAGTCCGCCTGGGCCGAAAACGCTACCACTGGCGTTGGCACCCCCTCCACGCTGCAAGCCAAGAATGCGTTCATCGCCAACCTGATGAAGCAAATGACCCTCGACGAGAAGATCGGTCAACTGCGCCTGATCAGCATCGGCCCGGAGATGCCCAAGCCGGAAATTCTCAAGGAAATCACCGCAGGCCGCATCGGCGGCACGTTCAACTCCGTCGTGCTGCCGGACAACCGCGCCATGCAGGACGCCGCCGGGCACAGCCGCAACAAGATCCCGATGTTCTTCGCCTACGACGTCGTCCACGGCCAGCGCACCGTATTCCCGATCAGCCTGGGTCTCGCGTCGACCTGGGACATGAACGCCATCACCCGCACCGGTCGCGTGTCAGCGATCGAAGCCGCGGCCGACGGCGTGGACATGACCTTTGCACCGATGGTCGACATCACCCGCGACGCGCGCTGGGGCCGCAGCTCCGAAGGCTTCGGCGAGGATACCTATCTGGTGTCGCGCATCTCCGCCACCATGACCCGCGCGTTTCAGGGCACCAGCATGCAGGCGCCCAACAGCATCATGGCGGTGGTCAAACACTTCGCCCTGTATGGCGCGGTCGAGGGCGGTCGCGACTACAACACCGTCGACATGAGCCCGGTGCGCATGCAGCAGGACTACCTGCCGCCCTACCGCGCATCGATTGATGCCGGCGCAGGCGGCGTGATGATCGCGCTCAATTCCATCAACGGCGTGCCTTCCACGTCCAACGCCTGGCTACTGCAGGATGTCTTGCGCAGGGATTGGGGCTTCAAGGGCGTAACCGTCAGCGACCACGGCGCGATCAAGGAACTGATCGACCACGGCGTGGCCAAGGACTTCCGCGAAGCCGCCAAGCTGGCGATCAAGGCCGGCGTCGACCTGAGCATGAACGACAAGGCCTACGGCGAAGAACTGCCGGATCTGGTAAAGAGCGGCGAAGTGTCGGTCAAAGAAGTCGATAACGCCGTGCGTGAAGTGCTCGGCGCCAAGTGGGAAATGGGCCTGTTCGCCAACCCGTACCTGCGCATCGGCGCGGCAGTGGATGACCCGGCCGATCGCAACGCCGAAAACCGTCTGCACCGTGCCGAAGCCCGCGACGTTGCGCGAAAGAGCGTCGTGCTGCTGAAGAACCAGAACGACACCCTGCCGCTGAAGAAGCAAGGCACCATCGCTGTGATCGGTCCGCTGGCCAAGAGCTCGATGGACATGATGGGCAGTTGGTCAGCGGCCGGGCTGGCGCGTCAGACCGTCAACGCCTATGACGGCATTGCGGCGGCGGTCGGCGACAAGGCCAAGCTGGTTTATGCACTGGGCTCCAACATCACCGACAACCAGCACGCCATTACCTACCTGAACAAGATGGACGACCAGATCGCCATCGACCCGCGTCCCGAGCAGGAGATGATCGACGAAGCGGTCAAGGCCGCGCAGCAGGCGGACGTGGTGGTTGCCGTTGTTGGTGAGTCGCGCAACATGTCCCATGAAGCGGCGAGCCGTGTCGACCTGGTAATACCGGGCCGTCAACGGGACCTGATCCGCGCGCTCAAGGCCACAGGCAAACCGCTGGTGCTGGTGCTGATGAATGGCCGGCCGCTCGCGCTGGGTGAAGAAAACGAACTGGCCGACGCCATGGTGGAAAGCTGGTTCCTCGGCACCGAGGGCGGCAATGCCCTGGCTGACGTGCTGTTCGGCGACTACAACCCGTCCGGCAAACTGCCGATGACCTTCCCGCGCTCCGTGGGCCAGGTCCCGGCCTACTACAACCACCTGAACACCGGTCGCCCGTACCGCCCGAACGACTCGAACTACACCTCGAACTATTTCGAAGAGCCGACCAGCCCGCTGTTCCCGTTCGGTTATGGCCTGAGCTATACGCAGTTCAGCGTGTCGGACATCACCCTGTCGATCAACAAGATGACCCGCAAGGACAAGCTGAGTGCCAGCGTCATGGTCAAGAACACCGGCAAGGTCGCCGGTGAAACCGTGGTTCAGCTGTACCTGCGCGACGTCGCCGCCTCGATCAGCCGTCCGGTCAAAGAGCTGAAGAACTTCCAGAAGGTCATGCTGAACCCCGGGGAAGAGAAATCCGTGAGCTTCACCCTGACCGAAGAAGACCTGAAGTTCTTCAACCCGTCGCTGAAGTACGCGGCCGAGGCGGGCGAGTTCAAGCTGATGATCGGCCTGGATTCGGAGAACGTGAAAGAGACGACGTTCAATTTGCTGTAAGGCAGGAATCCGGGGCGAATGCGCCAGCCACTGAGAGGAGGTCACGCCCATGCCCCGTTCCGTCCGCCTCGTGCTTTACGTGGTGCTGATCGTCGCCGGTGCCGTGCTCGCGGCGACGCTGGCGATGCATCAGGCTCAGCGGCATGCCCTGGAAGACGACGCTGGCCGCTCTAAAGATCGGCTGGCGCTCTACGCCAACACGTTGCAGACCCTGATCGAGCGCTACCGGGCTCTGCCGGCTGTTCTGGCCCTTGATCCTCAACTGCGGACGGCGCTGAGCGGACCGGTCAGCGCCGACACCACCCAGGCGCTCAATCTCAAACTGGAGCAGATCAACGGCGCTGCCCAGTCCTCCACCCTCGAACTGCTTGACCGCAACGGCCTCGCCGTCGGCGCCAGCAACTGGCGTCTGCCGAGCAGCTACGTGGGCCACAACTACGGCTTCCGCCCCTACTTCACGCAAACCCGCGCCACCGGTGTCGGGCGTTTTTATGCCGTCGGCGTGACCAGCGGCATCCCGGGTTACTTCCTGTCGAACGCGGTGCGCGACGAAGCCGGGCAGTTCATCGGGGCGATGGTGGTCAAGCTGGAGTTTCCGGACCTTGAACACACCTGGGCGCAAAACGATGACCTGCTGCTGGTCAGCGACGCCAAGGGCATCGTCTTCATCGCCAATCAACCGGGCTGGCGCTATCGGGCCCTGCGGCCGCTGACCGAGCAGGACCGCGCCGAACTGGCGAGCACGCGTCAGTACGACAAGCAGCCGCTGACGCCCTTGCATCAAGAGCTACTGCGTACGTTCGGCGAAAACAGCCATCTCAGCCGTGTCGACGCCCCCAACGAGCAGACCGATTTCTTGTGGCAGTCAATGCCGCTGCCGACCGAGGGTTGGACCTTGCACCTCCTGCGCAAACCGCAGGCCGCCAGTGAAGACGTGCGCAATGCCGGACTGGCGGCGGCAGGCATCTGGCTGACGCTGGTGTTCCTCGGGCTGTTTCTGTATCAGCGCTGGCGCCTTGGCCGCGTGCGCCAGCGCAGCCGCGAAGAGCTGGAACGCTTGGTCGAGGAACGCACGCGGGACCTGCACACCGCTCAGGACGGTCTGGTGCAGTCGACCAAGCTGGCGGCCCTCGGCCAGATGTCCGCCGCCCTCGCCCACGAAATCAACCAGCCGCTGACGGCCCAGCGCATGCAGCTCGCCACCCTGCGTCTGTTGCTGGAGCATGGCCGTGTCGACGATGCGTACAAGGCGCTGAGCCTGCTCGATCAGCAATTGACCCGCATGGCCGCGCTCACCGGCCACCTGAAAACCTTCGCCCGCAAAAGCCCCAGCGGCCTGCGCGAACGCCTTGATCTGGCCACCGTGGTCGATCAGGCGCTGCTGTTGCTGGACGCACGAATTCGTGAAGAGCGCGTCAGTTGCGTGCTCGACCTGACGCGTCCAGCCTGGGTGCGCGGCGATGCGATCCGGCTGGAGCAGGTCCTGATCAACCTGATGCGCAACGCCTTGGACGCGATGGGCGACAAACCCCTCAAGCGTCTAGAAATTCGCATCGACGCGCAGAGCGAGCATTGGTGTGTTTCGGTCATCGACAGTGGTGGGGGAATTGCCGAAGAGCATCTGGCCAACGTCTTCGATCCGTTTTTCACCACCAAACCGGTGGGCGACGGTCTGGGCCTGGGCCTCGCGGTTTCGTTCGCCATCGTGCATGAACTGGGCGGCCGGCTCAGCGCCGAAAACGTCAACAACGGCGCGCGGTTTTTCTTCTGTCTGACCCAGGCCCCGGAGGCCGACGCCCCATGCTGAACGCGGTAATCGTGGTGGATGACGAGGCGCCCATTCGTCAAGCGGTGGAGCAATGGCTCACGCTGTCCGGGTTCGAGGTGCGCTTGTTCAGCCGCGCCGAGGATTGCCTGTCGCAGCTGCCCGAGCACTTTCCCGGCGTGATCCTCAGCGATGTGCGCATGCCCGGCATGGATGGTTTGCAGTTGCTGGCCGAGTTGCAGCGGCGGGATCGCAACTTGCCAGTGATCCTGCTGACCGGCCACGGCGACGTGCCGATGGCCGTGGACGCCATGCGCGACGGCGCCTATGACTTTCTGGAGAAGCCGTTCACCCCGGAGACCCTGCTCGGCAGTTTGCGCCGGGCAATGGAGAAACGCGCGCTGGTGCTGGAAAACCGCGCGCTGCATGTGCAGGCGGATAACCGCTCGCGTCTGGATGCAACGCTGCTGGGCATGTCGCCGACGATGCAGACATTGCGGCGGCAGGTCCTGGACCTCTCGCCACTGCCGGTTAACGTGCTGATTCGCGGCGAGACCGGCAGCGGCAAGGAAATGGTCGCGCGGTGCCTGCATGACTTCGGCCCGCGAGCCGACAAACCCTTCGTTGCGGTGAACTGTGCGGCGATCCCGGAGCAGCTGTTCGAAGCCGAGATCTTCGGCCACGAAAGCGGTGCGTTCACCGGCGCCCAGGGCAAGCGCATCGGCAAACTGGAGTACGCCCACGGCGGCACGGTGTTTCTCGACGAGATCGAGAGCATGCCGCTGGCGCAGCAGGTCAAGCTGCTGCGGGTGATTCAGGAGCGACGCATTGAGCGACTGGGCTCAAACCAGAGCATCGATATTGATGTGCGCATCATTGCCGCGACCAAGCCCGATCTGCTGGACGAAGCCAGGGCCGGGCGTTTCCGCGAGGATCTGGCGTATCGGCTGAACATCGCCGAATTGCGACTGCCACCGCTGCGCGAACGGCGAGAAGACATCCCTATGTTGTTCAGCCATTTCTCGCGGAATGCGGCAGAGCGCCTCGGCCGCAGCGCGCCGGTGTTGAGCGGTGAACAGCTGAGCCATCTGCTCAGCCACGACTGGCCCGGGAATGTGCGCGAACTGGCGAATGCCGCCGAGCGCCAGGTGCTGGGGCTGGACGGTCCCGCCGCAGAGGGCATCCCGGTGGGTCAGTCGCTGGTGGCGCAGCAGGAAGCCTTCGAAGCCCACTGTATTCGCTCGGCGTTGCGACGCCATCGGGGCGATATCAAGGCAGTCATGCACGAGTTGCAACTGCCCCGCCGCACCCTGAATGAAAAAATGCAGCGGCACGGGTTGGTGCGTGAGGACTTTCTAGCGGAAGACAGTCCTACAGGATGATCGCGGGGTGTCAGTGGGACCGGCTTCAGCCGGGAAGAGGCCAGCGTGAACACCCTTAATTTCGCGGCGTGACACCCGACGCCTTCCCGGCTAAAGCCGGTCCCACTAGATGATCGCAGTCCGTCAGTGGGACCAGCTTCAGCCGGGAAGGGAATTGCGGCGGTGAGCGGATTTTCGCTCAGGGATTTTAGACAACAAGCGGATTTCCGCTCACCTGCTCCACGCCAACCCCTCTACTCCGGGCCTTTCAGCCTTTGGCACAGCTCCTGCTATCACTGTCGTCAGAACGCCTCGATGCGTTCCTTCTAACAACAATGACCTGCAGGAAATCCCATGGCCATCCCCAATTCTGCCTCCCACGGAGCGGCTGCCACGCCAGTCGCCGAGAAAACCACCGGAAGTCGCCTGAAATCCATTTTCAGCGGTTCGGTCGGCAACATGGTCGAGTGGTACGACTGGTACGTCTACGCCGCCTTCTCCCTCTACTTCGCCAAAGTCTTCTTCCCCAAGGGCGACACCACCGCCCAGTTGCTCAACACCGCCGCGATCTTCGCCGTGGGCTTTCTCATGCGCCCCATCGGCGGCTGGCTCATGGGCCTCTACGCAGACCGCAAAGGCCGCAAGGCCGCGCTGATGGCGTCGGTGCTGTTGATGTGTTTCGGTTCGCTGATCATTGCCCTCACCCCTGGTTATGAAACCATCGGCGTCGGCGCTCCGATCATGCTGGTGTTCGCGCGCCTGCTGCAGGGCCTGTCGGTGGGTGGCGAGTACGGCACCTCGGCGACCTATCTCAGCGAGATGGCGACCAAGGAACGCCGGGGCTTCTTCTCCAGCTTTCAGTACGTGACGCTGATCTCCGGCCAGCTCATCGCGCTGGCGGTGCTCATCGTGCTGCAGCAGACGCTGACCACTGAACAACTGCAAACGTGGGGCTGGCGCATCCCGTTTGCCATTGGCGCGTTGTGCGCGGTGGTGGCGCTGTTCCTGCGTCGCGGCATGGAAGAAACCGAGTCGTTCACCCGCAAGAAGGACAAACCCAAAGAAAGCCTGATGCGCACATTGATGCGCCATCCGAAAGAGCTGATGACCGTCGTCGGCCTGACCATGGGCGGCACGCTGGCGTTCTACACCTACACGACCTACATGCAGAAGTACCTGGTGAACACGGTGGGCATGAGCATCACCGACTCGACGACGATTTCTGCCGCGACGCTGTTCCTGTTCATGCTGTTGCAACCGGTGATCGGCGCGCTGTCCGACAAGGTCGGCCGCCGCCCGATCCTGATTGCCTTCGGCGTGCTGGGCACCTTGTGTACCGTGCCGATCCTCACCACCCTGCACACCATTCAGAGCTGGTGGGGCGCGTTCTTCCTGATCATGGCCGCGCTGATCATCGTCAGCGGCTATACGTCGATCAACGCCGTGGTGAAAGCCGAGCTGTTCCCGACCGAGATCCGCGCCCTGGGCGTCGGCCTGCCGTACGCATTGACGGTGTCGATCTTCGGCGGTACGGCTGAATACATCGCGCTGTGGTTCAAGAGCATTGGCATGGAGACCGGCTATTACTGGTACGTCACGGCCTGCATTGCGGTGTCGCTGCTGGTGTATGTGTTCATGAAGGACACCCGCAAGCACTCGCGGATCGAAACCGACTGACCTGAAACGGAGCTGTCGAGCAGCCTACAGAGGGCGAAAAAAAGGGTAGCTCACTCACATGAGCTGCCCTTTTGCATTCGCAGGCGTGGCTAAGTGCATGAATAACGATCGCTTTTTGCAGTATCAATTTCAGCGATGATCGCTACTAATGCGATTGACTTCTTAATAATTTAGAGGCGAGTAAAGTTCACTCCATACCGAGTTACCTACTAACTAAATCGATCTGGAGCAACTACCATGAAAACTAACAAACTGATCTTCGGCCTCGCTTTCTCCCTTCTTGCAAGCAGCGCCTTTGCACTTCCAGCCGTTGATGCGCACCACGCGGTGAATGCTGCGGTCGTTGCAGAAAACGGCTCGTCCCACACTAATATCGGTCGCGTCGCTGCTGACGGTTCTGACCACGTAGGTGCCAACCGCCTCGCTGCTGATGGTGCTGACCGCGTCGGTGCAAACCGCCAGGCCGCTGATGGCTCGGACCACGTAGGTGCCAACCGCCTCGCTGCTGATGGCGCCGACCGCGTCGGTGCAAACCGCCAGGCCGCTGATGGTTCGGACCACGTAGGTGCCAACCGTCTCGCTGCTGATGGCGCTGACCGCGTCGGTGCAAACCGCCAGGCCGCTGATGGCTCGGACCACGTAGGCGCAAATCGTCTCGCTGCTGATGGCTCGGACCATGTTGGTGCAAATCGCCTGAGCTGATACATACATGACGTTCTCTCAGCCCGGCTTAATGCCGGGCTTAATTTTTCTGCGTTAAAAACCTGGAACCCTTGGTTTGACTGGGCGCATGGCGGGTATCCATCCGAAACGCAGCAGCTTTCCACCCCAATCCTGCTAACGCTCATGCCCAGGCGATCCCCTACCCGGCCACATCGCTAGCAAAAAAATGACACCCAAGTCAATAGACAAATTCGCCATCACGAGCGAAAATTGCCCCATGTCAGCGCAAAAAGTTCTGCAACGCTTTAAAACCGGGCGCTCCAGCCCACTATCATTTTTGGCGATGGTCGTTACCAATACCGTTAACTTCAACTTAATCCGTACGCGCGTAATATTGGCTCCATTCCCAAGTTAACTAATTATTGAACTTACTGGAGCAACACTCATGAAAACTTCAAATATTATTTTTGGTATTAGTCTGTCCATCCTGGCATCGAGCGCATTCGCTCTGCCTGTTTCCGAACAGCACTCTGCATTTAATGGCACTGTCGTAGCAGAGGGCGGTTCTTCTCACACCAATGCGTCGCACACCGGTTCTTATCGTCAGGCTTCCGATGGTTCTGACCACGTTGGCGCCAATCGTCTTGCCGCCGACGGCGCTGACCGCGTAGGCAACAACCGCCAAGCCGCTGATGGCGCTGATCACATCGGTGCAAACCGCCTGGCCTCTGATGGCGCTGATCGCGTCGGTGCCAACCGCGCCAGCTAATCGGTGTCCGCATCATCCCGCTGCATGTTTACCGCTTCATGTTTCACCTCCTGAACTCCCTTTGTAGCCCGACGCTTGTCGGGCTTTTTTTTGCCCGGGGCTCGGAGGCTGCTGGAATCCTCACCCAATGCCTTGCACTATGTCGGCCTGCATGCCGCACATGCGCATACCTTGGCCGCCTCGCCGGCACACCCTCATTCAGGAACACACCATGTCAGACGATATTCATTTCTACGAACCGTCCAAAGGTCATGGATTGCCCCACGACCCGTTCAACGCCATTGTCGGCCCACGTCCGATCGGCTGGATCTCGTCCCAGGACGGCGAAGGCAAGCTGAACCTGGCGCCCTACAGTTTCTTCAACGCCTTCAACTATGTGCCGCCGATCATCGGGTTCTGCAGCATCGGTCGCAAAGACAGCCTGAACAATATCGAACAGACCGGGGAGTTCGTCTGGAACCTCGCCACGCGCAGCCTGGCCGAGCAGATGAACATGAGTTGCGCGGCAGTGCCGGCGGATGTGAGTGAGTTCGAGCTGGCAGGCCTGACCGCAGAATCATCGCGCATCGTTTCGGTGCCGAGGGTCAAGGAGACGCCGGTTTCGTTCGAATGCAAAGTGACGCAGATCATCCAGCTGCAACGCGCCGACAAGGAAGTCGTGCCGAGCTGGCTGATTCTGGGGGAAGTGGTGGCGGTGCATATCGCCAAGCGGCTGCTGAAGGAAGGTGTGTATGACACCGCAGCCGGCGAGCCCATCCTGCGCGGCGGCGGCCCGGCTGACTATTTCCAGCTGAGCGCGGAGTCGCTGTTCAAAATGTACCGGCCGAACGTCTGATCAATCCTCGGCGAACACCAGTTCGCCCTCTGGCGTGACGTCGGCGAGCCGCTCCAGCTCTTTGACGGCGGCGTCGTCAGCGGCGAGCGCGGTAGGGAATTTCTGTTCGGCGAGCACGCGGTGAAAGGTCGGCGCACCGCCCATGACCCGGGCCTTGACGGCGATTGCGGCACTGTAACCGTCGTCACCGGGGACTGCGGCCGAGACGGCTTCGTGGTGCTGGAATTCTTTGCGTGCCATGGTTCAACGCCTTGCCTGGAAAAATGAAGGCGAGATTTTAAACGCAGGCGTTCGAACACCTGAAAGCTTTTCTTCGCAGGCCCATCGCCTGCACCCGAGCAAAAGCACCGAAACCTGTTAGCCCGCCAGACGAGCACCCTCAGGGGCATAAGCCGTCTGTGCCTGAGACGCCGTCACGGTGGCGAAGGTTTGAAAGTCCAGGCTCGCCACCAGCATTTCGGTCAGCAGTTCGGAAAACAGGTTCAGTTCAGGCGTGGCAAACCAGTCGTTCATCGCGGAAGGATCGGCCCACGTACCGGTGATAACCCAGAGGTCTTCGTCGGTCAGAGACTTCTGCAGCCCGAAGTGCAGACAACCCGCAGCAGCGGCCGACGGGCTGATCAGACTGCTCAAACGGGCACCCAGTTGGGCACTGCGTCCAGCACGGGCGCGAACGGAAACCCAATGGCTCACAACTGAAGTATTTAGCATGCTCTGCGCTCCTGCTTTTTTGCGTGCGTGTCTTTTGCGTGCGTGCCGCGCGCCGGGATCGGGAATCCATGAAACGAGCCGCGACGGGAAGTGAAGGTTATGGGGAGGCGCGCGACCTGCGGTAGCCAATTACTGCCCGGTTATTGCCTGATTCTGCGCTGACAGGTTCATCGTTACGTCGGGGCTCCCCGCTGCGCCGCGTGATGCCCATGGACTTTCGAGCAACGATCCCAAGCGAACAGGGCACGTTCATGGCAACGCAACACAGCGGTAACAGAATCAGGCAAGCATCCGGCAGGATTCGCCTAACGCTTGCGCTTGCCCAAAAATAAGCTGTGCTGCATCAATGCTCTGTCAGAGGAATTCCCCATGTCGCTATCCGCTCTTGCGCCGTCCGCCCCGGATGCTCGACCTGTTGCCGAGCTGAGCGCGCAGATGACGCAGCAGCGCGCCGAGCTGGCAGAGCTGATCCGCCGTCATGCGCCCGCCGATGGCAGTTTCCAGACGGTGATCAAGCCGCTGTTCATGGTTCGTCACGATCGTCCGTCGCAGTCGGTGCCGGGGCTGGTGCAACCAGCGCTGTGCATCATGGCCCAAGGCCGCAAGGACGTGACGCTGGGCGGCGAGTTGTACACCTACGACCCGCTCAATTACCTGGTGCTGTCGGTGGCGTTGCCTATCAGCGGCAAGGTGATTTACGCGACGCCGGAAGAGCCGCATCTGGCCCTGCGCCTGGAAATCGATCCGGTGGAAATCAACGCATTGATCGCCGAGGCCGGTCCGATGAGCGTACCGACGCGTCACAGCGGGCGCGGCATGTACGTCGAGCGGATCGATTCACAGCTGCTCGATGCCGTCATCCGGCTGATCCGCCTGCTGGACACGCCGAAAGACATTCCCATGCTCGCGCCGCTGATCAATCGGGAGATCCTTTACCGGCTTCTGCGTGGGAGCGAAGGGCACCGGCTGTATGAAATCGCCATCTCCAACTGCCAGACCCATCGCGTCACTCAGGCGATCAAGTGGCTCAACGATCATTTCCAGGAGCCGCTGCGGATTGAAGACCTGGCGAGAGAGGTGAACCTGAGCGTCTCGACGCTGCACCACCGTTTCAAGTCCGTCACGGCCATGAGCCCGCTGCAATACCAGAAGCAACTGCGTCTGCAGGAGGCCCGGCGCTTGATGCTGGCGGACGGCCTCGAAGCGTCGGCCGCCGGTTACCGGGTCGGCTACGAAAGCGCTTCGCAGTTCAGCCGCGAATACAGTCGCCTGTTCGGTGCGCCACCGTTACGCGACCTGGCGCGGCTGCGCAGTACGGTTTGAAGCGCGCCGCTCGGACAACGCAAAACGTCAGTCGAGGCTGCTCATCCAGCGCTGCTGATCGATCTCGATCAACGTCGGGCCGTCACGCTGACTGGCTGAGCTCAGTGCCGCCTTCAGTTGCTCAACACGGCCGACCGCCTCCGCGGCGCATCCCAGGGCTTTGGCAACACCGACAAAATCAGGCGTGAAAATGTCGACGCCCATGGGCTCGATGGCGCGGTTGACCATGTACTTCTTGATCTCTTCGTAGCCCTGGTTATTCCACAGCAGCACGACGATGGGCGTACGCGCTTCCACCGCACTCGCCAGCTCGGACAGGGTGAATTGCAGACCGCCGTCGCCAATCAGGCACACCACCGGGTTGGATTCTCCGGCGTCGCGGCTGCCCAGCCATGCGCCCACTGCAGCGGGCAATGCGTAGCCAAGGGTTCCGTAACCGGTTGATGAATTGAACCAGCGACGGGGCTTGTCGAGGTCCAGGGTCAGGTTGCCCGTGTAGACAGGCTGGGTCGAGTCGCCCACGATCACGGCTTCCGGCAGCACGTCGAGCACCGTCTGCAAAAACAGCGTCTGCCCACGGGTCGCATCGTCCCAGCCCGCCTCAAGACTTGCCTTCAGCGCGGCAACCCGCGCGGTGCCCCACTCCTCGCGGCGTGGCATCAGCACTTCGCTCGCCAGCGCATCGACCAAGGCCTCGGCGGCGTATTGAGCGTCAGACACCAACGCGACCGTCGGCGCGAAATGACGCACAGTCTGATCGGGATCGATGTCGATGCGCAGTAACGCGCCTGGAATCTTGAAGTGGCCCTGGAAGGTGATGTCGTAGTCGGTCTCGGCCAGTTCAGTGCCGATGGCCAGCACCACGTCGGCACTCTCAATGACCTCACGGGTGGCATCGAGGGATTGCGTCGAGCCAATCAGCAGCGGGTGAGCGCTCGGCAGCATGCCTTTGGCGTTGATGGTCAGCGCGACCGGCGCGCCGAGCCGTTCGGCCAGACGCGTCAACGCCGGGGCGGCGTGAATGGCGCCGCCTCCCGCCAAAATCAGCGGCCGTTGGGCGGTGGCAAGCAGATTCGCCATTTGCCGGATTGCCGCAGGCGCCGGCCCTGCGCGACTCACCGATACCGGTGGGCTGTGCAGCAGGGCATCGGCATTTTCCACCAGCACGTCCAGCGGGATTTCGATGTGCACCGGACGCGGCCGCGCCGCTTGAAACACCGCAAACGCCCGGGCCAGCACTGACGGCAGCTCGGCCGCTGACATCAGCGTGTGGGAGAACGCCGCGACACCCGCGACCAACGCACTCTGGGACGGCAGCTCATGCAGCTTGCCGCGACCGCCGCCCAACTGACTGCGCGACTGCACGCTGGAAATCACCAGCATCGGGATCGAGTCCCCATAGGCCTGGCCCATCGCCGTGGTGATGTTGGTCATGCCGGGGCCGGTGATGATGAAGCACACGCCCGGCTTGCCTCGCGTGCGCACATAACCATCGGCCATGAACCCTGCACCCTGCTCATGGCGCGGGGTGATGTGGGTAATCGACGAACCCGCCAGCCCTCGGTAAAGCTCGACCGTGTGCACGCCCGGAATCCCGAACACCCGCTCCACCCCGTAGCCTTCGAGCAACCTGACCAGCACTTCCCCGCACGTCGCCATGTGTCTGCCCCTCTCGTATGCCTTTCCCAATACCACCCGCAATTTGCCAGGCTCGATAGGCGACCATTGAAGCTGCAGGGCCGTATCGACCACAACGCAAAAAATGTCATGCTTAGCCATGTCCTCAGCTCATGGCTCACCCGCCGATGAAACGCCTTCCTCCCCTACCCGCCCTGCACACGTTCCTGATCACGGCGAAGTGCTGCAATTTCACCCGGGCCGCGGAGGTGCTGCATATCACTCAGGGTGCGGTCAGCCGGCAGATCTCCGGGCTGGAAACGCACCTGGGCTACCGCCTGTTCTATCGCGAGGCCCGAGGCTTGAGCCTGACCGTTCAGGGCCGTGAATGGCTGCTGCGCATCGAACAGGTGTTCAGCCTGATCGAAGAAGCGGTGGATCAGGTCGATGCCAAACCAAAGGCGCTGCGGATCAAGGCGCCCACCTGCATCAGCCGCTGGTTGTTGCCGCGCCTGATGCAGTGGCAGAAAGAGCGGCCTGATGTGCCGGTGCAACTGACCACGACCAGCGCCCACACGGTGGATTTTCGGCGGGAAGATTTCGACGCCGCCGTCGTGTTCGGCGCTCATCCGGGTGATTCCACTCACGTGCGGCACCTGTT
The DNA here is from genome assembly GCF_039672565.1 of Pseudomonas sp. Ps21-P2. Classification (NCBI taxonomy): domain Bacteria; kingdom Pseudomonadati; phylum Pseudomonadota; class Gammaproteobacteria; order Pseudomonadales; family Pseudomonadaceae; genus Pseudomonas; species Pseudomonas sp. Ps21-P2. Next base: position 130,857 of record NZ_JBDFPL010000007.1, read on the forward strand.
CGACGAACAACTGACACCCGTGTGCTCAGCGTCGCTGCTGGCGAGCAATCCCCTCTTCCGTCTCGCCGATCTGGAACAGCACATGCTCCTGCACCCCACCCTCGATGAGCGTGACTGGGCACTGTGGCTGAAGGCCGCCGGGGCCAAGCTGATCAATGTCGCGCAAGGCCAGCACTTCGACACGATGGACCTGGCGATGACCGTCGCATCACAAGGGTCGGGTGTAGCGATCGGCGATTGGTCGCTGATCGGTGAAGACCTGAACGTAGGGCGCCTGGTCATGCCGTTCGAGCTGAAAGTCCGGAGCGGCGCGGCGTATTACTTCGTGCACCCCAAGCGCGCCGAGGCGCCTTCCCCGCTTCAGGACCTGCTGGAATGGCTGTCGCTGCAGTCGGCTGAACGGCACACCGGTTGAGGGGCAATGCCGACTCTTCCCCAACGGCCCGGCTGATACAAACATTCAATCCCCATCGCCCGACCCACTCTCCAATAGCGACCTACACTCAGAGTGTCCGCTCTGAAACAGTTGTCCTACCGGATCGAGGCAAATGTCATGAGAACCACAATAAAAAGACAGTGCGTTTATGTTGTCGCCGTTGCCGCTGTATTGAGCCTGTACGGCGCAGGTGCCTACCGAATCGAACAAATGCGGCAGACGCCCCGCATGGCGGTGGTCTGCACAATGGGACATTGCATGCCCACTGATGCAACGTTCAGCGCCCTTCGTTGACGGCAAAGGCCGGTCCGCGTAATGCGGGTCAACGTACTGCGAAAATCCCCACAGCCTGCTATCGATTAGCAAGCTAACGGACTAGACTTGGCACAAATTCCTGCGGGTGTTCAGCAGGTTAATCTGTCAGTCGAGTCCCTTCTGTGACGAGTCTTAGTCAACCCCGTCCGGACATCCGCAGCATTCTGTTCGCGCTGATGATGGCCGTGTTTCTCAGTGCACTGGATCAGACCATCGTCGCGGTCTCGATGCCGGCCATCTCCGCCCAATTCCAGGATTTCGACCTGCTTGCCTGGGTGATCTCCGCCTACATGGTTGCGCTCACCGTGGCCGTGCCGATTTACGGCAAGCTGGGGGATTTGTATGGCCGGCGCCGCTTGATGCTGTTCGGGCTGGCGACTTTTACCCTCGCCTCGCTGTTCTGCGCCATGGCCCAGAGCATGGAACAAGTGGTGCTGGCGCGTGTGCTGCAGGGCATCGGCGCCGGGGGTATGGTCTCCGTGAGCCAGGCGATCATCGGCGACATCGTCCCGCCCCGGGAACGCGGTCGTTATCAGGGTTACTTCAGCGGGATGTACGCAGCGGCCAGCGTCGCGGGCCCGGTGCTCGGCGGCTTCATGACCGAGTACCTGTCGTGGCGCTGGGTGTTCATTATCAATCTGCCGCTGGGGCTGGCGGCCTGGTGGGTGGCGCGCAAGACGCTGGTCGGCCTGCCGATTCCCCAGCGCAAACCGGTGATTGACTACCTGGGCACGGTGCTGATGATCATCGGCCTCACAGCCTTGTTGCTGGGCATCACCGAAATCGGTCAGGGCCACAGTTGGCGTGACCAGTCAGTGGTCATGCAATTGTCGGTGGCGCTGCTCGCGCTGGTGATTTTTGTGCTGTATGAACGGCGCACCCGCGAACCTCTGCTGCCCATGCACCTGTTCGCAAATCGAAGCGCGGTGCTCTGCTGGTGCACGATTTTCTTCACCAGCTTTCAGGCCATCTCGCTGATCGTGCTGCTGCCGCTGCGCTTTCAGACCGTCACGGGCGCAGGGGCCGACAGCGCGGCGTTGCACCTGATGCCGCTGGCTATCGGCATGCCCCTGGGCGCTTACTTCGGCGGCCGACGCACCTCGCTGACGGGCCGCTACAAACCGATCATCCTCACCGGCGCGGCATTAATGCCGCTGGCAATCCTCGGCATTGCCTTCACGCCGCCGCAGTCGGCCATTCTGACGAGCATCTTCATGGTCCTCACCGGCATCGCCAGCGGCATGCAGTTTCCGACTTCGCTGGTGGGCACGCAGAACTCGGTGGACGTCAAAGACATGGGTGTGGCGACCAGCACGACCAACCTGTTTCGCTCCCTCGGCGGCGCAGTCGGCGTGGCAACGATGTCGGCGCTGCTGCTGGCGATGCTCGCCGGCTCCGGCATTGCCCAGGTCGGCGGCAGTTCAATTGCGGGTGAAGGCTCTGGCAATTTGCTGATGGACAGCCTGCACGCCGCCAGCGGCCCGGCCCTTGAACTGCTGCGCGGGCAGCTGTCGATGACCTTTCAGCACCTGTTGATGGGCAGCGCGGCGGTGTCGCTGCTGGGACTGTCCGCCGCGCTGGCGATGCCCAATAACCTGCTGCGCGGGCGGGACGACAAGGACCGGTAACCGAACCGGTCAGGGTGATCAGCCGCTGTAATAACCCACCGCAACCATGAACTCACCGACCTTGCGCGCGTAGGCGTGCTTGTGTTCGATCTTGCTGGTGACCGGATTGCGCCAGCGGTATTCGTACTCACCTTCGGGCTGCTGCTTGACCAGTTCGAGCATCGGAATGCCGACCGGCTTGCCTTCCGGATCCTTGACCTTGCTGAAGTCGGTATTCACCAGCCGCAAGTTGGTGCCGTGGGCCACATAGCGTTTGGTATCGATGTTCACCACGAAGACGTACAGATCGTCCTGCAGAAATCCGCCCTTGAGGTCGTTGATCGCGCGGAGTGTGCCGTCCTTGTCCTGTTCCAGCGCTTTGGACGCCTTGTCGAGCAACGCCCTCGCCTGCTCAGGCGAAGCGCGGGGCAAGTAATAACCGACCGCCAAAACCCGATCGCCGATGCGTTGGAAATACACACGCTTGCGCTCGACCTTACCGTCGCGCCAGTTTTGCCAGCGATATTCGGCCTGCTGAACGCCGGCGCTTTCCGGCGTCTGGAGCACCTGCTTGAAGTTTTTTTGCAGCTCCGGATCGAGCACCGACGATACGTCGCGGCCGATCAATGCCACCGAGGGTCCCCCGCTCGCCAGCATGATTCCTTTGGTGTCGGTGACAAAGACATAGCGCTCGCCATCGACGAACTCGCCCTGGCGGCTGAACTCGGCCAGCGCCTTATCCCCCTGGACGCGGTAACGGGCCACGGCTTTTTCCAGCAGCGCCTTGGCCGCTGCTGCTTCTTGCGCTTCATCCCCAGCGGCCCAGCCTTGCCCGATGCACAGGGCGGCGAGCGCACCCATCAGGAGTTTTCTGCCTACGTTTTTTGACACGACTGCCATCGCCCCGCCCCCACTCTTATTGGTTATGGGGCAAGCGTAGACGGGGGATTGCAATAGGGCAGCATTCGGCACTTCAATGGGTATCAGAGACTGAATGGTCGCCGAATCACCGGGCGCGCTGAGTAAAGCGAAGGTAAACCGCCTGTTCAGCGAAGGTCAGGCGCTGTATAGATAGAGGCCAAACGCCATTTAGTTCGACGAAATATCGCGTAACGCCGGGCTGAAGCGGAGCATGTCGAGGATGCCGTCGACCAGTCGCTCCGCATCGTCCTGCAGCGAAAAGCTCTCGGGCACCAGCAGCCACTGACCGATGATGCCGTGCACATAGGCATGCAGGCAGATCGCGGCGCGTTGGGGATTCAGGTCAGCGGGGAGCTGGCCTTGTCGAGAAGCATTACCGAGCGCCAGCGCAATTCGCTCGTTGGCGTCAAGCCAGACAAACTGACGCTGTTGCCGCATGTCACACATTTCGTCGGTAAATTCGAATTTATGAAACAGAATTTCATTGATGCGGCGGGTTTTAGGGTCGCTGGCAATTTGTTGAAACAAATGAGTGAGAAGTTTGCGCGTCCACCCCAGCGGATCAATTTCATCTTCGCTTTCGCTCGCCCTCGCCATTTCTTCGAGGGGCTCGTGCAGACTGTCGAGCATGGCCTGGACCAGATCGGCCTTATTGCTGAAATGCCAATAGATCGCGCCGCGGGTCACGCCAGCCAGGGCTGCAATGTCGGCGAGCGTCGTGCGGGAGACCCCTCGATCGTAGAAAGCCTGCTCGGCAGCTTCGAGGATCTGCTTGCGCGTTTCCTGAGCCTCTTCTTTCGTGCGTCGAACCATGGCAGTAAAAACCTCAATGAAAATGCCTCAGGCGCTCTGGTCGAGTGGCCTGCACAGCATGTCGGGCGGCCTTTGTAATGCCTTGTCCCGGACCTACAATCGATGCCCTCGGTGCGTTGGAGTGTCGCACTCGCGGGTGTTTACAAACAACCGTGAATGTAAGTATATTCATTAGCATCCTACTTATCTAGCTGGAATACTTTTCCTGCCCCCTTTCCACTTTCCATGAGTTCAGGCTCCTGACCCGAGGATCTTCATGCAATTCAAGCCAGCTGTTACCGTACTGGTCACTGCCGTCGCCCTGGCATCGCTGCTCTCCGGATGCAGCAAGAAGGAAGAAGCGGCCGCAGCACCACCGCCCCCTCAGGTCGGCGTCGTCACTCTGAAAACCCAGGCCTACACCCTGACGTCTGAACTTCCCGGCCGGACCACCGCGTTCCGTATCGCCGAAGTGCGTCCTCAGGTGAACGGCATCATCCTCAAACGCCTGTTCACCGAAGGTGCAGACGTCAAAGCCGGTCAGCAGCTCTACCAGATCGACCCGGCGATTTACCAGGCCACCCTGGACAGCGCCAAAGCCACCTACGAATCCTCAAACTCCCTCGCTGGCCGCTATAAGCAGCTGATCAACGAGCAAGCCGTCAGCCGTCAGGAATACGACACGGCGGTGGGTTCGGCTCGCGAAGCGAAGGCGGCGGTGCAGACCGCAGAGATCAACCTGCGCTACACCAAGGTCTACGCGCCGATCTCCGGCCGTATTGGCCGCTCGCTGGTGACAGAAGGCGCGCTGGTCAGCAATGGTCAGGCCGATGCGATGGCCACCATTCAGCAGCTCGACCCGATCTACGTCGACGTGATCCAGTCTTCGGCCGAAATGCTCAAACTGCGTCGCGATCTGGAAAGCGGCAGGCTGCAGAAAGCCGGCGACAACGCCGCCAAGGTCAAGCTGGTACTCGAAGACGGCAGTCTCTACCCGATCGAAGGCAAGCTTGAGTTCTCCGAAGTGTCGGTCGACCAGACCACCGGTTCCGTGACCCTGCGCGCCGTGTTCCAGAACCCGGACCACACGCTGCTGCCAGGCATGTTCGTGCACGCACGACTGCAATCGGGCGTGGCCGAGAACGCGATTCTGGTTCCACAGCAAGGCATCACCCGTGACCTGAAAGGCACACCGACCGCACTGGTGGTGAACGCCGATAACAAGGTCGAGTCCCGCACGCTGGTTGCCAACCGCACCATCGGCAGCGACTGGCTGGTTGAGAAGGGCCTGAACGCAGGTGATCGCGTGATTACTGAAGGGCTGCAATACGTCAAGCCAGGTGCTGAAGTGAAAGTGGCCGAAGCCACCAACGTCAATGCAGCTAACCCGGCCCCTGCCCCGGCAACTGATAAAGCCGCAGGCAGCAAAGGGGAGTAATTCATGTCGAAATTTTTTATCGACCGGCCGATTTTCGCGTGGGTAATTGCCCTCGTGATCATGCTGGTGGGGACGCTTTCGATCCTCAAGCTACCGATCAACCAATACCCGGCCATTGCGCCGCCGGCCATCGCGATCGCCGTGACCTACCCGGGCGCCAACGCGCAAACCGTGCAGGACACCGTGGTTCAGGTGATCGAGCAGCAGCTCAACGGCATCGACAACCTGCGGTATGTGTCGTCGGAAAGTAACTCCGACGGCAGCATGACCATCACCGCGACGTTCAACCAGGGTACCAACCCGGACATCGCTCAGGTTCAGGTACAGAACAAGCTCAACCTGGCCACCCCGCTGCTGCCGCAAGAAGTGCAGCAACAGGGTATCCGCGTGACCAAGGCGGTGAAGAACTTCCTGATGGTCGTCGGTCTGGTGTCCGAAGACGGCAGCATGGGCAAGGAAGACTTGTCCAACTACATCGTCTCGAACATGCAGGACCCGATCTCTCGTACCTCCGGTGTGGGTGACTTCCAGGTCTTCGGTGCCCAGTACGCCATGCGTATCTGGCTCGATCCGGCCAAGCTGAACAACTTTCAGCTGACCCCGGTCGATGTGAAAACCGCCATCACTGCCCAGAACGTTCAGGTGTCTTCCGGCCAGATCGGCGGTCTGCCTGCGCTCAAGGGTCAGCAGCTGAATGCCACGATCATCGGTAAAACCCGTCTGCAGACCGCCGAGCAGTTCGGCAACATTCTGCTGAAGGTCAATCAGGATGGTTCGCAGGTTCGCCTCAAAGACGTCGGCAAAGTTGGTCTGGGTGGCGAGAACTACAGCATTGACGCGCAGTTCAACGGCAAGCCGGCTTCCGGTCTGGCGATCAAGCTGGCGACCGGCGCCAACGCGCTGGACACCGCCAAGGCGATTCGCGCCACGATCTCCCAGCTGGAGCCGTTCTTTCCGCCTGGCATGAAAGTGGTTTACCCGTACGACACCACGCCAGTGGTTCAGGAATCCATCACCGGTGTGGTTCACACCCTGGGTGAAGCGATCATCCTGGTGTTCCTGGTGATGTACCTGTTCCTGCAGAACTTCCGCGCCACCATCATCACCACGATGACCGTGCCGGTGGTATTGCTCGGTACGTTCGGGATCCTCGCCGCCGCCGGTTTCACCATCAACACGCTGACCATGTTCGGGGTGATCCTTGCCATCGGCCTGCTGGTGGACGATGCCATCGTCGTGGTGGAAAACGTCGAGCGGGTGATGGCGGAGGACAAACTTTCGCCGCGGGACGCCACGATCAAATCCATGGAGCAGATCCAGGGCGCACTGGTCGGTATCGCACTCGTATTGTGTGCGGTTCTGTTGCCAATGGCGTTCTTCGGCGGCTCCACGGGTGTGATCTACCGGCAGTTCTCGATCACCATCGTGTCGGCGATGGCGCTTTCGGTCCTGGTCGCGCTGATCTTCACCCCGGCGCTGTGCTCCACCCTGCTCAAGCCAATCGATCACGAGAAGCACGGACAACCGAAACGTGGATTTTTTGGCTGGTTCAACCGCACCTTCGACCGCAGCGTAGTGAGCTATGAGCGCGGCGTCGGCAACATGCTCAAGCACAAGATTCCGGCCTTCATCGTTTACGCGCTGATCGTCTGCGGCACCATCTGGATGTTCACCCGCATTCCGAGCGCGTTCCTGCCGGAAGAAGACCAGGGCGTCATCTTTGCCCAGGTGCAGACACCACCGGGCTCCTCGGCGGAACGTACGCAGACCGTCATCGACAACATGCGTAAGTACCTGCTGGAAGAGGAATCTGGCGCGGTCAACTCGGTGTTCACCGTTAACGGCTTCAACTTTGCCGGTCGCGGTCAGAGCTCCGGTCTGGCGTTCATCATGCTGAAACCGTGGGGCGATCGTGATGCCTCCAACAGCGTCTTCGAACTGGCCAAACGGGCGCAGCAGCACTTCTTTGGCTTCCGCGACGCAATGACCTTTGCGGTCGTACCGCCTGCGGTACTGGAACTGGGTAACGCCACCGGTTTCGACGTGTACTTGCAGGATCAGGGCGGCGTGGGTCACGCCAAGCTGATGGAAGCGCGTAACCAGCTGTTGGGCATGGCGGCACAGAGCAAGATTCTGGCGGGCGTGCGTCCGAACGGTCTTAACGATGAGCCGCAATACCAACTGGTTATCGATGACGAGCGTGCGCAGGCCCTCGGCCTGAGCCTGTCGGACATCAACACCACGCTGTCCATCGCGATGGGTGGCAACTACGTCAACGACTTCATCGACCGCGGTCGGGTCAAGAAGGTGTACGTGCAGGGCGATGCCAGTGCGCGGATGAAGCCAGAAGACTTGAAGAAGTGGTACGTGCGCAACACCGCTGGCGAGATGGTGCCGTTTGCCTCGTTCGCCACCGGCGAGTGGGTGTTCGGTTCGCCGAAGCTGTCCCGTTACAACGGTGTACCGGCCGAGGAAGTGCTGGGTACTCCGGCGCCGGGTTACAGCACCGGTGAGGCGATGGCCGAGGTCGAGCAACTGGCGAAGAAGTTGCCGGCGGGTGTTGGTCTGTCGTGGACGGGTCTGTCCTATGAAGAGCGTCTGTCCGGTTCTCAGGCGCCCGCGCTGTACGCGCTGTCCATTCTGATCGTGTTCCTGTGTCTGGCGGCGCTGTATGAAAGCTGGTCGATTCCGATCGCGGTGTTGCTGGTCATCCCGCTTGGGGTTATCGGTGCGCTGATCGCGACGAGCCTGCGCGGCCTTTCCAACGACGTGTTCTTCCAGGTAGGTCTCTTGGTAACGGTGGGTCTGGCGGCGAAAAACGCCATTCTGATCGTAGAGTTCGCCAAGGAGCTGCATGAGCAGGGCAAGGGCATCGTCGATGCAACCATCGAAGCCTGCCGGATGCGTCTGCGGCCCATCGTAATGACGTCCATGGCGTTCATCCTCGGTGTGGTCCCGCTGGCGATTTCCTCGGGCGCCGGTGCCGGTAGCCAGCATTCGATCGGTACAGGCGTAATCGGCGGTATGATCACCGCGGTTATTCTGGCGATCTTCTGGGTACCGTTGTTCTTCGTTTCGATATCCTCGATGTTCAAAGGCAAACAGAAACACACTCCACACGATGAGGCTGGCCAATGAGCAAGTCCCTGATCTCGCTGGCGGTCACCGCGTTCATTCTCGGCGGCTGCTCGTTGATCCCCGAATACAAGCAGCCCGCCGCACCGGTGCCGGCTCAGTTCCCGCAAGGTCCGGCCTATTCGCCGGCCCAGGCGGCGAATCAGGCGGCGGCCGAGCAAGGCTGGCGTCAGTTTTTCCATGACCCGGCGCTGCAGCAACTGATTCAGACGTCGCTGCAGAACAACCGTGACCTGCGCGTCGCCGCGCTGAACATCGACGCCTACCGCGCGCAGTACCGCATTCAACGTGCGGACCTGTTCCCGGCCGTGGCAGCTTCGGGCACCGGCACGCGTCAGCGCGTGCCGGGCGACCTGTCGCAAACGGGCGAGTCCGGTATCACCAGTCAGTATTCGGTGGGTCTGGGCATCAGTTCCTATGAACTGGATCTGTTCGGCCGGGTGCGCAGCCTCAGTGAGCAGGCGCTGCAGACTTACTTCGCCGGTGAAGAAGGCCGTCGCAGCACGCAGATCAGTCTGGTCGCCAACGTCGCCAACGCCTATCTGACTTGGGAAGCGGACAAAGAGCTGTTGAAGCTGACCCAGGACACGTTGGGCGCCTTCGAAGAAAGCTTGCGTCTGACCTCTCGCAGCAGCGAAGTGGGTGTGGCCTCGGCGCTGGATCTGGCGCAGTCGCGCACCTCCGTCGAGAGCGCCCGCGTCAAGCTGGCCCAGTATCAGCGGCTGGTAGCCCAAGACGAGAACAATCTGGTGCTGCTGTTGGGCACCAGTCTGCCGGCCAACCTGCCCGCCTCGAAACCGTTGAGCGCTGACATGCTCAATGAAATGCCAGCGGGTCTGCCGTCGGAATTGCTGCAGCGTCGTCCGGACATTCTCCAGGCCGAATACAGCCTGAAAGCCGCCAACGCCAACATCGGCGCGGCACGTGCCGCGTTCTTCCCGAGCATCAGCCTCACGGCCAGTGCCGGTACGGCAAGCGGCGATCTGAGCGGTCTGTTCAAAGGCGGTTCGGGGACGTGGCTGTTCGAGCCGACGATCAATCTGCCGATCTTCAACGCGGGCAGTCTGCGCGCAAGCCTCGACTACTCGAAGATCCAGAAAGACATTGGCGTCGCCAACTACGAGAAGGCGATTCAGACGGCGTTTCAGGAAGTCTCCGACGGTCTGGCCGCACGCAAGACCTACACCGATCAGCTCAAGGCGCAGACCGACTTCGTCAACGCCAACCAGGACTACTATCGTCTGGCCGAGCGACGCTATCGCATCGGGATCGACAGCAACCTGACCTTCCTCGACGCCCAGCGCCAGTTGTTCACCGCGCAACAGTCGTTGATCACCGACCGCCTGTCGCAGCTCAACAGCGAGGTCAATCTGTACCGCGCGCTGGGTGGCGGCTGGTACGAACAGACCCCGACCGGCGAGCGTCAGCCCACCGCGGGCGATGTGCCATCTACCCGCTTGTTCTGATACAACGTGCATGAAAAAACCCACCGATTGGTGGGTTTTTTTTGACCGTTTTCCAGGCTGTTTCAAGCAAATACCACAGCGGTCACGCCAGCAAAAACTCCGTCACGCGCAGAGCAAAGACTTCACCCAGCTCGACGCTGGACAAATGCGCGGCGTAATAGTCGGAGAGTTCGCTGCCGTGGATGTGGTTCTGCAGATAATGCCCGTCCGCCATGGTGGTGACGGCGTCATGGCTGCCGCAGATGATCAGCGTGGGCACGGTGATCGAACTGACTTGCTTGCGCAGATCGGCATCCCGGACAGCCGCGCAGCAGGCGGCGTAACCCAGCGGAGACGTCGCCGCCAGCACGTCGGTGACGGGCGTGACCTTGTCGGCGTGCTGGCTGGCAAAGTCAGGGGTGAACCAACGCCCAACCGCGCCGGCGCCCATTTCCTTCATGGCCCGCTCACCGCCCTTCTCCACCTGGGCGATGCGCGGCGCCCACGTTTCCGTGTCGCCGATCTTCGCGGCGGTGTTGCACAGCACCAGCTTGTGCAGCCGATCGTTGGCATGAATGCCCAGCCACTGACCGATCAGGCCACCCATGGACAATCCGCAGAAATGCGCGCGGTCGACTTTCAACGCATCAAGCAGCGCCAGCACGTCTCGTCCCAGCTGCGAGAGCGTGTAAGGCCCTTGTGTGACGAGGGACTGACCGTGGCCGCGGGTGTCGTAACGCACGACGCGGAATGACTTGCTCAGCGCTGGAATCTGCGCGTCCCACATGTGCAGGTCGGTGCCCAACGAGTTGGACAGCACCAGCACCGGCGCATCCACCGGGCCATCAATTTGATAATGCAGTTCACCGTCTTCGAGTTGTACGAACGCCATGGCAGTCGCTCCGTGAAACACGTGGAATGAGTGTGATGAAGATGGACAGCACGCGCCCTGCAAGGACGCGCGCTCCAAGATCCGGGATCAGTGGTCTTCGTGCAGGTAAGCCGGCTTCTTCGGCAAGCGCAGGCTGAACAGGAAAGCAATCGCCATCATCGCGGTCACGTACCAGTAGAAGGTGTTTTCCATGCCCATGTTCTTCAGGCCCAAAGCCACGTATTCAGCGGAGCCACCGAAAATAGCATTGGCCACGGCATAGGCCAGACCGACGCCCAGCGCACGAACCTGCACCGGAAACATCTCGGCTTTCACCAGACCGCTGATCGAGGTGTAGAAACTGACGATGGCCAATGCCAGGGTGATCAGCACGAACGCGATGACCGGGCTGGTAGTGGTTTTCAACGTCAGCAGCAGCGGCACCGTGCACAGGGTGCCCAGCCCGCCGAACCACAGCATCGAGGCGCGGCGACCGATCTTGTCAGCGAGCATCCCGAACACCGGCTGCATGCACATGTACAGGAACAGCGCGCCGGTCATGATGTAGCTCGCGACCTTGGCATCCATGTGCACGGTGTTGACCAGGTATTTCTGCATGTACGTGGTGAAGGTGTAGAAAATCAGCGAGCCGCCGGCGGTGTAGCCCAGCACGGTGATGAACGCCGCTTTGTGATCGCGGAACACCGCAGACATGCTGCCCGCGTCCTTGTTCTGACGCACTTCGGCGGTGGTGGTCTCTTTCAGCGACCGGCGCAGCACCAGCGAGATCACCGCCGCGACCGCACCGACCACGAACGGGATGCGCCAGCCGTAGGCTTTGAGCTCATCGGCACTGAGAAACTGCTGCAGGATGACCACGGTCAGCACGGCCAACAGCTGGCCGCCAATCAGCGTCACGTACTGAAATGAAGCGAAAAACCCGCGCTGCCCCCGCAACGCGACTTCGCTCATGTACGTGGCGGTGGTGCCGTACTCACCACCCACCGACAGGCCCTGGAACAGGCGCGCCATCAACAACAGAAACGGCGCCCAGGCACCGATCGACGCGTAGGTTGGCAGACAGGCAATGACCAGCGAGCCGGCGCACATCATCAGCACGGAAATCATCATCGAGTTTTTGCGGCCGTGCTTGTCGGCCACGCGACCGAACAGCCAGCCGCCGATGGGACGCATCAGAAAGCCTGCGGCGAAGACGCCGGCGGTGTTGAGCAACTGAACGGTCGGGTCATCGGAAGGAAAGAATGCAGGCGCGAAATAGATGGCGCAGAAGGCGTAGACGTAGAAGTCGAACCATTCGACGAGGTTGCCCGATGAGGCCCCCACAATTGCGAAGATCCGCTTGCGCCGCTCTTCTCCGGTGTAGTGAGTCGTTGTCATTATTATCTCCCCAGGTGTTAGTAAGGTCAGCCAGTCTAAGACATAACCTGCAACATTTAGACTTAAGCAGTAACGTTTCGACATCACAAGGACAACCACCCAAGTCAGCAAGTTGCCCCTTTCGCGGAGGCAAGCGATGACTCGGGTGGCTGAGTTGCAAAAATGTCGTCTAGCGCTCTATTGCGAGGGCCAGCCCCTGCCCCACGCCGACGCACATCGTGGCGAGCGCTTTGCTGCCGCCGGTTTTTTCCAGTTGGTGCAAAGCGGTCAGAACCAGACGCGCACCGCTCATGCCCAGCGGATGCCCCAGCGAAATCGAGCCGCCGTTTGGGTTCACCTTGGGTGAATCGTCAGCAATGCCCAATTCACGCAAGACCGCCAGGCCCTGACTGGCGAATGCCTCGTTGAGCTCGATGACGTCGAAATCACTGACCGACAAACCCAGCCGTGCCACCAGCTTGCGTACCGCCGGGACCGGGCCAATGCCCATGACGCGAGGCTCAACGCCGGCGCTGGCCATCCCCAGTACGCGAGCGCGCGGCGTGAGGCCGTGTTTCTTGACGGCGTCGGCGGACGCCAGAATCATCGCCGCCGCGCCGTCGTTCAGGCCTGCCGCGTTGCCCGCTGTGACGGTTTTGCCAGCCCCGTTGACCGGCTTGAGCTTGGCGAGCGCTTCAAGGCTGGTGTCGGCACGGGGGTGCTCGTCGGTGTCGACGACGGTCTCACCCTTTTTGTGGGCGACGCGCACGGGCACGATTTCCTCGGCGAAGAAGCCCGAAGCCTTAGCCGCCGCCGTACGCTGCTGGCTGCGCAGAGCAAAGGCGTCCTGATCCTGCCGGGAGATGCCGAAATCCTCAGCGACGTTGTCGCCGGTCTGCGGCATGGTCTCAACGCCGTACTGGTCCTTCATCTGCGGATTGACGAAACGCCAGCCCAAGGTGGTGTCTTCCAGCTTTTGGCCGCGTCCGAATGCCGTGTCGGCCTTGCCCATCACGAATGGGGCGCGGGACATGGACTCGACGCCGCCAGCAATGGCCAGCTCCATCTCACCGCAGGCAATGGCGCGGAACGCAGAACCCACCGCGTCCAGGCCGGAAGCACACAAGCGATTGAGGGTCACGCCCGGCACGCTGGCCGGCAGACCCGCCAACAGCGCAGCCATGCGCGCGACGTTGCGGTTGTCCTCCCCGGCCTGATTGGCGCAGCCGAGAAACACTTCGTCCAGCTCATCCCAATTGACAGACGGGTTGCGCGCCATCAGGGCCTTGATCGGCAGCGCTGCCAGATCATCCGCCCGAACGGTCGCCAGACCGCCGCCAAAACGGCCAATGGGGGTGCGAATCGCGTCGCAGATAAAGACGTCACGCATCATGCTTCTCCCGGCGCCTGACCATGGGCGGCAGCGGTTCGCGCTTCCAGATCGCGCAGCGCGGTCAGTTCGTACTCGCTGGGTGCATCGGAAGTCTTCACGGTGTCGGCAAAACGCACGTCCCAACCGGTGGCGGCGATGACCTGCTCGCGGGTCACGCCGGGGTGCAGCGTGGTCACGACGAATTCGTGGGTGCCCGCTTCCGGTTCCATGATGCACAGGTCAGTGATGATGCCGACCGGCCCGGCGCCCGGCAGGCCGAGGCGCTTGCGGGAGTCGCCGCCTTCGCCGTGGCCAACCGAGGTCAGGAAGTCCAGCTTGTTGACGAAGGTCCGTGGCGATTGCTTGAGGATGATCAGCACTTCTTTGGCCGACCCGGCAATTTCCGGCGCGCCTCCGGCACCCGGCAGGCGTACTTTCGGCTGGTGATAATCGCCGACCACCGTGGTGTTGATGTTGCCGAACCGGTCGACCTGAGCCGCGCCGAGAAACCCGACATCGACACGGCCGCCCTGCAGCCAGTAACGGAAGATCTCACTGGTGGAGACCACGGTGTCAGCGGTTTCCGCCAGTTCGCCGTCACCGATGGACAGTGGCAGCACGTCAGGCTTGGCGCCGATAGGCCCTGATTCGTAAATCAGCACCACGTCGGGCGAGGAAGTGAGGCGCGCCAGATTGGCCGCTTTCGAGGGCAGGCCGATGCCGACAAAGCACACGGCGCCGTTTTTCAACCGGCGCGCGGCGGCGACGGTCATCATTTCGCTGGTGGAATAAGTCATTGGTGAGCCTCCGCCGCGTGGGCCAGCTTGTTCTTGAACTCACTGAAGTCACGGGTGCCATGGATGCATTCGTCGATCCAGGCGGTAAACGCCTCACGGTCGCGGGCGATGGCGTCCCACGCCTGATAGAAACGGTTGTCGCGCTCGTAGTAGCCGTGGGCGTAGGAAGGATGAGCGCCGCCCGGCACGACGCAAACAGCACTCAGCGCCCAGGTTGGCAGCACGCAGGCGTTCATCGGCGCCTTGAGGTCATCGACAATTTCCTCGACCGTGACAATGCAGCGCTTGGCCGCCAACGCCGCTTCTTTCTGAACCCCGAGAATGCCCCACAGCAGCACGTTGCCTTTACGGTCAGCTTTCTGCGCGTGGATCACCGTCACATCGGGGCGTACCGCCGGCACCGCCGCCAGCACTTCTCCGGTGAACGGGCAAGTGACCGACTTGATCAGCGGGTTGACCTTGGGCAGGTCCGAACCGGCATACGCCCGCAGCACCGCGAACGGCAGCCCGGATGCGCCCGCCACATAGGCATTGGCGAGGTCGGCGTGGCTGTGTTCTTCAATCTCCATGGGCTGCGGCCATTGCCGTTCGACGGCATCGCGAAGCCTGTGCAGAGAGCCGACGCCGGGATTACCGCCCCACGAGAAAATCAGCCGTTTTGCACAGCCTGCGCCGATCAATTGGTCATAGATCAAGTCAGGGGTCATGCGCACAAGGGTCAGATCCTTCTTCTTCTGACGAATGAGCTCATGTCCCGCCGCGGTAGGAATGAGGTGAGTAAAGCCTTCCAGTGCAACGATGTCGCCATCGTTGACGAACTGCTTCACGGCCTCGTGAAGGGAAAGAATTGCAGCCATGGGGTGCTCCAGGTTCACACTCGTTTGCCCCGCCATTTAAGGCGTGGCGTTGAGAATGAGGTTATGCCTGGGGACGGGGCTGAACAATCCGATAACCGACTAAGTGTTCGATCACCGAACGGAGAGTGACGGGCAGCTCATGGGTTCAACAGGCTGGGTCAGGTAAACAGCTGCGTGCTCAGGTCACGGCTGGCATTCAGCATGATCGGCAGAAACTTCTGCTCCAGGTCATTGCGCGCCACTCGGCCCGCACTGGTGCTGACATTCAGCGCCGCGAGTACCTGGCCCGATGCGTCGTAGACCGGCACGGCGATGGAACGCAAACCCTGCTCCAGTTCCTGATCGACAATGCACCAGCCCTGTTGCCGCACTTGCTGCAAGCATTCGAGCAAGGCTTCCGGGGTGCGTAAGGTGCGGCTGGTTTTGGGTTGCAGATCGACGTGGTCGAGGTATTCCCGCAACGACACATCGTCCAGCGCCGCCAGCAGAATCCGGCCCATGGACGTGCAGTACGCCGGCAAACGTCCGCCCACCGCCAGATCCACAGAGATCAATCGCTGAGTCGTCGCGGAGCGGGCTATATAAAGAATGTCATCGCCTTCCAGCGTGGCCATGTTGCAGGCCTCGTGCAGTTGGTCACTCATGCGGTCCAGATAGGGCTGTGACGAAACCGCCAGGGGTGTCGAGGACAAATAGGCATGGCCAAGCGTCAGCACTTTAGGCAGCAGCGAGTAAGTGCGCCCGTCAGTGGTGGCGTAGCCCAACTTGATCAATGTATGCAGGCAACGACGAACCGCCGCCCTGGGGATTTCGGTGCGATGGCTGATCTGCGCGATGGTCAGGTGCCGCTTGCGTTCCTGGAACGCGTGAATGACGGCCAACCCTCGCGCCAGAGAGGTCATGAAGTCAGGATCGCCCGTGAGCGCCTGAATCCTTTTAGCAGGAGACGCAACAATCGGCGGCGCAAGTGACGTGAAAGAATTACGCAATTGATCGTTCATGCTGGCACCGTTCGTCGTGGCCGCGAAAGCCTTGTAGAACGCCACTCTCGCCGTTTTTGAAGCCCACGGCAAGCCAGCTTTGGGCGATTATCGAACGAGTGGGCGATAATCGCAATTGACCGGCTGCCCAGTTGCTTATACCTTTCACATGCCATATGAGGCTTCTTTGGATTACTGGTCAGGTACCCACTGAGAAGTCCCAGGCACGGTCTTGCTAACCCAAGGCCGTTTTTGCCTCTCCCCTCACCATTTATGTGTAACCGTTTAAATACACATCATTGTCCCCACGGTCATAAGCCGAGAATTTTACGTCGCCAGAAAACTGCCTGCGGCGTTAAACATTTGACTCGCCAAGTTGCGTCATAAATCAGACTGTCCAACTTAGGAACCTTCGTACATAAAAAAGGTATAAATCCTCAGTTGTCCGGCTGCGACAGTCTCGACAGTTGACTCGCCTGCGCATCTTCGCGATAGTGGCCGTCATTGAAGCCCAATAACGCTATCGCGTGTTTAAATCCTCGCCCCATCTGGCATGGATCCAAACACACGCAGACATTGTTCGACTCGATCGCAATGTTCAGCGACGGCAGGCCAATACCTTGGTCATCAGCCATCCTGCAGGCAATCAATAAAGAATGTTGCTACGACAGTTTTGTCATTCCGGTGCACGTAGCCGCCCTTGGTTGAAGTGTGAATCGTCTTGGCGCAGCGTCCCTGCCCGATGGTTATTCCTGATGCGATACATTGCGATCGTCAGGTCCGACACTTTCAGACTCGGCGTCATCACCGGGATTAAACTCGACCCGATCAGGTATTAACGTGACCAAAGATGAACTGCGCGCAGAATTAGAGCGCCAGGAACAACGTTACAAGGAAGTTTACGGCGGCGAAGTGACAACATACGCCGCCCAGCCCGAACCAGAGCGCAAGCCGTGGCGCAAACGGGCCAGCCTGCTTGACCAGGCGTTCAAGCAAGAGCTGCAAAAGATGGAAGAAGAACTCAAGGAAGAGCCATGAGCCGCCGCTTGCCTGTCGCTGACTTAAACAGCTGACGGCAAGCGTATTCATCGCGTTGAAGGCCAGGTTTTACAGACTCGTCCAGGGTTCAGGGGTGCTTCGCACTTTCTTTCCCGGCAGGAAGTCGACGGGCAGGCGGGACAGAAATTTCGTTGCAGGCTGCTACCAATGAGCGGCGCGCCTATCGCGCAGTTTTTTTTCTGTCATAATCCCGCCCCCTTAAGACCGGGTCAGAAAACCTTCCATGATCGATCTATTCAGCGGACTGGATGCTTGGGTAATTGTGAGCTTGTTGCTCGCCCTTGCGTTTGTCCTCACCTTCGAGTTCATCAACGGCTTTCATGACACCGCCAACGCGGTGGCGACAGTCATTTACACCAAGGCCATGCCGCCCCATCTGGCAGTATTTTTCTCGGGCGTGTTCAATTTCCTCGGGGTGCTCCTGGGTGGGGTCGGCGTGGCGTATGCCATCGTCCATCTGCTGCCGGTCGAGTTGTTGATCAACGTCAACACCGGTCATGGTCTGGCGATGGTGTTCTCGCTGCTGGCTGCGGCCATCACCTGGAACCTCGGCACCTGGTATTTCGGCATCCCGGCGTCCAGCTCCCATACATTGATCGGTTCGATTCTGGGTGTAGGCCTGGCCAACGCGCTGATCAATAACATCCCGCTGGGCGAAGGCGTGAACTGGCAGAAAGCGATCGATATCGGCGCCTCGCTGGTGTTCTCGCCACTGGCCGGTTTCATCGTGGCGGGTCTGGTCCTGTTGGCGCTGAAAGCCTGGCGCCCCCTCTCCAAGATGCACAAGACTCCGGAACAACGCCGCAAGCTCGATGACAAAAAACACCCTCCTTTCTGGAATCGCCTGGTTCTGGTGATTTCGGCGATGGCAGTGAGTTTTGTGCACGGCTCCAACGATGGTCAGAAAGGCATCGGCCTGATCATGCTGGTGCTCATCGGTATCGTCCCGGCGCAGTTCGTGCTGGACCTGAGCACCACGACTTACCAGATCGAACGCACCCGCGACGCGACCCAGCACCTGAGCCAGTTTTACCAGCGCAACAACGCGACACTGGGCGAGTACCTGGCGCTGGGCAAATCGGCGGCGGGCGACTTGCCCGAGCGTTTCAGCTGCAACCCTGAGCAAACCGAGCCGACCATTGATGCTCTGTTGAACAACCTCAAGGGCGTCAACGACTACCACACCCTCGCACCGGAGCGTCGCATCGAAGTGCGTCGCTACCTGCTGTGCCTGGACGACACGGCACGCAAAGTCGGCAAGCTGCCTGCGCTGGATGCCCGTGAAAAGTCGGATCTGGAGAAGCTGCGCAAGGACCTGACCGCGACCACTGAGTACGCGCCGTTCTGGGTCATCTTCGCCGTTGCACTGGCGCTGGGTATTGGCACCATGGTCGGCTGGAAACGCGTCGTGCTGACCATCGGTGAGAAGATCGGGAAGCAAGGCATGACCTACGCTCAGGGCATGTCCGCGCAGATCACCACCGCAAGCGCCATTGCGCTGGCCAACGTGTTCAGCCTGCCTGTTTCAACGACTCACATCCTGTCGTCCGGCGTGGCCGGGACCATGGTGGCGAACAAGAGCGGCCTGCAGGGCGGCACGGTTCGCAACATTCTCCTGGCATGGGTGTTGACCCTGCCCGCCACGGTCGCGCTGTCGGCAGGGTTGTTCTGGTTGGCGTCCAAAGCGCTGGCCTGACCTGACTGCACCGCCTGACCTGAAAAGCCCATTCATTGAATGGGCTTTTTTGTGGGTGCGCTAGCGGCGTTTCTTGCTGCCGCCCAGCAACGATCCCATCAACCCGCGCACCAGTTCGCGACCGATCTGGGTGGCGGCCTGGCGCATCGCACTTTTGACCGCCTGCCCCGCCAGCCCGCCCAGAAAACCACCGGCCATGTCGGCAAAGCCGCCTTCTGACTTCTCCTCAGCAGCAGGTTTCTGCGCGGGGTCCACTGATGCGCCTTTGCGCGCCAGCAGCATTTCGTAAGCCGATTCGCGATCCACGGGTTTGTCGTAGCGACCGGCCAGTGGGGACCGTGCGATCAGCGTGTCGCGCTCAGCCTGGGTCAACGGCCCGATGCGCGATTGCGGCGGCGCGACCAACACACGCTGGACGATTTCAGGCGTGCCCTTGTCCTGCAGCGTGCCCACCAGCGCCTCACCGATGCCCAACTCGGTCAGCACCGAGAGCGCGTCGAACTCGGGATTGGAGCGAAACCCGTCCGCAACGGCTTTCAGCGATCGTTGCTCCTTGCTGGTGAACGCGCGCAGGCCATGCTGAATGCGCAAACCGAGCTGCGCCAGAACGGAGTCCGGCAGATCCCCCGGCGACTGGGTGACGAAATACACGCCGACGCCTTTCGAGCGAATCAGCCGCACCACTTGCTCCAGCCGCTCCTGCAGCGCCTTCGGCGTATCCGTGAACAGCAAATGCGCTTCGTCGAAGAACAGCGCCAGCAACGGTTTATCGGCATCGCCGCGCTCAGGCAATTGCTCGAACAGCTCGGCCAGGAGCCACAGCAGGAAAGTGGCGTAGACCTTCGGCGACTCGTGCACCAACCGGCTGGCGTCCAGCAGATGAATCTGCCCGCGGCCATCGCTCGCGGGCTGCAAGATGTCTTCCAGTTGCAGCGCCGGCTCGCCGAACAAGGCCTCGGCGCCTTGCTGTTCAAGGATCGCCAGCCGACGCAGCAGCGCCTGACTCGACCCCGTGGTCATCAACGCGCTGTCGTCGCCGAGGACTTCGGGGTTGTCGCGCAAATGATTGAGCAGCGCCTTGAGGTCCTTGATGTCCAGCAACAACAGCCCTTCCCGATCCGCCACCTTGAACGCGGCGTACAGCGCCGATTGTTGGCTGTCCGTCAATTCCAGCAAACTTCCCAGCAGCAGCGGGCCCATTTCCGACAGGGTTGTGCGCAACGGATGGCCCGTTTCACCGTGCACGTCCCACAGTGTCACCGGATAGCCCTGAGGTTTATGGTGCAGCCAGGGCATGCCGGCGATTCGCTCGGCGATCTTGCCTTGAGGGTTGCCCGGGGCTCCGAGCCCGCAGAGATCACCCTTGATGTCCGCCGCGAACACGGCCACGCCAGCGTCGCTGAACACTTCCGCCAGGCGCTGCAAGGTGACGGTTTTCCCGGTGCCAGTCGCGCCGGCCACCAGCCCGTGACGGTTGGCCAGACGCATCGCGTGCCCGATCGGCTGGCCCTTCAGGTCAGCACCAATAAGAATCTGTTGTGAGTCAGGCATCCGTTCACCCAAGCGTTGCATTCGATATTTCCGAAGGGACTGCGGCGACAGCCCCATTGGACCGGCACCGCTGAGCCACCTTCGGGCCACCTCGCTACTCTAGCGCAAGACTCTGGCGCAAGCGGCGTAACGCTAGTTCATGGGCGTGGGTGCGACGATCTGCAACCGAACATCTGTATCTGTGGATGGTCAACCCCAGAAGGACTGAATCAATGGACGAAGGCATCCCATGCACATTGCTGACATGACCATGTTCTACGCCCCTGCAAGCGGCGGCGTGCGCACGTACCTGGATGCCAAACACCGCCGCCTCGCGCTTTACCCGGGCGTGCGACACAGCCTGCTGATCCCGGGCCCGCAAAGCAGTCATGAAGACGGCATATACCGGGTTCCGGCGCCGCCCGTACCGTTTGGCAACGGCTATCGTTTTCCACTGCGCGTCGGTCCCTGGCGAGAGGCCCTGCGAAGTCTGCGGCCAGACCTCATTGAAGTCGGCGATCCTTATCTTACCGCCTGGGCTGCACTGGATGCCCGACACCAACTGGACGTGCCAGTGATTGGCTTTTACCACTCCGACTTGCCGCTGCTGGTGAGCAACCGGATTGGCACCTGGCTGGGGGCCAATGTCGAGAATTACGTCAGCAAGCTCTACGGCAATTTTGACCGAGTGCTGGCGCCGAGCGCGGCGATGGCGGACAAGCTGATCCGCCTGGGTGTGAAGAATGTTCATGTGCAGCCGTTGGGGGTTGATCTGCAGACGTTCCATCCCTCCCGGCGAGATCCTGGTCTCAAGGCCGAGCTGGGCCTGCCGGATGAAACCCACCTGCTTATCTTTGCGGGCCGAGGTTCGAAAGAGAAAAACCTGACCGTTCTGCTCGACTGCATGAAGGCGCTGGGCGCGGGTTATCACCTGTTGCTGGTGGGCTCCCATATGCCGACCGGCGTGCCGGCCAACGTCACGGTTGTGGATAAATTTCGTCCTGCTGCCGAAGTCGCGCGCCTATTGGCGAGTGCCGATGCGCTGGTACATGCCGGGGATCAGGAAACCTTCGGTCTGGTGGTGATTGAAGCCATGGCCAGCGGGATTCCGGTGGTGGCGGTCGATGCCGGGGCCTTCCGCGAAATCGTCCCCGAGCACTGCGGCCTGCTGTGCGAACCCAATCAACCACCGGCCATGGCGGCAGCGGTGCGTCAGCTGTTTGCCGAGAACGCCCCATTCCGAGGCGAAGAGGCGCGGCGTCATGTCGAGGCACATTATGCGTGGGACGCCGTGGTCGCCGGCTTGCTCGGCCATTACCAGGCAGTACTCGGCGCCCGTCAGCCGGTCTATGCCCATGGCTGAGATTCCCGCAATCACGCAACGCAGCCTGATGCTGGTGCTCCACGACGTGGCCCCGCAAACCTGGCCGGATTATCGACCCTTCGTTGAGGCGGTCGACAAGCTAGGGAACATCCCCATCACCTGGCTGGTGGTGCCGAATTTCCACAAGCACGATCCGATCGACGCCAACCCGGATTTCCAGCGGTTGATGCACGACCGCCTCGTACGGGGTGACGAACTGGCGCTGCACGGCTATTACCATTGCGACGACAGCCCTGCCCCACGCACGCCCCATGAGTTTTTCATGCGGCGCATTTACACCTGGGAGGGCGAGTTCTACACCCTAGACGAACATCAGGCGATGCAACGGCTGGAAGCAGGCATGGAGGTGTTCCGGCGCAACGACTGGCCACTTCACGGATTCGTCGCTCCCGCCTGGCTGATGAGCGAAGGCACGCGCAATGCCCTGCGAAAATTGCCGTTGGACTACACAAGTGATGCCCAACACTTGTATCGTCTGCCGGACTTTTCCGAGATCGATGCGCCCGGGATCGTCTGGAGCGCTCGCAGCGCCTGGCGCCGGGGCGTATCGAAAATCGTCAGCAACCACCGTGAGGCTCAATTGCATAACGCCGCAACCATCCGTCTGGGGCTGCACCCCGTAGACATGCGCCACGACTTTTCCCGTCGTTACTGGCTGCAAGCCCTTGAGCGCTTGTTGAACGACGGCCGTACGCCGATGAGCAAATTTGCCTGGTTACAGGGCCTGAATGCCGCCAGGTCTGCGGCGTGAGGCGACTTGGCTGGCTCGCAGCAGCACTGATACTCGCCCTGCTGATTCCGTTCTTCATGGGCGGCGCAGACATGTTTCACCGCCTGCGCAACTTCCCGGTGACGCTCCTGATCGGCATGTTCGTCATGGTGTTGGTGGGCTGGTGCATGAACACGATACGCCTGCGCCTGTTGCTCGGCGACGCCGCCAGCGGCATCGGCATGCGCAAAAGTCTCGCTGTGGTGATGGCCACGGAATTTGCCTACTGCGCCACGCCCGGGGGCAGCGGCGCGCCCTTGACGCTGGTCGCACTGCTCTCGCGCAGCGGTATTGGTCCGGCGAAAAGCACAGCGGCCTTTGCCACAGACCAACTTATGGATCTGGTGTTTTTTCTCCTCGCGCTGATCGGCATCCTGATCTACGCGGTGTTCCACCAGCTCAGCGAAAACCTTGAATGGATGCTCATTGCCAGCGCCCTGCTAATCGGCGCCGGACTTTGTGCCTGTGCCGGTTTCGCGCGGTATCACCGACGCATCATTCTGTTCAACGGTCGGGTGCTCAAGCGGCTGAAGCGCAAGAACACCACGCGCATTCGCTGGGCGCGCAAGCTGCTGCATTTCCGCGACGCGCTGGCTGAGACCTGGAAAATGCCCCACCGCATTCTGCTGCAGGTGTTTGCGCTGACCTGCGTGCACTGGAGTCTGCGTTACAGCGTGCTGTACCTGGCGCTGCAAGGGTTGGGCGTGAATATCGATTGGGCGTGGACGTTTCTGGTGCAGATGCTGTCGCTGAGCGCTGGGCAGTTCAGCCTGTCGCCGGGCGGTGCGGGAGCGGCGGAGTTGACGTCGGCGGCCTTGTTGGCGCCGATGGTGGGCAAGTCGACGGCAGCGGCCGCGATCCTCATCTGGCGGATCGTCACCTATTACTTCTATCTGATCGCGGGCGGGCCGGTGTTTCTGTTGATGGTCGGGCGCCCCCTTTTGAACAAGTTACTGCGGATCAAGACGGTCTGATTCGTTTTCCTGTCTGGCAGACGTCAGTTCTTTCCATAACGCTTCCGCCCCCTCGAAGTCCGTGCCGTCTTCCGGCGACAGTGCGTCGACGTCGTAACGGCTCAGGCATCCTTCGCCAAGGGTCGGCGGGGCTTTGGATGTGGCTTTGTCGAGGGGGTCGGTCATGGTGATTCCGCCTGTCGTGCCGGAGAAGCTGCACTGTTCGCAAACAATCGAGTTGCAGTAAGCCGCTGAACTTAAGCGGCTCACCCAAACCGCTTAATCACTGCTTAATCACTGCTTAATCAAATACCACTGTCTTGTTGTCATGCACCAGCACGCGGTCTTCAAGGTGTGCGCGCAGGCCGCGAGCGAGCACCATCTTCTCCACGTCGCGACCGAAACGCACCATGTTTTCGATGCTGTCGCGATGGCTGACGCGCACCACGTCCTGCTCGATGATCGGACCGGCGTCCAGTTCTTCGGTGACGTAGTGGCAAGTAGCGCCGATCAGTTTCACGCCACGCAGCGACGCCTGGTGATACGGCTTGGCGCCGACAAACGAAGGCAGGAAGCTGTGGTGAATGTTGATGACCTGATGCGCGTATTCCCGGCACAGTTGCGGCGGCAGGATCTGCATGTAACGCGCCAGCACAACAACGTCGGCTTCGTGGTGTTTGACCAGACGCGAGACTTCGGCGAACGCCGGCTCTTTGTCTTTCGGATCAACCGGCACGTGGTAATAAGGAATGTTGTGCCACTCGACCATACTGCGCAGGTCCTGGTGGTTGGAAATCACGCAGGCGATTTCACAGTCCAGTTCGTCGCTGTGCCAGCGGTGCAACAGATCGGCCAGACAATGGGACTCCCGGCTTGCCATGAGCACGACGCGCTTTTTCTGCGCGGAGTCGGTAATGCGCCAGTCCATCGAAAACTCTTCGGCGATGGGCGCAAAAGCTGCACGGAAACCTTCGAGGTCGAAAGGCAGGGTATCGGCACGCATTTCATGACGCATGAAAAACCAGCCGCTGAGATTGTCAGAGTGATGGCTCGCTTCGGTAATCCAGCCGTTGTACGAGGCCAGAAAGTTACTGACCTTGGCAACGATACCGACACGGTCCGGGCAAGCAATCACCAGACGAAAAGTGCGCATGTGAAAAACTCCAGAACTTCGCAAAGGCCGCCATTCTAGCGATTACCTGACGACTGTGCAGTACCCGTATGCCGCTGATTTCAGGCGGCAAAAAAGCGCACCCTTCGGGGATAAATGCATTAGTGCCGTACCGGTTCATCGGCGACGGAAATTCGACGCCAGACACTTCGCTGAAAACAGCAAGGTCATTGGCGTTCTATAACGCTACATGTGTATCTAAATCGAGGGTATGTCTGCGGCTATTTCAAAATGCTACGGATAAAACTTTTCTTAAATGTTTACTTGCGCAAACACTCTGATTATTATGCGCCCATCGCATCATGCCCATCACAACATAGGTATCCCCCATGTCACTGATCAACGAATACCGCGCAACAGAAGAAGCCATCAAAGAACTGCAAGCCCGCCTGCAAAATCTGCAACAAGACGACAAACTGCAGAAAGAACTTGAGTTCGAAGGCAAACTGCGCACGTTGATGGGCGAATATCAGAAATCCCTGCGCGACATCATCGCGCTGCTGGATCCAGACTCCAAAATGAAGGCTCCACGCGGCGCTGTTGTAAAGCCGGTCGGCACCAAACGCGCTCGCAAGGTCAAGCAATACAAAAACCCGCACAACGGTGAAATCATCGAAACCAAAGGCGGCAACCACAAGACGCTGAAAGAGTGGAAAGCCAAGTGGGGCGGCGACGAGGTTGAAGGCTGGGCAACTCTGCTGGGCTAATTGCCGGTTTTAGAGTCAGCCGTCGCGCAGAGATGTTCGACTCAAAAAGACGCCAGCCATGCTGGCGTTTTTTATTGCCTGCCATTTACCCCTATGCGCTTATAGTCCCAGACGCTGTTTCAACACCAGAGAGTATTCCTGCCACTGGGCGAGCACTTTGAGTTGCTCGGGCGTGGCCTTCAGCGAGAGTTCGACCAGCGCACGGCTGAACGCCTTGAGCGTATTGGGGGCGCCGGCCTGAGGATCGCTCAGGCGCAACTGACAAAACGCCAACCAGCGCTGTTGCTCTGCAACGCTCAGGGTTTCGGCAAAGTTGCGGGCGCGGTAGCGGAATAACAATTCAGGCAATCGGGGATCATCGAACGGCCAGCCATCGGTAGCCAGTTGCTGGGGCTCGGCAATGCGCACCTGCTCGCAGAGACGACGATCCCGATCATTGATAAAGCCGTCGTACAACTGCTGTTCCGGATCCTCACTGACAGCGAAGTTGTCGTTGGCATAGACGCTTTTCAACTTGTCCTGCCAGATCGTCTGCCCTTCATTCAAGGCGGCCAAGCGCGTTTTATAAACACTCATGTCCAGTTGCAGACGCTGACGGTCCTCCTCGCGAAGCACGCTCAGCGGGGCAATGACCGGGCATTTATTAACATGCAGCAATTTCAGCGGAACCGGTAACTGGCCTTCGAGCAGATCTTCGCGGCGAGTATATAGACGCTGACGCAAGGTCTCGCCGTCTTCGTCCAGCAACGGGCTGTGGTCATGGAACAGGTCACAGACAATCAATGCATTTCGGTTCACCGGATGCCAAGCCAGCGGAAGTACGACGCTCACATAACTTCGCGCTGCGGAAAAACGACCCGATATATGCACAAGTGGCTGCATCAATCGAATCTGATCCTGGACCTTGTGCTTGAAGCGCAAGCCAAAAAGATAATCGTAAAGTTTGGGTTGCTTATCGCGGACCAGACGCGCCAGCGCGATGGTTGCGCGGACATCGGAGAGCGCGTCATGGGCATGACCATGATCGATCCCGTTGGCCGCCGTCAGCCGCTCAAGTTTCAGCGTGACCCGGCCCTCTTCTTGCGGCCAGACAATGCCCTCCGGACGCAGCGCATAAGCCGTGCGCACCACATCAATCAAATCCCAGCGGCTGTTGCCGCCCTGCCATTCGCGTGCGTAGGGATCGAAAAAGTTGCGATAAAGACTGTAGCGGGTCATCTCATCGTCAAAACGCAACGTGTTGTAACCCGCGCTGCAGGTGCCGGGCAGAGACATCTCCGCGTGCAGTCGGGTCATGAAGTCTGCTTCACACAAGCCTTTTTCCGCGAGCCGGTCAGGCGTGATGCCTGTCACCAGGCATGCCGCCGGATGGGGGAGGATGTCATCGCTGGGCTGGCAATACAGGTTGATCGGCTCGCCGATCTCGTTGAGCTGATCGTCCGTACGAATGCCCGCCACTTGCAGCGGCCGGTCGTTGCGTGGATTGATCCCGGTGGTTTCGTAGTCGTACCAGAAGATGCTGGAAGTCACGGGCTGATCCTGAACAAAAGACCGGGCGAGTTT
Source organism: Pseudomonas sp. Ps21-P2 (assembly GCF_039672565.1). Taxonomy (NCBI): domain Bacteria; kingdom Pseudomonadati; phylum Pseudomonadota; class Gammaproteobacteria; order Pseudomonadales; family Pseudomonadaceae; genus Pseudomonas; species Pseudomonas sp. Ps21-P2. The sequence continues at coordinate 158,032 of NZ_JBDFPL010000007.1, forward strand.
AACAGATGCCCCTCCGCGCCTGACGCCAGCGAATACACCCCGAGGCCCGAGATACGGCGACACAGTTTGTGCGAAAGTGGCGGCTGTCGAAGGCCAGCAAGTTGTAACAGGCTCTTTCCCACACATTGTCCAGAATCATCCTGTTGCTTAGCCACTCCGGCGTGGCTAGCATCAAACCTCTTCCACCGGCGTACCTTCCTCTATGTCCCTTTCCCATGCAGAGCCAGGATTTACTGCACCGCTTGCCCTGCTGGACACTCGTGTTCGCATGGAAACGCCCGAGGGCATAGACCTCATCCTGCGACCTGCCGGGTTGCTGTCCCGGTCAATTGCTTTCGGCATTGATCTGATGATTCGCGGCGCGCTACTGGGTGCGCTGTTTTTCGTGCTGGGAACACTGGGCGACTTCGGCACCGGGCTGTTCATGCTCGCGCTGTTTATCGGGACCTGGGGCTATATGGTGCTCTTCGAAGTGCTGCATCAAGGGCGCACTCCGGGCAAACAGATCATGGGGCTGCGGGTCATTCACGATGACGGCACCCCGATTGGCTGGTCGGCTTCAGTGCTGCGCAACCTGCTGCGCTTCGTCGACATGCTGCCCTTCGGCTATTGCGTCGGCGCGTTTACCTGTTTGCAGCACCCGCTGTTCAAACGCCTTGGGGATCTGGCGGCGGGCACGCTGGTCATCTATCGGGACGTGCCCCCGCAACGGCCGCCACTGGCTGAAGCCACCGCGAGGATTCCGCCGCTGCCCCTCTTGCTGGAGGAACAGCGCGCCATACAAGCCTTTGCCGAGCGGCAAGGCACACTTTCTTCGGCGAGGGCTCAAGAGCTTGCTGCCATCGTCACGCAGCCTTTGCAGTTGTCCAGCTCGCGAGATCCTCACTACCCGGTCCAGCAATTGAATGGCATTGCCCACAGCCTGGCCGGCTCGTCATGAAGCAAAGCCTGTTCGAACAACGCCATGCAGAAGACTGGCAGCGTTTTGCAACACGCCTTGAGGCGCTGGAAGCGAGTCGCCGCAAAAGCGGGTCCGGTGCCGGCTTCAGCCGCGAATACCGTCAGATCTGCCAACAGCTTGCGCTGGCAATCGACCGTGGCTACGCCAGTCATCTGGTCGAGCAACTGCAGCAGCTTGCGATGCGTGGGCACCAGCAGTTGTATCGCCACCGAAGCCAGTTTAGTGCGCAGTTGCTGAGCTTTGTGCTGGCGGACTTCCCACGTCTGGTGCGTGCCGAATGGCGATGGGTCGCCCTCGCCGGCCTGCTGTTTTTTGGCAGCCTGACGCTCATGGCGCTGCTGGTCTACGGCTATCCGGATCTGGTCTACAGCGTCGTCAGTCCCGCCGATGTCGCCGGAATGCACGCCATGTACGAGCCCGCCGCACGGCGTATCGGGCAAACGGCCGAACGCGCGTCGAGCACTGACTGGCTGATGTTCGGTTACTACGTCATGCACAACGTCGGCATTGCTTTCCAGACCTTTGCCAGTGGCCTGCTGTTAGGCGTCGGCAGTCTGTTTTTTCTGTTTTTCAACGGACTGATGATTGGCGCGGTCGCGGGCCATCTCACCGACGCGGGCATGGGCACAACCTTCTGGCCGTTCGTGGTTGGACACAGCGCCTTCGAACTGACCGGCATCATGCTGGCGGGTGCAGCGGGGCTGAAACTCGGATGGGCACTGGTCGCTCCCGGCCGACTGCGCCGAGGCGAGGCACTGCGCCGCGCTGCACGGATCAGCGTGCGACTGATTGGCGGGGTCATGCTGTTCCTCCTCATCGCGGCATTCATTGAAGCGTACTGGTCGTCGATGAGCTGGCCGCCCGCGGCAGCCAAATATGGGGTGGGCGCTTCTTTGTGGTTGCTGGTCGGCGCCTACCTGACCCTTGCCGGACGCACGCCCCATGCGCCTGACTGACGCCAGCGTTGTCATACGCCCACGCACGCCGTGGGAGGCCCTCGACCTGGGCGTTCTCCTGGCGCAACGGTACCGCGCCTTGCTGATGACAAGCTGGGCCATCGTCACCTTGCCGATCTTCGCGCTGCTGACCCTGCTGCTGTGGGATTACCCGTCAGTGGCAGTCCTCGTGTTCTGGTGGCTCAAGCCAGCCTACGAACGGCTGCCGCTGCTGATTCTGTCCCAAGCGCTGTTCGGCCCGGCACCGTCACTCAGGCAGGCGCTGAAAAGCTTTCCGTCGGCACTCAAGCCGCAGTTGCTCGCGAGCCTGACCTGGCGGCGTCTGAGCCTCAGCCGCAGTTTCTATCAGCCGGTGCAGCAACTGGAGGGACTAGACGGGTTGTCCCGGGCGCAGCGCATTACCTTGCTTGGCCAGAAGGATTCCCGGGCGGCGCGTCTGCTGACCGCGCTGGGCAGTACGCTCGAAATGACCTTCTGGATCGGCCTGATGGTGCTGTTCTACGCCATGATTCCCCCGCAGATCGAAGCGGACTGGTCATGGCGCAGCCTGCTGGACATCGAGGGTGAGTGGAACTGGCTGGAGCATTTGACCAACGGGTTTTATGCCCTAGTGCTGATCGTATGGGGCCCGGTTTATGTGTCCTGCGGATTTGCGCTGTACCTCAATCGCCGGACCACGCTGGAGGCGTGGGACATCGAGCTGGGTTTCCGCAAGCTGCGTCAGCGTGTTCTGGGCAGCGCACTGGCGGTGTTGCTGGGCGGGATCCTTGTGCTGACGTTGCTGCCGTCCGCCGTCATGGCAGAGTCTGCGGCAAACCAGTGGACGGCAGATCGGTCAATGGCGGACGAAATCCCCAGCGAGTCGGGCAATAGCTGCCCGCTGCCGCCGCTGGACAACCCGCAGACCGACGAAGACGTTGCACCACCCGATTCACCTCGCCTGCTCAATCAGCCGCTGACCAGCCAGGCGTCGCAGAACGCCATCCATGCCGTGCTTGAACAACCGCCGTTCAAAAATCCCAAACCGGTGTCCGGATGGCGCATCGCCCAGCCCGCTGACGATGCCAAGCATGATGCCAAGTCAGCCGAGACACCGAACTGGCTGGCGCGACTGGTCGTCGGCGCGCTCAACGTAGGCAAGACCCTGTCGGCGGTATTCGGCGCGCTGCTGTGGACGCTGCTTGGCCTAACGGTCGCGTGGGTGATCTGGCGCTATCGGACCTGGTTCGCCACCTTCGTCGGCAAAAGCCCCCGCAAGGCGACGGCTCCACGAGACATCCCTCACCAACTCTTTGGCCTGCAGGTCCGCGCTGAAACCCTGCCGACGGATGTCGCCGATGCAGCGGAAAGACTCTGGCAACAGTCACCGCGCGAGGCATTGAGCCTTCTTTATCGCGCACTGCTGAGCCGCCTGTTGACCGATTACCAACTGCCGCTGAAAAGCGCCGACACCGAGGGCCAGATACTGGCGCGCATCGCCGAGCTCAAGCAGCCATCCCTTGATGACTTCAGCCATGAACTGACGCGCCACTGGCAGAACCTCGCCTACGGTCACCAAGTGCCGCCGGATCAGGCGCGACACACGCTGTGTTCAGGCTGGCGGAAGTTGTTCGCGCCGGGGGCAGGCGCATGAGCCGGCGCTGGATCATCGGGCTGGTCGCCGCGCTGATGCTGGTGAGCCTCGTCATCGCCAGTATGCCCGCGCTGAAGCGGCTCGAGCGTTATCAGGAAACCGTCGACCAGGGGCCTTCGCCTGAAGCGCTGGCCAACCCTTACCTCGCCGCGCAGACGTTCCTGCGTCAGCGAAACATTCAGGTGAAAACGGTTGAAACGCTCACCACTCTCCCTGACATCCGCGACCAGCCGCAAACGCTCATGCTGCTGGATTTCCGCGAAAGGATGACGCCGTCGGAGGTCAAGCGCTTGCTGGCCTGGACCCGATCAGGCGGCCGTATTCTCTTTGTCGCCGAACAGCTGTGGGACCGGACCAAGGGAAGCAGCGGCGACCTGTTGCTGGATCAACTGCAGATTCACCAATTCCTCACCCAAGACCTGCAAGAGCAGGACCGCGAACGCCAGCGCGAACAACTCAAGCCGGTCATCCCGCTGAGCACGCCGGACATTCAAGGCCCGGAAACGCCGTGGCCCGAGCTGACCAGGCTGTTCGTGCAAAACGAAAGCGACCCGGCCTACATGAGCTTTGACCCGGCCTTCCATCTGGATGATCCCGAGGACCATGCACAGTCATGGGCCAACAGCGCTGACGCCACGCACCTGCTGCAAATGGTGTACGGCTCTGGATTAATCACGGTTGTCACCGACGCCGACCTGTGGAAAACGCAGGCCATCGGCGAATACGATAATGCCTGGCTACTCTGGTATCTGAGCCAGGACAGCACCGTCACGATGGTGCTGCGTACTGAACACGACAACCTGTTCGGGCTGCTCTGGCAATACTTCCCCCAGGCGCTGCTCGCCCTGACGCTGTGCCTCGTTGCCACGCTGTGGCATGCAGGCATGCGCCATGGCCCGATGTTGCCGATCTTTGCGCGCGGCCGTCGTCAGCTCAGCGAACACCTGCGTGCAAGCGCCGACTTCATGCTCCGCCGCGAAGGCCAGCACGCCGCGTTGCGCGCCTTGCAGCAAGACATCCTGCGTCGCGCCCGGCAACGGCATCCCGGCTTTGAGACCCTGGCGGTCACCGAACAATGGCAAACGCTGGCGCGCATGACGCGTCAGTCCACCAGCCACATCGGCCAGGCGTTGCGTCCGCGGCCGGAGCAGCGCTTGTCCAGCAGCGAATTCACCCGTCAGGTTGCGTACCTGCAAACCCTCAGGAATGCCTTATGAGCGCTTGCTCGGGATACGGTGGACATCAAAGCAATCCAACCAGCCCCGTGACGACACAGTGATACGAGGCCTGCTAAGCGTTTTGCACATCGGAAACAGGCGACACGCCGGGGACATCGTAAAACTGCGCCTGGGCTTTTCCCGCCCGCTTGGCGCGATAGAGCGCCTCGTCAGCCTGCGCCAGAACGTCGGCGAAAGCGCCGCCCGTCCAGATCGCCCCGCCGACACTGCAACTGACGTTAATGACCTCGCCAGACAGCGTCATCGGTTCCGCGAGTCTCGCGATCACCCGCTGAGCTGCGCGCTGAACGCTGGATAACGACTCACCTGCGCGCAAGGCAAGGAGCAGCACGAATTCGTCTCCGCCATGACGCACGGCAATGTCTCCGTCACGGACCGTGGTCAAGAGCCTCATTCCGACTTGCTGCAGCAAAGCATCACCCGTGGCATGCCCGAAACGGTCATTGACGAGCTTGAATCCGTCCAGGTCCAGACACAAAACGCCGTAGCTGAGTCCCTCCCTCCATTCGCTGCGCACCGCTTCGACATACTTTTCCAGCGCCGCTCGGTTGGGCAAGCCGGTGACCATATCTCGGTAAGCGATGCCTTCAACCATCGCCAACTGGCTTCTTTTCGACGTCAAACTGTCGACGAGGTGGCGGATCGCGACACTCAGCGTCTCTACTTCCCGCGAACCGTGGAGTAGCGGAATACGCAAATTGGCGCCTTCAGAAAGGCGGGCCGCTGCGTCGGCAATTTTGTTGACCGGCTTGGTGATCATGCCTGCCGCAAACCAGCCAATGATCGCAAAGGCGATAGAAAGGGCACTGCCCCAGCCAAGGATTTGACTGCGTACCTTCCGGGCTTCGGCAAACGCAACGGACACCGGTTGCCTGGCAATGACGGTCCATCCCAGGCCGGGATAATCACCAACTCCCACACTTTTGGCGGCGCCGGTCAGGTACTGAATACCGTCCGGCCAGGTTTCAACCGACCCGCTTTTGCTGACCACTCGAGGCAGATGGAGGCCCAGGGGTTTGCCAATCAGTTGCTTGGGGCCGAGCAATACCGTTCCGTCCTCGCCAATGACCAGGAACTCCAGACTCGGCAAGCGTTGCTGCAAAGGCTCCAGCAGGGTTCTTCCAACCTCATAGGCCCACTTCCAGGAGAGGTGCGTGGCGAGAACACCGGCAAGCCGGCCGGTTTCATCCCGCACCGGCATACTGATGTCGACAAATTTCATGGCTTCCCCGGTGGGATTGGGAAGGAGCTTGGCGAGCAGTACCGCATCATGTACATCGCCGACAAAAACCCTGTCGACACCATTGGCGAAGACGGGCCGTTTTGAAATGTCCACGCCCTCCAGCACGCTGTTGGTAGACGCGACCACCGTGCCATGCGCATCGGTAAGTCCGATCCAGGAATAGCTAGGAAAGTTGTCGCTGAGGCTATTCAACAGCTTGCGGGCCTGGCCGGTGCGCGCCGGGTCACGAAGCGCTTCCAGGTCGCTGAGCACAGCAAGCTCCTTGGCACGGGCGCTCATGTCAAAGTCGAGACGATCCACCATCAGATAAGCCGACTCGGTGAGCTGCAACCCGGTCTGCTCCTTCAGGCTGGAAATCGAGGATTCACCGATCACAGCGCCAAATATGCAGCTAAGGACGAGCACGAGGATTGCCACGACAATAGCGACCTGCGCCCGCAAGCTATGAAGAGAAGCAAGAATCATCGTGATACACCGTGCCGGAAAGCGGGAGAGCCGCCTTCCCTTGGCGGTGTTGTACCTTGATATCGGCTGCGCGCCGGATTTCTGGAGTGGTTAACGCAGGGCTCACCCTCACGTCCCCCTCAGTCGGGCGTCGGCAATACACCGTGCAGTTGGCCGGTCCGCGACACGTTCGAGTGATGCCGCGTGGTATTTCGGATCGAGTTGATAAAGTGCGATTACACTCTCAAATCACGCTGAATTAGGTAAGCACCTGATCCATGACAGATAAAACAGATTCGACAGTCGACACGGTTCGAGAACCACTGAGCGATCACTCAGCGAACCCGGGCCACGCAGCCGATCACCCTTCTCCCTCTGAAACCCCAGCCGTGGACCACAAGCACACCGAGCCGGTCACCGCTTCGGCCAGCCATCCGGCTCAGCAGCGCCAGCGCGCGATTCATCTGGCCCAAGCGGTGCGGCATGAGTTGCAAAAAGCAGTCATCGGCCAGGACGCCGTCATCGATGATGTATTGACCGCGCTGATTGGCGGCGGTCATGTGTTGCTCGAAGGCGTGCCGGGGCTGGGCAAGACGCTGCTGGTGCGGGCGCTGGCCCGGTGCTTCGGCGGCGAGTTTGCGCGCATTCAGTTCACCCCTGATCTGATGCCCAGCGACGTGACCGGCCATGCCGTGTACGACATGCAGAGCGAGCAGTTCAAGCTGCGCAAAGGGCCGCTGTTCACCCATCTGCTGCTCGCGGACGAGATCAACCGCGCCCCAGCCAAGACCCAGGCCGCGCTGCTAGAGGCGATGCAGGAACGTCAGGTCACACTGGAAGGCCGCGCGCTGCCGGTGCCGCAACCCTTCATGGTGCTGGCGACGCAGAACCCGATCGAGCAGGAAGGCACTTACCCGCTGCCCGAAGCCGAGCTCGACCGCTTCATGCTCAAGGTCCGCATGGATTATCCCCAGGCCGATCAGGAGCTGGAGATGGTCCGCCAGGTCACCCGCTCGACGCGCTCCGACATGCTCGATGTCCAGCCCCTTCGCACCTTGATGCAGGCAAAAGATGTGCTGGCGCTGCAACGCATCGCCGGCGATCTGCCGGTGGATGAACAGGTCCTCGATTACGCCGTGCGGCTGGCTCGCACCACTCGCACGTGGCCGGGCCTGACACTCGGCGCAGGGCCGCGGGCGTCCATCGCACTGATTCGGGGAGCGCGCGCACGGGCGCTGTTGCGTGGCGGCGAGTTCGTCGTACCTGACGACGTCAAAGGCTGCGCGCTGGCGGTGCTGCGTCATCGAGTGAGGCTAGCGCCGGAGCTGGACATCGAAGGCTTGTCAGTGGATCACGTGCTCAAGCAATTGCTGGATCAGGTGGCGGCGCCGCGTCGATGAAGCAACTGCTCAAGCCGTCGACACGCATGCTCTGGTGGCTGGCCGTCCTCCTCGGCGTCTCGGTGCTGCTCGGCATTCTGCAGGCATTGGGCCGCGGCCCGGCTGCCCGGCTGGACGGCTTTTTCTGGACCCTGCTGTGTGTGATGACTGCCGTCGCTGCGTTGGATGCCGCGTGGCTGTGGCGTCTGCCCTCCCCTCGGGCCAAGCGGCACCTGGCCGGCAGCCTGGGGATGGGACGCTGGAGCGAGGTGCGGGTCGAGCTGGAACACGATTCACCTCGCGCGCTTTCCTTAACCCTTTTTGATCATGGGCCTTCGGAGCCGGATGCCCGCTACGACACCGAGAATCTGCCCCAGGACGTCGTGCTGCGCCCACAGCGCACCGCCCAGCTGACCTATCGGCTGCGTCCGGCCAGTCGCGGGGATTTCACCTTCGAACGGACCGAGATCCTTATCCGCAGCCCGCTGCGCCTGTGGTCATCCCGACGTTATGTGCCCACCCATGACGCTGTCCGGGTGTACCCGGATTTCGCCCGTTTGCACAACGGGCAATTGCTGGGCGTCGAGAACTGGCTCAGGCAGATCGGCATCCGCCAACAGCCGCGCCGGGGGCTGGGCCGGGAATTTCATCAGCTGCGCGAATTTCGTGAAGGCGACAGCCTGCGTCAGATCGACTGGAAGGCCACGGCCCGGCATCGCGCGCCCATTGCGCGGGAATATCAGGATGAGCGCGATCAGCAAATCCTGTTCATGCTCGACTGCGGCAGACGCATGCGCAGCCAGGACGGGGAGCTGACGCACTTCGACCATGGGCTGAACGCCTGCCTGCTGCTGAGCTACGTGGCGTTGCGTCAGGGCGACGCGGTCGGTCTTTCAACCTTCGCGGGCGAACAGGACCGGCATCTGCCCCCCGTCAAAGGCGCCGGCCAGCTGAACGTGCTGTTGAATCACCTCTACAACGTCAACGCGACCCAGCGCCCCGCCGATTACGCGGTAGCAATGCGAAATATCCTCGCGCGGCAGAAACGCCGGGCGTTGGTGGTGTTGATCACCAACTTGCGGGACGAGGATGACGAGCAGCTACTGGAAGCGGTCAAACAGCTGAGTCGACATCATCGCGTGCTGATCGCCAGTCTGCGCGAGGCCGTGCTCGACAATCTGCGTCAAGCGCCGGTGCAGACCTGGCAAGAGGCTGTGGACTATTGTGGGACGGTCGATCTGCTCAACGCACGCAGCGGGCTGCATGAGCGTTTGGTCGCCCATGGCATCCCTGTGCTGGATGTGCGCCCCAGTGAGTTGGGGCCGGAGTTGGTCAGCCGATACATGAGCTGGAAAAAGGCCGGGGCTTTGTAGGGCGCCTGCCTTCAGGCGGACGCCTCCAGCGGATAGAAACTGAAGTAGTGCTGCAAGGCCTGAATGAGGACAAAGTATTCCGCCGGCGCCGCTTGCAGGCGGAAGCCGGAATCGAACACGCGTGGGGTCTCGTCTTCATGACACCACAGGCAGCTGGCGTCGATATCGATGTTGTACAGGCCGTTCTTGCCGTCGGGCACCTTCAGGCGCAGCTGAAAATCAGCCCCCACCAGAATGGGCAGATCGCTGATCAGCATCAGGCCTTGCTCAGACACGTTACCCAGGCAACCCAACGGTTTATCGGTATACCGGTTGAACACTTGCAGGTAGTAAGGCAGTTGGTGACGTTCGATTCGTCTTTCATTAAGCATTCGGACACTCGCCCTGAGATGACCATTGAGCATGGCCGCGCTAGTGCTTTGGGATTCGGCTGCACGGAACTGCCAGACCCGTGACGCCAGAATCCATCAGTTGAAAAACCGATGACGACATCTGACTCATTCGGCACTGGCAAAAGTCACTGATCCGAGTGGCCGATCAGCGATAACCCCGCTTATCACCCTGCTTTCGGATCAGTGGCGCTGCCGCCTTCGTCAAAACACTTAGGTCCCTACTCATCGCAGCCTAGCTCAGGTTTTCCCGATATCCACACGAAAACGCGACCGTATATCCAGTCGGGTGTAACTAGCGTGAAGCAGCACGCGGTGTGGCAGGCGGCGCGAGGTTGTCATGCCCCAGTTGGTGCAGGGTGTCCAGACGGGCCTTGGCGCGGAACGCGTACTCGCTTTCCGGGAACTGGCTGATGATGTACTGGTAGGTCTGCACGGCATCCATATAGAACTTCTGGCGTTCCAGGCACTGGCCCCGCAACATCGACACTTCGGGCTGGACGTAGCGACGCGAACGGCTCTCGCGATCAACTTTCGACAGGTTGTACATCACCGCGTCACAGTCGCCCTGTGCGTAGGCGCGGTTGGCGTTGTTCAAATGGCTGTTCATTGCCCAGCGGGTGCAGCCACCCAAGGCAAGCAGCGCCACTAATATCATCACGATTCGCATGAGAGTCTCCTGTGCTCAGCCCTTGTATCGGCGTATTCCGGGATTTCTTCAAGGTCGATTTGACGGCCGCCGACCTGCCGATTGCCCAGCGATCCGGGGGGCAGGTAGTGCAAAGGAACAATGACTACAGAGCAATACAGTAGTAGCCTCTCGCTGCGCTTCATTTAAGGAGTTTGTGCATGACCGTTCGCCGCACCAAAATCGTAGCCACACTTGGCCCTGCCAGTAATTCGCCAGAAGTCATCGAGAAGCTGATTCTTGCTGGCCTGGACGTCGCCCGCCTTAACTTCTCCCACGGCACGCCCGACGAGCACAAGGCTCGCGCGAAGCTGATCCGCGACATCGCCGCCAAGAACGGCCGGTTCGTCGCGTTGCTGGGTGACCTTCAAGGCCCGAAAATCCGCATCGCCAAATTCGTCAACAAGAAGATCGAGCTGAAGGTAGGTGACAAGTTCATCTTCTCCACCAGCCATCCTCTGACCGACGGCAACCAGGACATCGTCGGTATCGATTACCCCGATCTGGTCAAGGACTGCGGCGTCGGCGACGAGCTGCTGCTGGACGATGGACGCGTGGTCATGCGCGTTGACACGCAAACCGCCGACGCACTGCATTGCACCGTGACCATCGGCGGCCCGCTGTCGGATCACAAAGGCATCAACCGTCGCGGCGGCGGTCTCACGGCTCCGGCGCTGACCGAGAAAGACAAGCAGGACATCAAGCTCGCTGCCGAAATGGACCTGGATTACCTGGCCGTTTCGTTCCCGCGGGATGCGGCCGACATGGAATACGCACGCAAGCTGCGTGACGAATCCGGCGGCACGGCCTGGCTGGTGGCGAAGATCGAACGCGCCGAAGCCGTTGCCGACGACGAAACCCTCGATGCGCTGATCCGCGCCAGTGACGCGGTCATGGTTGCCCGTGGCGACCTGGGCGTGGAAATCGGCGACGCGGAGCTTGTGGGCGTCCAGAAGAAAATCATCCTGCACGCACGTCGCCACAACAAGGCGGTGATCGTTGCCACGCAGATGATGGAATCGATGATTTCCAGCCCGATGCCCACTCGCGCTGAAGTGTCCGACGTGGCCAACGCCGTGCTCGACTACACCGACGCCGTGATGCTGTCCGCTGAAAGTGCCGCCGGTTCGTATCCGGTCGAAGCCGTGGAGGCGATGGCGCGTATTTGCGTCGGTGCCGAGCGTCATCCGACCGGCAAGACCTCCAGCCACCGCGTCGGTCACTCATTCACCCGTTGTGACGAGAGCATCGCGCTGGCCGCCATGTACACCGCCAACCACTTCCCTGGCGTGAAAGCGATCATCGCGTTGACCGAAAGCGGCTATACCCCGCTGATCATGTCGCGCATTCGCTCCTCGGTGCCGATCTACGCGTTCTCCCCGCACCGCGGCACCCAGGCGCGCGCGGCGATGTTCCGTGGCGTTTACACCATTCCGTTCGACCCGGCGGCACTGCCGGCCGGTCAGGTCAGCCAGTCGGCTGTGGACGAACTGGTCAAGCGCGGTCTGGTCGAGCAAGGCGACTGGGTCATCCTGACCAAGGGCGACAGCTACCACACCATCGGCGGCACCAACGGCATGAAGATCCTGCACGTCGGCGACCCAATGGTTTAAGCGACACCGCCACACTAAAAAGCCCCGCCTCGTGAGAGTGCGGGGCTTTTTTATGTCTTTGAACCCATGGACTGTCAGCCCTTCTCCACAAATACGTCCGCCAGTAACTGACCACGGGGCAACCCGGCAATGAACAACCGCTTCGAGAACGCCTCGACGCTGGCAGGCGACCCGCAGACCAGCGCAATGGTCTGACGAGACGTCACGCGCAACCCACTCAGCACGGCCGAGAAGTCCGCCAGCTCGATCGACTCCACGTGCAGGTTCGGATGCTGGATCGCCAGCTCGCCGAGAGCCTCCGCCAGATAATGCTCTTGAGGCTCGCGCGCCAGATGTATCAGGCGAATCTCACCCTGATGGCCCTGCCGCGACGCCTCGCGCAGCACACCCCATAGCGGCGCCAATCCGGTGCCTGCGGCCAGCAGCAACAACGGCCGGTCCTGCCAGTCGGGGTCGTAGCGCAGCGCACCGCCCTGGAGTTCGCCGAGGCGGATCGGATCGCCCGGTTGTAGCGTGCGGGCGACATCAGCGAAAGCGCCCGGACGCTGGCAATCGATGTGAAATTCCAGAAAGGGCTCGTCCCCCGGCACGCTCGCCAACGAATACGGGCGCGCCACGCCGCTAGCAGTCCACAGCACCAGATGCTGGCCGACGCGGTAGCGCAACGGGCGTTCGGGGTTCAGTCGCAGGCGCAACACCGACGGGCTCAGCCAGTCAGCACCCACGACTGTCGACGGCAAGCCATCGCGCAAGGGGTCGAAGATTTCAACGGTCAGGTCGCTCGTCACCCGGCACTGGCACGACAGCCGCCAGCCGTGGGCGCGCTTGTCGGCATCCAGCGCATCGGGCGCGGCATCCGCCGGATCACCACTGACGCAACGAACCATGCACGCGTGGCAACTGCCGGCGCGGCAGCTGTAGGGGACGGACAATCCGGCGTCGTTGAGGGCATCCAGCAAATTGGCCGCAAGCGCCACCGACCATTGCCGGTCGCCCACTCGCAACTCAGGCATCGGCGTAATCCCAGGCGCCGTGGCAGCGGTTGCGGCCCTGGTGCTTGGCGCGATACAGCGACTGGTCGGCCCGTTGCAGCGCCCGGTCCATGTGATCGCCGCGCTCGATAACCGTCATGCCGATCGACAGGCTCAGGTCCAGCTCAGGGAACTCGGGCAGCGTGACATGGGTGAAGGCGAGCCGGATGCGCTCACAGCAGTCGACCAGTTGCGCACGGGTGCAGCGCGGGATCAGCAAGACGAATTCTTCACCGCCATAGCGCGCGAGAATGTCATCGGAGCGCAGGCACTGGGCCGCGGTTTTGCCGAACATCTGCAGCACCCGGTCACCCGCGGCGTGCCCATGGATATCGTTGACGCGCTTGAAGTGATCAAGATCGATGAGCGCCAGTCCGGCGGTGTAATTGCCGTCCATGTGTTCGAGTTCGCGGGTGGCGATCCGCAGGAAGTGACGGCGGTTACAGAGGTTGGTCAGCTCGTCGGTGGACGCCAGTTCTTCGAGCTGCAGCATCATGCCGCGCAGGGTTTCCTGATGCGCCTGCAAGGTGATGCGGCGCTGATGCATGCGGTTGCGCGAGTTCTGCACGAAGCGCGCGAACAGGCACAGCCAGGAAAAAACGATGAACAACGCGCAGGTCTGAATCGCCGCCAGCCCCGGATCGGCCAGGCGCCCGCGACTGGCGTCCCACAGGTTGATCCCGGCGAATCCCAGCAAGGCAAACAGGGCGCAGCGGGCGAAAATACTGGGGCGCAGGTGAAACAATCCGAACATCAGCACCAGCACGTAAATGATCAGAAATGTGCCGCGGGAGGCTTCCATATGGCTGATGAGAAACGTCTGCCAGGCCAGCCCAAGGAGCACCTGAAACTCGGTCAGGCTGGGGTCTTTGAAGCGTCGGTTGTAGCCACCGAAAAACACCAGGCTCAAGGCGGCCTGACAGAAAAGCACCAGCACACTGGTGCACCAGATCCCGAAGAAGGTGGCTTGATAGTAGCCGGTAAAATACGCCATCCATACGAGCATCAGCCCCAGCACATAGGTGCCGGTAGCGAGCGCGAAACGTTTCAGCAGCAAACGCTGGATAGTTTGGGCAGTCACTCGTTGACTCATCATGGGTATTAAGGGTCCGTCCCGTACCGGCAAGATGACCTGTGACACTTTTCAGGCACCAGATCAAAACCTTCCTGCGCCGTGCGCGGTAATGCAGGCAGCTTGCCACTGTAGTGCTTGCGTAAAAAAATGACTATTCAAATCCCTGTCTTTCCGGACAGCCGTAGCAATCTGTTTCATGCATGATTCAGTGCGGGTGCCGTACGGCGTTTTCGACGACGGTTTGGCCTTTGGCGGATGTACCTTAATCGACCTCGGGTTATACTGCCGCGCCTTTTTTACCCTGACCACGCCGAGGTGTTGCCCGGCTGTCTGACGCCTGATCAAGATGCTTTCGTCCGGCCCAAGCGGTCCCGTCGCCACCCGCAATTAGAATGTTCCCGCCAAATCAGAGGAGCGCGCCCAATGACCGTGATCAAGCAAGACGACCTGATCCAGAGTGTCGCTGACGCCTTGCAGTTCATTTCTTATTACCACCCCGTTGACTTCATCCAGGCCATGCACGAGGCCTACCTGCGTGAGGAATCCCCTGCCGCACGGGATTCCATGGCCCAGATTCTGATCAATTCGCGCATGTGCGCCACCGGTCATCGGCCGATCTGCCAGGACACCGGCATCGTCACCGTGTTCGTCCGTGTCGGCATGGACGTGCGCTGGGATGGCGCCACCATGGGCCTGGACGACATGATCAACGAAGGTGTGCGTCGCGCCTACAACCTGCCGGAAAACGTCCTGCGCGCCTCGATCCTCGCCGATCCGGCCGGCGCCCGCAAGAACACCAAGGACAACACACCTGCGGTCATCCACTACTCCATCGTCCCGGGCAACACCGTGGAAGTGGACGTGGCGGCCAAGGGCGGCGGTTCGGAAAACAAATCGAAGATGGCGATGCTCAACCCGTCCGACTCCATCGTCGACTGGGTGCTGAAAACCGTGCCGACCATGGGCGCTGGCTGGTGCCCGCCGGGCATGCTCGGCATCGGCATCGGCGGTACGGCCGAAAAAGCTGCGGTGATGGCCAAGGAAGTCCTGATGGAATCCATCGACATCCACGAGCTCAAGGCACGCGGCCCGTCGAACCGTCTGGAAGAAATGCGTCTGGAGCTGTTCGAGAAGGTCAACCAGCTGGGCATCGGCGCCCAGGGCCTTGGCGGTCTGACCACCGTGCTCGACGTCAAGATCATGGACTACCCGACCCACGCCGCGTCCCTGCCGGTGTGCATGATCCCCAACTGCGCCGCCACCCGTCATGCCCACTTTGTGCTCGACGGCTCCGGGCCGGCTTCGCTGGAAGCGCCGCCGCTGGACGCTTACCCGGAGATCGTCTGGGAAGCCGGCCCGTCGGCCCGCCGCGTCAACCTCGACACGCTGACACCGGAAGACGTGCAGAGCTGGAAGCCGGGCGAAACGGTCCTGCTCAACGGCAAAATGCTCACCGGCCGAGACGCGGCGCACAAGCGCATGGTCGAGATGCTGAACAAGGGCGAAACCCTGCCGGTGGACCTGAAGGGTCGCTTCATCTATTACGTCGGCCCGGTCGATCCAGTGGGTGACGAAGTGGTGGGCCCTGCCGGTCCGACCACGGCGACGCGGATGGACAAGTTCACCCGCCAGATCCTTGAGCAGACCGGCCTGTTGGGCATGATCGGCAAATCCGAGCGCGGCCCGACCGCCATCGAAGCGATCAAGGACAATAAAGCGGTTTACCTGATGGCCGTTGGCGGCGCCGCGTATCTGGTCGCTCAGGCGATCAAGAAGTCGCAAGTGCTGGCCTTCCCGGAACTGGGCATGGAAGCGATCTACGAGTTCGAGGTCAAGGACATGCCGGTGACGGTTGCTGTCGACAGCAAGGGCGAGTCGGTTCACATCACGGGTCCCGCCATCTGGCAGAAGAAGATCAGTGAGAGCCTGGCGGTAGAGGTGCAGTAAGCATTTCGATCGCTACAACGAAAAAGCCCGACCTGTGAGTCGGGCTTTTTTGTGGGCGATGGGTTGGGGGCGTTTACCCCCGCCGATCCAGCACATTCACCACTAGCCGATCCAGCCATCCCCAGACCCGCTCCTGAACCCGTCGCCACAGCGGCCTGGCCTTCCATCCCTCTAGGGTGATTTGGCTGCTGACGGCGAAATCCTTGGTGAAGCTCGTGGCCACGGCGTGAGTCAGCGCGGGGTCAATCGCTTCGAGGTTGGCTTCCAGGTTGAAGCGCAGGTTCCAGTGATCGAAGTTGCAGGAGCCTACGCTGACCCAGTCGTCGATCAGCACCATCTTCAGGTGCAGGAAGCACGGCTGGTATTCGAAAATTTTCACCCCGGCCTTGAGCAGGCGCGGGTAATAACGGTGGCCGGCGTAACGAACCGAGGGGTGATCGGTGCGCGGCCCGGTCAGCAACAAGCGCACGTCGACGCCCCGAGAGGCCGCACGACGCAACGCGCGGCGGACTTTCCAGGTCGGCAGAAAATACGGCGTCGCCAGCCAGATGCGCGTCTTGCTGGTGTTCAGCGCGCGCACCAGGGACTGCACGATATCCCGATGCTGACGGGAATCGGCATACGCCACGCGCCCCAGCCCATGCCCACCGACGGGCGCCTTGGGCAGGCGCGGCAGACCAAAGTTTTCCGCTGGCCGCCACGCCCGCCGCCGAGGGTTGGCGTGGAACTGGCGATCGAACAGCGCTTGCCAGTCAATCACCAGCGGGCCGCGAATCTCGACCATCACCTCATGCCACTCGCTGCTGTTCAGGTCCGGGCGCCAGAATTCATCGGTGACCCCCGTCCCGCCCACCACCGCCAGCTCCTTGTCCACCAACAGCAGTTTGCGGTGGTCGCGGTAAAGGTTGCGCAGGCCGCGTCGCCAATGCACCCGGTTATAGAAACGCAGGATCACGCCCGAATCGGTAAGGCGCTTGCGCAAGCCGATCGTGAACGCCGCCGAGCCGAAATCATCGAACAGACAGCGCACGATGACCCCGCGACTCGCCGCACCCACCAGCGCCTGGACGATCGCTTCGGCACAGGCCCCGGCTTCGACCAGATACAGTTCGAGCTCGATCTGCTGCTGCGCACCTTCGATCGCGGCGATCATGCGCGGAAAAAACGCAGGGCCGTCGATCAGCAGGTTGAACTGGTTGTCTTCGCGCCACGGAAAAATCGCGCCCCTCATGGGCGGCTCGCCGTGGCGGTCAGCAGGCAGGTTTGAGCAGCGCTTGCCGGGCGGACAAGCGAGGATGGAATGCGAATGGACATGCAGACTCCAGAGGGTGCGATACGCAACCCTATCCGCCTGTCTGACCGCAGGCAAACTTCAACGTTCTACGGCACCGGCGATGACAGCCGGCAGCCCTGGCGCTGGCCTTCCCAGCGCGCTTCGCTTTCGCGGCCCAGCCCTGTCGCGGTGATGCGCTTGTTCAGGGCATCCTCGTTGATCGTGCTGGGCAGCCACTGTTTGACGTAGCTGTGGCAATAGTCCGCCGGGTTGTTCATGACGAAGCGGCACGAGCAATATTCCTTGGCGGTATAGGCGCTGATGATGCTGGGAAATACCTGCAGCTGAACCCGCCAGTTCCAGATCAGGCCGGCGATGATCAGCAGCACCAGTAGGGCGAGACTGCTGAACGGGCGGCGTCGGATGAATGCGTTGCGAGCGATCATTTGCCACCCTCCCCGACCACTGCGGTCAGCGCCAGCTTGAGCAACTGATTGTGGTCGTAGCTGCCGTCGCGATCGTCGGCGTAGCGAACGATCACCAGTCCCGCGCTGGGGATGACGTAGAGCGCCTGGCCCCAGTGGCCAAGGGCGGCAAAGGTGTCCGCCGGTGCGTCTGGCCACGGTCCAGGCTTGCCATCGGCGGTTTTGTTCAGCCACCAATGACCGCCGGGGGCTTCATCGGTCGGCGTCGGGGTCAGGGATTTGAACGGCGTCAGGTTGAAATCAACCCAGGCCCTGGGCAGCAACTGGCGGTCTTGCCAGCACCCGCCGCGTTCCATCAGCAGGCCGATGCGCGCCAGGTCGCGGGCTGTCATGTACGCGTAGGACGATCCGACGAAGGTGCCGGTGGCGTCGCGTTCCCACGTGGCGCTGGTGATGCCCAGCGGGTCGAACAACGCAGTCCACGGGTAATCCGCGTAAGCGCTGTCACCGACCATGCCTTTCAGTGCAGCGGCGAGGACAGTGCTGTCGCCGCTGGAATACCGGTATGAAGTGCCCGGCGCACTGGCGACGCCGTGCTCGGCGGTGTACCGCGCCATGTCACCGCGCCCTCGGGTGTACAGCATCGCCACGACTGACGAGTTGAGCGGCGCGTATTCGTAGTCCTCCTGCCAGTTCAGCCCTGAGGCCCAGTGCAGCAGGTCCTGAAGCTTGATGTCGGGATGCACGCTGAATGGCGGGTAGAACCGGGCGACGGGGTCCTCAAGTTTGAAGCGGCCTTCAGCAAAGGCGACGCCCAGCACGCTGGCCAAAATGCTTTTGCTGATCGACCAGGTCAGGTGCGGGGTGTCTGCCCGGGTCACGCCGCCATAGCGTTCATACACCACTTCGCCGTCGTGAATGATCAGCAGCGCATCCGTGCGCACGCCTTTGCGTTCGACCTCGTCGCGGGGCGGGAAGGCGTAGGCGTCGAGGGCAGCTACGGCAGCGTTTTCACTGAGCGGGCGCTCGGACCACTCCGGCGCGGGCCAGCTTTCGGCAGCGGCCGAACAGCTGATGAGGAACAGCGCGAGGGTGAACAGCAGACGGGTCATGAAGGGGACTCGGGCTCGGATGCAGGCAACCCTAGCAGGCAAAAATGACAGCACAGGGAACCCAACCCCCTGTCACGCAACCATCACCAAAGCTTAATGGTGGTGACACGGCCTCTCCCTAGCCTGAATTCGTACAGCAATGCTCGAACAATCAGTCGACCCGCCTGGACGAAGGCGGGATTACGGAGACGCCGCATGACTCAGATCGCCAGCATTCGAGACACCCGAACCGAACGTCGCCTGCAGGCAGAACGCCTGGTCGGTGAGAAGGCCCTGCAGGAAGCACAGGCTTTGCGCTTCAGTGTGTTCAGTGGCGAGTTCAACGCCAGGCTCAAGGGCGCCGAGCTGGGCCTGGACGTCGATGATTATGACGTTCACTGCGTGCACATCGGCGTGCGGGACCTGAGCAGTGGTCGCCTGGTCGCCACCACCCGTTTGCTGGACCACAAAGCCGCAAATACCCTGGGCCAGTTCTACAGCGAAGAAGAATTCAGCCTCCATGGACTGCGCCATTTGCAGGGCCCGATCCTGGAACTGGGTCGCACCTGTGTCGATCCTTCCTACCGCAACGGCGGCACCATCGCCGTGTTGTGGAGCGAATTGGCCGAGATCCTCAACGAAGGCGGCTACAGCTACCTGATGGGCTGCGCCAGCATTCCGATGCAGGACGGCGGCATTCAGGCCCACGCGATCATGCAGCGCCTGCGCGAACGCTATCTGTGCACCGAGCACCTGCGCGCCGAACCGAAGAATCCCCTGCCGACGCTGGACCTGCCCAACAACGTGATCTGCGAGATGCCGCCGCTGCTCAAGGCCTACATGCGCCTGGGCGCGAAGATCTGCGGCGAACCGTGCTGGGACGAAGATTTCCAGGTTGCCGACGTCTTCATCCTGCTCAAACGTGACGACTTGTGCCCCCGCTACGCCCGCCACTTCAAGGCTGCGGTGTGATGAGCACGTGGCGCAGTCATGCGCGCGTGGTGCGGGTGCTTTGGGTCATTGCGCTGGGCCTGAGCATCGCCGGCACTTTTACCTTGATGGAACGCCTGCGCATCGGCAATTCCATGGCCCGTCGCCAGCGCTGGACCGCCTGGTTCATGGCGCGCCTGAGTGCTGCGCTGCCGTTTCGCGTGAAAGTCAGCGGCAAGCTGCCGAGCGAGCCAATGTTGTGGGTGAGCAATCACGTGTCGTGGACCGACATCCCGCTGCTGGGGATGCTGGCGCCGCTGTCGTTCCTGTCCAAAGCCGAGGTGCGCACCTGGCCGGTGGCGGGCTGGCTGGCGCTGAAAGCCGGGACACTGTTCATCCGCCGAGGCTCGGGCGACAGCAAGCTGATTCAGAAGCAGATGGGCCAGCACTTGCTGGGCAAGCATTCCCTGGTGATCTTCCCGGAAGGCACCACCACCGACGGCCGCAGCTTGCGCACCTTCCACGGCCGCCTGTTGTCGAGTGCGATTGAAACCGGCGTGCCGGTGCAGCCGGTTGCCATTCAATATGTGCGGGACGGCCAGGCGGATCAGATCGCGCCGTTCATTGGCGACGACGACCTGCTCTCGCACCTGCGTCGACTGTTTGCCAATGAGGTGAGTGAGGTGCACATCCAGTTACTCTCGCCGATCGCTTCCCAGGGGAAAGAACGCGCAGCGCTGGCGTTCGAAGCGCAGCAGGCGGTGCAGATCGCGTTGTTCGGCGAGGCGGTTCAACCGGCGACGGTAGGGTCCGCCGCCAAAGCCGCTTGAGCAAACGCCTGAAGCTCAGGGTAAAACGCGCTGAAGTCGTCACTCAGCGGTCGATACAGCGCGTGCAGTTCCTGGTAGACGCCGGCCAGCCCTTCCGGCCGTGACAAGCGCCGCGAGATGCCGGCCAGCGCATCGCCCACCACCGAAAATTCCCGGTACGAACCCAACCAGTCCTGCGCTGCCATGCGCGGGGCAATCAGCGCCAGCCGCTCCGGCAACGCAGGCTCATCGGCCAGCACGCGGTAGACCTTGCGGGTGAAGGCGTCCAGAGGCTGGTCTGAATACCGATGCCAGTCCCGCGCCAGGCAGTGGTCGAAAAACACATCCAGTGCGATGCCGGCATAGCGCCGACGGCCGTCGGGAAAACGCCCCAGCGCTTGTTTGATCAGCGGGTGCGAATCGGTGAACGCATCGATGCGCCGATGCAGGCGAATCGCGCTTTCGATGTCCGCCGGGAAACGTCCGGGCAGTAGCCCTTTGACGAAGTCGCCGTACAAGCTGCCCAGCAATTGCGCCGGCGCCTGCCCGCCGAGGTGCAGGTGTGCGAGGTAATTCATGGTTGTTGCCTATTGCTGCGAGCCTTTTTTCTGCGCCTGATTCCGCCGAATGTGCGGGGACTCAGTCGCAATGACGCTCGTACAGTCGCCACATTCCCTGCGCCTGTAAAGCGGGATCGCCTTCGAACGCTCTACCAAACCACCGGCCCAAAACCATATCGTTATAACCCGATATAACGATTGAGCCTGTGCTAAGCACCGATTCATATTTGTATATCGCGATTTATAGATATAAGGTTCGCCCCATCGCGATACAGCGCACCTGCACTGAGAACGACATGCCCACTGACATTGACATCGACGAAATCATTAAAGCCTTGGCTCATCCGGTTCGCCGGCAGATTCTGGACTGGCTCAAAGACCCGGTTGCGACCTTCCCCGATCAGCGTCACACGATTGATGGCGGTGTCTGTGCCGGCCAGATCGACCAGCGCGCCGGTCTGTCGCAGTCGACCGTTTCGGCCCATCTGGCCACGTTGCAACGGGCCGGATTGATCACCAATCAGAAGCACGGCCAGTGGCATTTTTTCAAACGCAACGAAGACGTCATTCAGGCGTTCTTGCAGCAACTGACGCAGCGGCTCTGAGCCCTTCGCCACACACCCGCCTTTCAGGAGACGCAACGTGCCCCTTTCATTACTCATTCTGGCCCTGAGCGCCTTTGCCATCGGGACGACCGAGTTCGTCATCATGGGCCTGCTCCCCGACGTCGCCAGCGACCTGGGCGTCAGCATTCCCGGCGCCGGCTGGCTGGTCACCGGCTACGCCCTGGGCGTCGCGATCGGCGCGCCGTTCATGGCCATGGCCACCGCCAGGCTGCCGCGCAAGGGTGCGCTGGTCACGCTGATGGGCATCTTCATTATCGGCAACCTGCTCTGCGCACTGGCGGCGGACTACAACATCCTGATGTTCGCCCGCGTGGTCACCGCGCTCTGCCACGGCGCGTTCTTCGGCATCGGTTCGGTGGTGGCGGCCGGACTGGTTCCGGCCAATCGTCGCGCTTCGGCCGTCGCGCTGATGTTCACCGGCCTGACCCTGGCCAACGTCCTCGGCGTCCCGCTGGGCACCGCACTGGGGCAACAAGCCGGCTGGCGCTCGACCTTCTTCGCCGTCACGGTGATTGGCGTCATCGCCTTCATCGGCCTGATTCGCTTCCTGCCGAGCAAACGCGACGAAGAGAAACTCGACATGCGCGCCGAGCTGGCTGCGCTCAAAGGCGTAGGCATCTGGCTGTCGCTGAGCATGACCGCGCTGTTCGCAGCCTCGGTGTTCGCGCTGTTCACCTACGTCGCGCCGCTGTTGGGCGAAGTCACCGGCGTCTCGCCTTTGGGCGTGACTTGGACGCTGATGCTTATTGGTCTCGGTTTGACGCTGGGCAATATCATTGGCGGCAAACTTGCCGACCGCCGACTGGCCGCAACGCTCATCGGCGTGTTCATCGCCATGGGGGTGATCTCCACGGTGCTGAGCTGGACCAGTACGGCGCTGATCCCGGCCGAGATCACCCTGTTTTTCTGGGCCACTGCCGCGTTCGCCGCTGTGCCTGCGCTGCAGATCAACGTGGTGACCTTCGGCAAGGCCGCGCCCAATCTGGTGTCCACCCTGAACATCGGCGCCTTCAACGTCGGCAATGCGCTGGGCGCCTGGGTTGGCGGCAGCGTCATCGCCCATGGTTTCGGCCTGACCACCGTGCCGCTGGCAGCCGGCGCTCTGGCGGTCCTTGCCCTGGTGGTCACGTTGATCAATTTCCGTCAGCCCAACGATGCCGAACTGGCTGCCGCGACGAGCTGATTACCCTCATTTTTTGAAACCTGCGGATCCACCCTTTACCGACTGCACAAAGGATTTCACGATGACCACGATTTTTGACCCGATCAAGATGGGCGACCTGGAACTGGCCAACCGCATCGTCATGGCGCCGCTGACCCGCTGCCGCGCCGACGAAGGCCGCGTGCCCAACGCGATGATGGCCGAGTATTACGTACAGCGCGCCTCGGCCGGCCTGATCATCAGCGAAGCCACGTCGGTGATGCCGATGGGCGTGGGCTACCCTGACACCCCGGGCATCTGGTCCAACGACCAGGTGCGCGGCTGGGCCAACATCACCAAAGCCGTGCACGCGGCGGGCGGCAAGATCGTGCTGCAACTGTGGCACGTGGGTCGCGTTTCGCACCCGACTTACCTCAACGGCGAAACCCCGGTTGCGCCGAGCGCGATCCAGCCAAAAGGCCACGTGAGCCTGGTGCGTCCGCTGTCTGACTTCGTCACCCCGCGTGCACTGGAACTGGCGGAAATCGAAGAGATCGTCGACGCCTACCGCGTCGGTGCCGAAAACGCCAAGGCGGCGGGCTTTGACGGCGTCGAGATTCACGGCGCCAACGGTTACCTGCTCGACCAGTTCCTGCAAACCAGCACCAACACCCGCACCGATGCCTACGGCGGCTCGCTGGAAAACCGCGCGCGTCTGTTGCTGGAAGTGACCGACGCCGCCGTTGAAGTCTGGGGCGCTGGCCGCGTCGGCGTGCACTTGGCACCCCGCGCTGATGCCCATGACATGGGCGACGCCAACCTGGCCGAGACCTTCACCTACGTCGCCAGCGAACTGGGCAAACGCGGCATCGCTTTCATCTGCGCCCGCGAACGCGAACTCGACGACAGCCTGGGCCCACGCCTGAAAGAAGCCTTCGGTGGGGTGTTCATCGCCAACGAGAAATTCACCAAAGAAAGCGCCAACGAGTGGCTGGCGACCGGCAAGGCGGATGCCGTGGCGTTTGGCGTGCCGTTCATTGCCAACCCTGACCTGCCAGCGCGTCTGGCCAAGGATGCCCCGCTCAACGAGCCGCATCCTGAAACCTTCTACGGCAAAGGCGCCGAAGGCTATCTGGACTACCCGACGCTGTAAGCAGGAGGGACGCGGAGCGTCGAGGGCTGGGTTCCCACGCGGAGCGTGGGAACGATCAGAACTGATGGCGCACTCACTGGCTTCTTCCCGGCTAAAGCCGGTCCTACAAAAGCACCGTACGCACCCGTAGGACCGGCTTCAGCCGGGAAGCTCTTGATCTGCTTTTGATTTGCTTTTGATCTTCCTACGCAGCAAGCCCAGTCACCACAAATCGCGACTTGGGTGCAGGCTGAACGCAGGTTTCGCGGAGTGGGCCAAGCCGCATGGATGCGGCGATCGCACGCCGTCTTCCAGAACTACCCGAACTATTGCCCCCGCGCATTAATCTGCTGCGACAACGTCTGAATCTGACTCTGCAACGTATTGATCGTCCGCGTCATCTGCCCACGGAACGCATCAAACTCCTGCAGACTCGCCCCCGACGAAGCAGCCGCCGCCGGACGATTCTCCAACTCACTCTTCACCACCACCATATCCTGCTCAAGCTGCTCGATCGCCTGATTGCCGTTCGCCTTCTTCAGGTTCGCCACATCCGCAGTCAAACCCTTCAACTGCGATTCCAACCGCTCCTGCTCAGCCTGAATCGACTTGCCATCCGGCACCGCCGCCTTCAACGCCGCCAACTCTGTCGCCACGGCTTTCAACTGATCCTGCAACTGCTGATTCACCGCCTGCTGCTGCGCACTCTGCGTGCTGATCTGCTCCAGCCGCTTGTCCAGCCCGCCCTGCAAACCCGCCACACCCTGCTGCTGCCTGCTCTGATCGGCCAACTGATCCTGCAACTGCTTGATCTGCGCTTTCAACGCTTCACTGCTGCTCGCCATCGACTCAGTGGCGACCACCTTGCCGGAAATATCCTGCAAGCGCCCCGCCGCCTCCTCACTGATGCGAGCGAAACTTTCCTGGGTCGCGACCAGCTGCTGCTCCATCAACGACACTTGCTGAAAACTCCACCAGCCCAGGCCACAAAACGCGATGAACAACACACAGATCAACGCCCACAACGCGCCGGTACCGGGGGCCTTCACCTTCACCACCGGCGTGTCGCGGGAATACACCGTGGTGCGTTCGCGGGCACCCGGCGGTGGCAGAAAATCATCGTCATCGTCTTTGGCGCTGAGGCTCGGGACGTCATCGACGTCGTCATAGGGATCTTTGCGCATGGGTTTACCTTTGAAAAACCGCTGAATCTGAATGGCTCGCAGTATAACCGCGGATGTTGACGCCTTTTACAACGGGCCGCCGTGCTGGGCTTTCCACCAGCCGCAGAACTCGTCGAGGGCGGTCCACACGCTCACGTCAGGCTGGTAATCCAGATAATGCCTGGCGCGACTGATATCAAGCGTGAAATCCAGGCTCATCACCTGCATCCCGATGCGCGACAGCGTCGGTTCAGGTTGCCCTGGCCAGATCAGGCACGCCGCCTCGTTCATGGCTGCGGCGGTGTAGGCCAGGCCATAGGACCGATAGCGTCTTACCGGCGGCAATTCCATCTGGCGCATGACGTAATTGACCACGTCCCAGAGCGGGACCGGCGCGCCATTGCTGATGTTGTAGGCCTTGCCCAGCGCAGAGCCGGCGGCCAGCAGACAGCTGAGCAGCGCCTCATTGAGGTTCTGAACGCTGGTGAAATCAACCTTGTTCAGGCCGTTGCCAATGATCGACAGGCGATTCTTGCGCTGCATCTCCAGCAGTCGCGGGAAAATGCTGGTGTCACCCGCCCCGGTGACGAAGCGTGGGCGCAAGGCGATGACTTCCAGACCAAACTCTTCGGCACCAAACACCTTTTGTTCGGCCATGTATTTGGTCGCGGCATAGTGATTGCCGAAGCGCTTGGGCACTTGCTCCTCGCGGATATCGAGGTGCGATCGGCCATCAAAATAGATCGACGGCGACGACAGGTGCACCAGCCGCCGGACCCGTTGTTTCAGGCATGCTTCGACGACATTCTCGGTGACCTGAACATTGCCCTGATGGAAGTCCTGACGCCGTCCCCATGTGCCGACCGCACCCGCGCAATGGACCACGGCTTCGACGTCGTCACACAGCGCGTGAACCAGTTCCGGATCGGAAAGATCGCCCTGAATGAACTCGGCGCCGCGCCGTACCAGATGCTCGACACCCTCAGCACGACGGCCGCTGACCCGGACGCTCAAGCCTTGCTCCAGCGCGAAACGCGCGAAGCGTCCGCCGATGAAGCCGCCTGCGCCGGTGACCAGAATTTTCATTGCCTGCTCCGTTTAATCTTCTTTTGCCTGTGATCGCCGCGGCTGTTCTGCGAACAATCCCACACTCTGCTGCGTCGCCTGTTGACGTTCACTGCGCGTCCAACGGCACCAGCCACTGCCCTGCTTTTTTCGCCAGATGGTCCGTCAGCTCTGTCAGCAACAGGCCGCCGTTGCGCCAATGATGCCAGTACAAGGGCACATCAATGCAGTGATCGGGCAGCAACTCGACCAACAAACCGCTCGCCAATTGTCCACGGACCTGCAACTCCGGCACCAGTCCCCAGCCCATTCCGGCTTCGACCATGCGCGTAAAACCTTCGGACGACGGACACAAATGATGCTCGAACCCGCCTTCGACACCCAGTGAAGCGAGGTAGCGATGCTGCAGGAAGTCATCCGGGCCGAACACCAGCGCGGGGGACCGGGCGACCGCCTGAGGCGTCACGCCCTGGGGGAAATGCCTATCAATGAAGTCAGGACTGGCCAACGCCCGATATCGCATGGCGCCGAGCAATAAACTCCGCGCCCCCGCCACCGGCCGTTCACTGCCGCATAGACACGCGGCCACTTCACCGGCGCGCATGCGTTTGAGGCCGACGTCCTGGTCCTCGACCACCAGATCGGTGAGCAATCGATGCTCGGCACAGAAGTCCCCGACCGCGAGGGCCCACCAGGTCGCCAGGCTGTCGGCGTTCAGCGCGATGCGCAAACGTTCTGGCATGCCGCCCTCGTCCAGAGCAGGTACCGCGCTTTGCAGATCCCGCTCCAGCAAGCGCACCTGCTGGACATGGTTGAGCAGCCGCCGACCGATTTCTGTCGGCGTGGGCGGCGTCGCCCGGACCAGCACCGGCTGGCCGACCCGCGCTTCCAGCAGCTTGATGCGCTGGGACACCGCAGACTGCGAAAGGCCGAGCACCTGAGCGGCGCGCTCGAAGCCGGCCTGCTCGATCACCGCCGCCAGCGCTGAGAGCAATTTGTAATCGAACATCAGTTTCTCTAATGAGTGATGAGCTTTATTGGTTTTTCTTATAACCGCTGTCGACCGACAATCGCCACCTCTGATTCACGGCACACCCTCAAAGAACGGCGGAACATCAATGACTGGCGAAACCTCTCTTGGCGCATTGCTGCGCAGCATGAACCCTGAACTCAACGAGGGTGACTACGTGTTCTGTACCGTGGCGGACAGCCGTCGCGTGGAGGGCGTCGAAGTCATCGGCAGCTTCCGCGAGCGCGAAGGCCTGACCGTCATCCTCGAACGCAGCCAGGCTCAGCAACTGGGCCTGGACTGCGATTACGTCATGGCCTGGATCACCCTGACCGTTCATTCCTCACTCGCAGCGGTCGGGCTGACCGCTGCGTTCGCCAGCGCACTGGGCGCGGCGGGCATCAGTTGCAACGTGGTCGCCGGCTTTTACCACGACCATCTTTTCGTGGGCAAAGACGACGCACAGCAGGCCATGGACACCTTGCGCGCGCTGGCGACGAACGCCTGATCCCGGCAATCCTGAACTGATCGAGGCCCGACATCATGTGGCAAAGCTACCTCAACGGCCTGCTGGTTTCCCTCGGGCTGATCATGGCCATCGGCACCCAGAACGCCTACGTGCTGGCGCAAAGTCTGCGTCGCGAACACCACCTTTCCGTGGCCCTGCTGTGCATCTTGTGCGATGCCGTATTGGTGGCCGCCGGCGTCTTCGGGCTGGCCAATGTGCTGGCCCACAACCCCACGCTTCTGGCGGTGGCCCGCTGGGGCGGGGTGGTGTTTCTGCTGTGGTACGGCGCAATGGCACTGCGTCGCGCATTGTCGCCGCAAAGCCTCGCTCAGGGCGATGCCGACGGCCAGCGGTCACGCCGCGCGGTATTGCTGACCGCCTTGGCAGTGACCTTGCTGAACCCGCACGTTTATCTCGATACCGTGTTGCTGATTGGCTCGCTCGGCGCGCAGCAAGCAGTGCCCGGCGCCTACGTGGCCGGGGCCGCCAGCGCTTCAGTGTTGTGGTTTTCGACGCTGGCGATCGGCGCCGCCTGGCTGGCCCCGTGGCTGGCACGCCCAACGACCTGGCGCCTGCTGGACCTGATGGTGGCGGTGATGATGTTCAGCGTGGCGCTGCAGTTGATCAGAACGGCGTGAATATTCGTCTCGCCGACGCGCATTTCAGCGCAACGCTCTGGAACCTCTATCCCACACAGTTGTTGCGTGGTTAAGGTCAGGGGCCGGTGCTATGATCCAGCCCCTGCGCTGCAAAGAGTACAAACTCGCCAGCGTAAGTTCTGTCTGGCCGCCCGTGATCGGCCTTGCGCAAACCGCAACTGACCTGATTAGGAGAATTACCATGGCTTTTGAATTGCCTCCGCTGCCGTACGCACATGATGCTCTGGCACCGCACATCTCCAAGGAAACTCTGGAATACCACCACGACAAGCACCACAACACCTATGTCGTGAACCTGAACAACCTAGTGCCAGGCACCGAGTTCGAAGGCAAGACTCTGGAAGAAATCGTCAAGACCTCTTCGGGCGGTATCTTCAACAACGCCGCTCAAGTCTGGAACCACACGTTCTACTGGAACTGCCTGGCGCCAAACGCCGGCGGCCAACCGACTGGCGCTCTGGCTGACGCGATCAACGCTGCTTTCGGCTCCTTCGACAAGTTCAAGGAAGAATTCAGCAAGACCTCCATCGGCACCTTCGGCTCCGGCTGGGGCTGGCTGGTGAAGAAAGCTGACGGTTCCCTGGCACTGGCCAGCACCATCGGCGCCGGCAACCCGATCACCAGCGGCGACACCCCACTGCTGACCTGCGATGTATGGGAACACGCTTACTACATCGACTACCGTAACCTGCGTCCTAAGTACGTCGAGGCGTTCTGGAACCTGGTCAACTGGAAGTTCGTTGCCGAGCAGTTCGAAGGCAAAAGCTTCACCGCCTGATGAATGCTTGAATGCTCGAATGAAAAAAAGCCCGGCACGTCCGGGTTTTTTTTCGCCTTCTGTTTGTCGTTTATGTATTGTCTGGAAGCGATAGCGGACTAATATCAAATTTCGTGCTGATTCAAACGGCTGGGCTCAAGTTTTCCCCGCGTACGACCGACACAGTACGGATAGCCTGAGTGGTCTGCCTATTAACTGTTTTCCCGATTGATGGGGTCACGCGCCCGCCAGAAGCGTCTGATCCGAATGCCTGCATTGCCAGTGCTTGCATGCAGGCAGCCCGCTATCAGCATGGATAAAGGAATGGCCATTTGAAGCTGGAACTCAAAGACAGCTTGTCGGTGAAGCTGCTCCGCGTTGTGCTGCTTTCAGCGCTGATCGTGGGGGTCGTGCTCAGTTGCGCACAGATCGTCTACGACGCATACAAAACCCGCCAGGCCGTTGCCACGGACGCAGCGCGTATCCTCGACATGTTCCGCGACCCGTCGACCCAGGCCGTCTATAGCCTGGACCGGGAAATGGGCATGCAGGTCATCGAAGGGCTGTTTCAGGACAAAGCCGTGCGCCAGGCGTCCATCGGTCATCCCAACGAGACGGTGCTCGCCGAAAAATCCCGAGACCTCGAAGCCACCCCCACCCGCTGGCTGACCGATCTGATCCTTGGCCAGGAACGGAGCTTCACCACGCAACTGGTCGGCCGCAGCCCGTACAGCGAATATTACGGCGACCTGCGCATCACCCTGGACACCGCCACCTACGGCGAAACCTTCCTTACCAACTCGATGATCATCTTCATCTCCGGCGTGTTGCGCGCGCTGGCGATGGGTCTGGTTCTGTACCTGGTTTATCACTGGCTGCTGACCAAACCGCTGTCGAGAATCATCGAGCACCTGACCAGCATCAACCCCGACCGCCCCAGCGAACACCAATTGCCCTTGCTCAAAGGCCACGAAAAAAACGAGCTGGGGGTCTGGGTCAATACCGCCAACCAACTGCTGGCGTCCATCGAGCGCAACACCACCCTGCGCCACGAAGCTGAATCCAGCCTGTTGCGGATGGCCCAATACGACTTCCTCACCGGTCTGCCGAATCGGCTGCAGCTGCAGAAGCAACTGGACAAAATCCTCGTCGACTCCGGAAAAGTGCAGCACCGTGTCGCGGTGTTGTGCGTGGGTCTGGATGACTTCAAAGGCATCAACGAACAATTCAGTTATCAGGCCGGCGATCAGTTGCTGCTGGCGCTGGCCGATCGCCTGCGCAGTCACAGCGGTCGCCTCGGCGCCCTTGCCCGGCTGGGCGGCGACCAGTTCGCGCTGGTTCAGGCCGATATCGAACAGCCTTACGAGGCCGCCGAGCTGGCGCAGAACATTCTCGACGACCTGGAAGCGCCCTTCGCCGTCGATCAGCAAGAGATTCGTCTGCGCGCCACCATCGGCATCACGCTGTTCCCCGAAGATGGCGACAGCACCGAGAAGCTGCTGCAGAAAGCCGAACAGACCATGACGCTGGCCAAGACCCGCTCGCGCAATCGCTACCAGTTTTATATCGCCAGCGTCGACAGCGAGATGCGCCGTCGTCGCGAGCTGGAAAAAGACCTGCGCGAAGCCATGGCCCGCGAGCAGTTTCATCTGGTCTATCAGCCGCAGATCAGCTATCGCGATCACAGTGTCGTCGGTGTCGAAGCGTTGATCCGCTGGATTCACCCGGAACACGGCTTCGTGCCGCCCGACCTGTTCATCCCGCTGGCCGAGCAGAACGGCACCATTATCGCCATCGGCGAGTGGGTGCTGGATCAGGCCTGCAAACAGCTGCGCGAATGGCACGACCAGGGCTTCAGTGACCTGCGCATGGCGGTGAACCTGTCCACCGTGCAGCTGCACCACGCCGAATTGCCGCGGGTGGTGAACAATCTGTTGCAGATCTACCGCCTGCCGCCCCGCAGTCTGGAGCTGGAAGTCACGGAAACCGGCCTGATGGAAGACATCACCACCGCCGCGCAGCACTTGTTGAGCCTGCGCCGCTCCGGGGCGTTGATCGCCATCGATGACTTCGGCACCGGTTATTCATCGCTGAGTTATCTGAAAAGCCTGCCGCTGGACAAGATCAAGATCGACAAGAGCTTCGTCCAGGACCTGCTCGACGACGATGACGACGCGACGATCGTGCGCGCCATCATCCAGCTCGGCAAAAGTTTGGGCATGCAGGTGATCGCCGAAGGCGTGGAGACCGCCGAGCAAGAGGCGTACATCATTTCCGAGGGCTGCCACGAAGGTCAGGGGTATTTCTACAGCAAGCCGCTGCCGGCGCGGGAGCTGCTGGTTTACCTGAAGCAAGCCCAGCGCACTCACAGCGAGGCGCTCTGACACAACGGGCTTTCGACGCAAAGGCGCATCCTTGGAAACACCGCCGCGCCTGCGGACATCCTGAATCATCCCCTGAAACAGCTTGAAATATCTCCCTCCGCCGGCCTGGGCAAATGGCCTTTACACAGAATGCAAATCTTTCGCATTATGTCGCAGCATTTTCTGGCGTTCGCCACCGTTCACACCTCTTCTCGATGCAGGATTCCGTCATGATTCGTATGCCCCTGGCAACCGCAAGTCTGCTGGCTGTCGCCATTGCTCTGGCCGGTTGTGATCAAGGCAAGGACAAGCCCGCCGCCGCAGCGCCCGCCCCTGCACCGGCCGCAACCGCCGCGCCGGCTCCAGCGCCGACCTCCGCCGCCGCGCCTGCCCAGCCCAACGAAACGGCCACCCGGGCAGTGGTCGCCAACTACGCCAATATGGTATTCGCCGTTTTCAGCGACGCCGAATCCACTGCCAAAAAGCTCAGCACGGCAGTCGATGCTTTCCTCGCCACACCCAATGACCAGACCCTGAAAGCAGCGCGAGACGCCTGGGTTGCGGCGCGGGTGCCGTACATGCAGAGCGAAGTGTTCCGCTTCGGCAACACCATCATCGACGACTGGGAAGGTCAGGTGAACGCATGGCCGCTGGACGAAGGCCTGATCGACTACGTCGCCAAGGATTACCAGCACGCGTTGGGCAATCCGGGCGCCACTGCCAACATCATCGCCAACACGTCAGTGCAAGTGGGCGAGGACAAAGTCGACGTCACAGAAATCACCCCTGAAAAACTCGCCAGCCTGAACGAGCTCGGCGGTGCGGAAGCCAACGTGGCGACCGGTTACCACGCCATCGAATTCCTGCTCTGGGGCCAGGACCTGCACGGCACCGGCCCGGGCGCCGGCGAGCGTCCGGCCAGCGACTACATCGAAGGCCAGGGCGGCACCGGCGGCCACAATGATCGCCGCCGCGCCTACCTGAAAGCCGCCACCGACCTGTTGGTCAGCGACCTCGAAGAAATGGTCAACAACTGGAAGCCGGGCGTCGCCGACAACTACCGCGCCACGCTGGAAGCTGAGTCCGCCGAGAGCGGGCTGCGCAAAATGCTGTTCGGCATGGGCAGCCTGTCGCTCGGTGAACTGGCGGGCGAGCGCATGAAAGTCGCGTTGGAGGCCAATTCCAGCGAAGACGAGCACGATTGCTTCAGCGACAACACCCACAACTCGCATTTCTATAACGGCTTGGGCATCCGCAACGTCTACCTGGGTGAATACACCCGCGTCGACGGCAGCAAAGTGAGCGGCGCGAGCCTGTCCTCGCTGGTCGCCACCGCCGACGCCGCCACCGACCAGACCGTGCGCGCTGATCTCGATGCGACCCAGGCGAAGCTGCAGGTCATCGTCGACCACGCCAACAAGGGCGAGCATTTCGACCAACTCATCGCGGCGGGCAATACAGCGGGCAACCAGGTCGTGCGCGACGCGATTGCCGCGCTGGTCAAACAGACCGGCGCCATCGAGCAAGCCGCTGGCAAGCTGGGCATCACCGACCTGAACCCGGACAACGCCGACCACGAGTTCTGATCCGCTTCAAACCGGTGGGACCGCGCCTTCCCGACTGAAGTCGGTCCCGCTGCAAACAAATGCCGACCCGTCCACGGGCCGGCATTTTTTTCGTCAATCGACGCCTGAAAGTCCCAGCAAAACGGCGTTGTTTGGGGACCGGTCTGTAAGCGTTGTAGGGCATTTCCTGTTCGCTCCTTGTCGGATTGAACACGCCTCCCCCGCCGCTGATCATGCGCACTTCCTTGACCCCACCCTATCCAGGAGGAGACAGAAAGTGCCCAAGAGAAACAATAAAAGGCGCCGCGTCAGTAAGCTCAAAGCCAACGATTACGGTATTCACCTGCTGGTCGGCGTCAAGGGCCCGCGTGCCTGGAAGGTGACGATCTACCGCGACGGCAGAACCTTCAACCGACTGTTTTCCTTCTCCCGCTACGGTGGCCGAGATCCGGCACGCCAAGCCGCCGACGCGTGCCGTGACCAGCTGCTGCTGGCCCACCTGCCCAAGCTCAGCCGCGACATCCGTCAACGCATCATCGCCACCAACACCAGCGGTTATCCGGGGGTGCATTACCGCTGTTACACCGGCATCGCCTATTGGGTGGCGCGGACCACGCTGCGCAACGGCAGCAGTGTCACCAAGTCATTCAGGGTCGAACATTACGGCTACGAGAGGGCCAAGGAGCTGGCGATCCGCGAACGCGAACGGCAGCTCGACGGCATTGGCGATTACCGGTCATTCAAGGTGGTCGAGGGCGAGCGGCGTCTCATGCAACTGCTGGTGGAAAACCCGGCGCTGGAGATCGCCGGCGCGTGAGTTTTGCGGGCACGTCACCCGCGGATGATTTGGTAACAACACGTTACGAGAGGGCCTGCAAACGCTAATCCCTCTTATTCATCAAACTCGGGGCTGGTAAGCTTGCTCGCCCCGATTTCCCGCCTTTGCAGGACCTGTATGACTGCGTGGTTCCGTCCTTCGTTTCTCCTGCTGATGGCGCTTGCCATGAGTGGGTGCGATGACGCCCCGCGTTTCACCGCTGCCGAACCGGGCGAGTCGCGCTCGGGCGGCGCCACCACCGTCAACAAAAGCGACCGCAATGCGTTTTCCCTGCCTTCAGCCAACCTGTCGCCCGCCCGGCGGCTGGACTTCAGCGTCGGCAACAGCTTTTTCCGCAACCCCTGGGTGATTGCCCCGTCGACTACCACTGCCCGCGACGGCCTGGGTCCGTTGTTCAACACCAACGCCTGCCAGAACTGCCACATCAAGGACGGCCGCGGCCACCCGCCCGAGCCCGGCGCCGACAACGCCGTGTCAATGCTGGTGCGCCTGTCGATTCCCGACGATCCGGCGTTCGCCGAACACATCAAGCAGTTGGGTCTGACGCCCGAGCCTGTATACGGCAAGCAACTCCAGGACATGGCCATCCCCGGCGTCACGCCTGAGGGCAAGGTGCGGGTCGATTACGATTCGATGACCGTGCATTTTCGCGACGGCACCCCGGTGCACCTGCGCCGCCCTACCCTGCAGATCACCCAACCCGGTTACGGCCCGATGCACCCGCAGACGCGAGCTTCCGCGCGCATTGCTCCGCCAATGGTCGGCCTCGGGCTTCTGGAAGCCATTCCGCAGGCGGCGATTCTGGCCAACGCCAACCCCAACGATGAGCAAGGCAACGGCATCACCGGCACACCCAACTGGGTCTGGGACGATGCGCAGCAGAAAACCGTCCTCGGCCGTTTCGGCTGGAAAGCCTCGCAGCCGAGCATCAAGCAGCAGAATGCCCACGCGCTGGCGGGTGACATGGGCCTGACGTCCACCTTGATGCCGGTCGACGACTGCACGCCGTCGCAGACCGCGTGCCTCGCCGCGCCCAACGGCAACGGCCCGAACGGCGAGCCGGAAGTCAGCGACAACATCCTGCGGCTGATCACCTTCTACACCCGCAACCTTGGCGTCCCGGCGCGCCGCGACGTGGCCGACCCGCAGGTGCTGGCGGGCAAGAGCCTGTTCTTCAAGGCCGGCTGCCAGCAATGCCACACGCCTGAATTCACCACTTCCGCCGACGCCGCCGAGCCCGAACTGGCGAATCAGGTCATCCGCCCCTACACCGATCTGTTGCTGCATGACATGGGCGAAGGCCTGGCCGACAATCTCAGCGAATTTCAGGCCAGCGGCCAGCAGTGGCGCACCCCGCCGCTGTGGGGCATTGGCCTGACGCAGACCGTCAGTGGCCACACCCAGTTTCTGCACGACGGACGTGCCCGCGACCTGATGGAAGCCGTGCTCTGGCATGGCGGCGAGGCGCTGCCGGCGCAACGTCAGGTGCTCGCCTTTGACGCGGAGCAACGCGCGGCGCTGCTGGCGTTCTTGAATTCTCTCTAACGTATTTCTGAAGATAAGGAGTCGGGCATGTTCCGCCCCAAGTTGTTGCTCACCAGCCTCGCCGCTTTGGCACTGGGCGCGTGCGCGCCGTCGGACCCGCAAGCCGTGACGTCTGCCGCCATCGCCAGTCAGGTCATCCTGCCGACCTACAGCCGTTGGGTCGATGCCGACCGGCAACTGGCGATCAGTGCGCTGTCCTACTGCCAGGGCAAATCCGACCTGGACACCGCCCGCGCCGACTTCCTGCACGCGCAAAAAGCCTGGGCCGAGCTGCAACCGCTGCTCATCGGGCCGCTGGCCGAAGGCAATCGCGCCTGGCAGATTCAGTTCTGGCCGGACAAGAAAAACCTCGTTGGCCGTCAGGTGGAGCAACTGGTCACCGCACAGCCGCAGATCAGTGCTGACGCCCTGACGAAATCCAGCGTCGTGGTTCAGGGCCTGTCGGCCTATGAATACATCCTGTTCGACGCCGACATCGACATGGCCAACGCCAAGCAGAAAGCCCGCTACTGCCCGCTGCTGGTCGCCATTGGTGAGCGTCAGAAGGCGTTGGCAGAAGACATCCTCAACAGCTGGAACAGCAACGACGGCATGCTCGCTCAGCTGAGCAAGTTTCCCAACCAGCGCTACGCCGATTCCCACGAGGCCATTGCCGAGTTGCTGCGCGTGCAAGTGACCGCACTGGACTCATTGAAGAAAAAGCTCGGCACGCCGCTGGGCCGCGGCACCAAGGGTGTGCCGCAGCCGTTTCAGGCGGAAGCGTGGCGCAGCAAGGCTTCGCTCAGCAGCTTGCAGGCGAGTCTGGCCAGTGCCCAGACGGTCTGGGCCGGTGTTGATAACAAAGGTTTACGCGGGCTGTTGCCCAAGGAACAGAAGCCTTTGGCCGACAAGATCGACGCCGCCTACGCTGAGAGCAATCGCCAACTGGCCGCACTGAAACCGCCGCTCGGGGATCTGCTGGCCACCGAAGAAGGTCGTCAGCAGCTCAACGCTTTCTACGACAGCCTCAACGTAGTCCATCGCCTGCACGAAGGCGAACTGGCCAAAGCGCTGGGCATTCAACTGGGCTTCAACGCCAATGATGGTGACTGATATGTTGCGACGTCAGGCTCTGGGTCTGGGCAGCCTGCTGCTCAGCGCCGTCACGTTTGGCGGCTGGACGCTTTTCGCGAAAAAAGGCGAAAGCCCGCTGCTGCTGTCCGCCCGAGACGACGGCAACGGCCAGCACTTCGCGGTGGGTTATCGCATCGACGGCACGCAAGTATTCGCCACACCCGTCGCCCAGCGCTGCCACGACATCATCAATCACCCGAGCCTGCCGATCGCGCTGTTCGTCGCGCGCCGGCCGGGTACCGAAAGCTACCTGATCGACCTGCGGGACGGTCGCTTGCTGCAAACCATCACCTCGCAACCCCACCGACACTTCTACGGCCACGCGGTCATTCACAAGGACGGCGAATGGCTGTACGCCACCGAGAACGACACGACGGAGCCGGGCCGCGGACTGTTGGGCGTGTATCGATTCGTTGATGAGCGGCTGCAACGCACCGGTGAGATTTCTACCCACGGCGTCGGGCCCCATCAGGTTTCATGGATGCCGGATGGCGAAACCCTTGCAGTCGCCAACGGCGGCATTCGCACCGAGGCCGAGAGCCGCGTCGAAATGAACCTCGACGCCATGGAACCCAGTCTGGTGCTGATGCAGCGCGACGGCACGCTGCTGAGCAAAGAGACGCTGTCGCAACAGATGAACAGCGTGCGGCATATGGCGATCGCCCGCGACGGCACCATTGTTGCAGGGCAGCAGTTCATGGGGCCTTCCCACGAATCCGCCGAGCTGCTCGCCATCAAGCGGCCGGGCCAGCCGTTTCAAGCGTTCCCGGTGGCCGAGCAACAACTGCAGGCGATGGCGCATTACACCGCCAGCGTCGCCATTCACAACGACCTGCGGCTGGTGGCACTGACCGCGCCGAGGGGCAACCGCTTCTTCATCTGGGACCTGGACAGCGGCGCGCTGAAGCTGGATGCGCCGCTGCCCGACTGCGCCGGGGTGGGCGCGGTGGCGGACGGCTTCGTCGTGACCTCCGGCCAAGGGCGCTGCCGTTTTTATGATTGCCGCGAGACGGTGCTGGTCGCCAAGCCGCTGGAGCTGCCGGCGGGGTTGTGGGATAACCATCTGCATCTGGTTTGATCGAGGATAGGCGACGGCGCGGGCCCCTTCGGGTTGTCCAGACGCCGAACTGTCGCGCAACCACATCACCTTGTAGGAGTGAGCTTGCTCGCGAAGAGGCAGGAACATCTCCTAGATTTTCAGCGCATGGAATACCGACTTCGCGAGCAAGCTCACTCCTACAGGTACCGTTTTCGCTGGGCGACAGCGCAATGTCAGGGCGGCGGGCATGCCCAGCGATAAACCATGATTCCGGTAGGACGCCGATCCCGAATTCAATCAATGCCACTGGCAACTAAATCGCGACACGACTAACGTGCTCGCCTGATTCATCGGTTTTCCAAGGAAGTGGAATATGTTGCGTCGCCGCATGTTGATCATGTTGGGCATTGTCCTGATCGTGGTGCTGGCCCTGGGCGGGTACAAAGCGTTTTCGGTCTATCAGCAGATCCAGCAATTTACGGCGCCGAAGCCGCCGATCAATGTGGCGGTGGCCGTTGTTGCGGAGCGCCCGTGGCAGAATCGTCTGCCGGCCATCGGCACGCTCAAGGCATCCCAGGGCGTGGATCTTTCGCTGGAAATCGCGGGCACGGTCAAGGCCGTGCAGTTTGAATCCGGCCAGAAGGTCAAGATCGGTCAGCCGCTGTTACAGCTCGACAGCGATGTGGAAAAGGCCCTGCTCGGCACTGCCGAAGCGGACCTCGGTCTGGCGCAAGTCGAGTACGGACGTGGCAGCAAACTGGTGGGGGAGTCGGCCATCTCGCGCGGCGACTTCGACAAGCTCGCCGCCACCCAGAAAAAAGCCGCTGCCACCGTCGCGCAACTGAACGCCTCCCTGGCGAAGAAGCGCATCCTCGCGCCCTTCAGCGGCACGATCGGCATTCGTCAGGTGGACGTCGGCGACTACCTCGCCAGCGGCACGGTGATCGCCACGCTCCAGGACCTGACCAGCCTGTACGCCGACTTTTTCGTGCCGGAGCAGGTGCTGCCGAAACTGGCCCTCGGCCAACAGGTGCAGGTGAGCGTCGCGGCCTACCCGGACCGCGTATTCACCGCGCGCATCAGCGCCATCAACCCCAAGGTCGAAGACACCACCCGCAACGTCTTGATTCGCGCCACCTTGCCCAACCCCGACAGCCAACTGCTGCCCGGCATGTTCACCAGCCTGCAAGTGCTGCTCGGGCAGGACACGCCGCAACTGGTGTTGCCGGAAAGCACGATCACTTACACGCTGTACGGAAACTCGGTGTACGTCGTCGTGCCGAAAAAGACCGCCGACGGCCAGCCGGAACACAACAGCAAGGGCGAGCCTCAGCTCATGGTCGAGCGGCGCTTCGTCGAGACCGGCGAGCGTCGCGGCGGGCTGGTCATCATCAGCAAAGGATTGAAACCCGGCGAGCAGGTGGTCACCGGCGGCCAGTTGAAACTGGATAACGGCGCCGCCGTCGCCATCGTGGCCGACCCGGCAACACCGTCTGACGCCACCCCGGCGGCGCAGAACAGCCAGCCCAAAGCTGACTGATCAAGGAATCGATCATGGCCTTTACAGACCCGTTCATCCGTCGCCCGGTGCTCGCCAGCGTGATCAGCCTGCTGATCGTGCTGCTGGGTTTTCAGGCGTTCAGCAAGCTGACCATCCGCCAGTACCCGCAGATGGAAAACGCGCTGATCACCGTGACCACGGCTTACCCCGGCGCCAACGCTGAAACCATTCAGGGCTACATCACCCAGCCGCTGCAGCAGAGTCTGGCGAGCGCCGAAGGCATCGACTACATGACCTCGGTCAGTCGGCAGAACTTCTCGGTCATTTCCATCTATGCGCGCATCGGCTCCAACAGCGACCGGCTCTACACCGAGCTGCTGGCCAAGGCCAACGAGGTCAAGAACAAGCTGCCCCAAGACGCCGAAGACCCGGTGCTGAGCAAGGAAGCCGCCGACGCCTCGGCGCTGATGTACATCAGCTTTTACAGCGCCGAGCTGAGCAACCCGCAGATCACCGATTACCTGTCCCGGGTCATTCAGCCGAAGCTGGCGACGCTGCCGGGCATGGCCGAAGCGGAGATCCTGGGCAATCAGGTGTTCGCCATGCGCCTGTGGCTCGATCCGGTCAAGCTCGCCGGTTTCGGCCTGACCGCCAGCGACGTCACCGAAGCCGTGCGCAAGTACAACTTCCTGTCCGCGGCGGGCGAGGTGAAGGGCGAGTACGTGGTCACCAGCGTCAACGCCAGCACCGACCTGAAATCCCCCGAGACCTTCGCGGCCATCCCGCTCAAGACCGTGGGCGACAGTCGCGTGCTGCTGGGCGATGTGGCGCGGGTGGAGATGGGCGCCGAGAACTACGACACGGTCAGCTCGTTCGACGGCACCCCGTCGGTGTACATCGGCATCAAGGGCACGCCCAGCTCGAACCCGCTGGACGTGATCAAGGAAGTGCGGCGCATCCTGCCCGAATTGGAAGCCCAACTGCCGCCAAGCCTGAAAGCATCCATTGCCTACGATGCCACGTTGTTCATTCAGGCCTCGATCCATGAGGTGGTGAAAACCCTGATCGAAGCGGTGCTTATCGTCATCGTCGTGGTGTTCCTGTTTCTGGGTGCCTTGCGCTCGGTGCTGATCCCGGTGATCACCATCCCGCTGTCGATGATCGGCGTGCTGTTTTTCATGCAACTGATGGGCTATTCGATCAATTTGCTGACGCTGCTGGCGATGGTCCTGGCGATCGGTCTGGTGGTGGACGACGCCATCGTGGTGGTGGAGAACATTCACCGGCACATCGAGGAAGGCAAGACGCCCTTCGATGCGGCCATTGAGGGCGCTCGCGAGATCGCCATGCCGGTGGTGTCGATGACCATCACCCTGGCAGCGGTCTATGCACCCATCGGTTTTCTGGAGGGACTGACCGGTGCGCTGTTCAAGGAATTCGCCCTGACGCTGGCCGGCGCAGTGGTCATCTCCGGAATCGTCGCGTTGACCCTGTCGCCGATGATGTGCGCCGTACTGCTGCGTCGGGACGAGAACCCCAGCGGCCTGGCGCACAAACTCGATCACGCCTTCGAAAGCCTGAAGGTCCGCTATCAGCGTGTCCTTCACGGCACGCTGAATACCCGGCCGGTGGTGATCGTGTTCGCGGTGCTGGTGCTGTGCCTGATTCCGGTGTTTCTCAAACTGAGCCAATCGCAACTGGCGCCGGACGAGGATCAAGGCATCATCTTCATGATGGCGACGGCGCCGCAGCCGACCAACCTCGATTACATGAATAAATACACCGACCAGTTCATCAGCATTTTCAAAGCGTTCCCGGAGTACTACTCCTCGTTCCAGATCAACGGTTTCAATGGCGTGCAGACCGGCGTCGGCGGGTTCCTGCTCAAGCCGTGGGATGAGCGCAGCCGCACGCAAATGGAGCTGCTGCCTGAGGTGCAGGCCAAGCTCAACGGCATCACCGGGCTGCAGATTTTCGGCTTCAACCTGCCGTCTTTGCCCGGCACCGGTGAGGGCCTGCCGTTTCAGTTTGTGATTAACACACCGGGCGACTATGCCGCGCTGCTGGAGGTGACGGATCGCATCAAGAAACGCGCCGCCGAATCGGGCAAATTCGCGTTTCTGGACGTTGACCTAGCCTTCGACAAGCCGGAAGTGGTGGTCGATATCGACCGCGCCAAAGCCGCGCAGATGGGCGTGTCGATGCAGGACCTGGGCGGCAGTCTGGCGACGCTCCTCGGCGAGGCGGAGATCAACCGCTTCACCATCGACGGGCGCAGTTACAAGGTCATCGCGCAGGTTGAGCGGGCCTACCGCGACAACCCGGCCTGGCTGGCGAATTACTACGTCAAGAACACCGAAGGCAAGATGCTGCCGTTGTCGACGCTGATCACCGTCAGCGACCGGGCCAGACCCCGGCAGCTCAATCAGTTCCAGCAGCTCAACTCGGCGATCATCTCCGGCTTCCCGCTGGTGAGTCAGGCGGAGGCGATTGAGTTGGTGAGACAGATCGCTATCGAAGAGTCGCCGCCGGGTTTTGCCTACGACTACGCCGGCGCATCCCGCCAGTACGTACAGGAAGGCAATGCGCTGTGGGTGACGTTCGGCCTGGCCCTGGCGATCATTTTTCTGGTGCTGGCCGCACAGTTCGAGAGCTTCCGCGATCCGCTGGTGATTCTGGTGACGGTGCCGCTGTCGATCTGCGGCGCGCTGATTCCGCTGTTCCTCGGGATCTCGTCGCTGAACATCTACACCCAGGTGGGTCTGGTCACGCTGATCGGGCTGATCAGCAAGCACGGCATTCTGATCGTCGAATTCGCCAACCAGCTCCGCCGCGACAAGGGCCTGACCGCCCGCGAAGCGGTCGAGGAAGCGGCGGCGATTCGCTTGCGGCCCGTACTGATGACCACGGCAGCGATGGTGTTCGGCATGGTGCCGCTGATCCTCGCCACCGGCGCGGGCGCGGTCAGCCGCTTTGACATTGGTCTGGTGATTGCCACCGGCATGTCGGTGGGGACGTTGTTCACGCTCTTTGTGCTGCCGTGCGTGTATACGCTGCTGGCGCGACGGGACGAGCCGCAGCCCGAAGGCAATGGCCATTCGAGTGCCACGATGGATGCTCGTAACTGATACACGAACCTGGCCCCACGCCCACAAAAAAGGCCCCGATCTTCGGGGCCTTTAGGTCAGTGCAACAGAAAGGAATCAGCCTTGTGGTCCGCTTCCCTGGGCCAGGCCGAACATCAACAGGAGCAGATCGTGATCAGGCCGGGCCGTGTCGGACATCTTGGCCACCCGAGGCAGCGGGCAATGGCCTTCGCCATGCACTGCGCTCAAAATCTTCGGCCCGGGTTGATCCCAGGCGGCCAACGCGATGGAAGTCACCCCCAACGCCCCGACCAAAAACAAACCTCGCGCCATTTCTAACTTCATCGCTGTAAACCTTTGATGGGCCTGCCAAACGCGGTCTCGTAAAAGTAGACCAGCTTGGTCCAGTCCGCTGGCTGAAACGACGAATGGCGACGCAGTTGTTTCATGTCGTGCTGGGCGGCGGCATAAGACGTCAGCCGCTGACGGCATTTCTCCAGATCGAGCAACGCGACCTCAGCCTTGGCATTGGCGCCCTCGCCCACGACGCGAACGAAAACGTGCTTGATGTAAATGCAGCTGTGCTGCCAGCGACCCTTGTGCATACGGGCCAGGTTGCTGGCGATTTCCTGAAGCATCTGCTCGTACACCACTTCGCCGTGCTGCTCGCGACCGCCGGCACGCAGCCAGTTTTCGAATTCGTCGAAGCCATCCAGCGAGGCCGTAACCAGCAATGCACGCCACTCGTTGTTCTCATCGCGCTCGGCACCACAGAACACCATGCGCGGCACGTTGACGTCGAGCTGGCGAAGACCTTCGAGGGCATCGCGCTCGCGCAGCACGGTCGGACGGCCAAACGGGTGCAGCCAGCTGCGATAGATATGGCCGGTCTGACGCTTCACATACAGCAGCCGACCGTTTTCCGAGACGACACGCTGCACGCCACTTTCACCGCCACGGCGCACATTGGGCTCTTCAACCCACTCACCCCGTGTGTTCCAGAAATAGGCGAAGCGGTCCTTGGCGGGAACGGCTAACTCTGTTGCGAAATCCACGGCCATCCTGTTACCTCTTACGTAATAGATACACACGCCACATGGCGTACATCGGCAGGAAATCCAGGCGCTCCTGAATCCGAAACCCTGCCTGTTCAAATTCGGCCTCTACGGTGGCCACCGGCAGCACGAAGCGATTCTGATAATCATGTTTCGGTCGCGACCCTTCAGCGCGGCGCCGCTTCCAGGCCTTGAAATTGCCATCCACCCACAGCGACACGATCACGCTGTCCCGGCTCACCCGGTGAAACTCTTTCAACAGCACGGCGCGGTCTTCAGCCTTGCCAATGTGATGCATCAAGCGCATGCAGAAGATGCTGTCGACAGCGTTGTCCGGCATCTCGATGGCAAACGCCGATGTCTGCAGCGGCTGCACGCGCTTGACGATCTCCGCGGGTTGCGACTCGCAGGCAATCTTGACCATGGAAGCCGAGTTGTCCGCCCCGATGATCACCCGGTTGGCTTTCTCGGCCAGCACTGGCCAGAAACGTCCTGCGCCGCAGGGTAAATCCAGCACCAGCCCCGGTTCGCCCGCCAGCGCCAGTGCGCGGCGAGCGAGTTGTTTGTCCCGGCGATCAGACAGGCGCCTGGCCAGTCCATCGTTGTGTTTGCGCAAATACCTTTTAGCGTGTTCGTCGTCGTATTTGCGTGAAAAATCCAGTTCGATCCGCTTGCTCATGGCTGCCTCCCCTTTGATGAGAGGGCCAAACTAAGCAGCGAAGCGTCACGCTCAGGTCAGATGAATGTGAAAAAAGCGTCCGAAAAAGTGAACAAATGTTACGAGATTATTCAAAGACTTAGGGCCAGCATACGGCCATATCCCGGTCTGTTTTAGCACCTTTACACAGGCTGTACATTTGTCGACGGCAACCGACCGGAGTCTTTGCCAGGGCGCAAACCCATGTCCACGCTGAACCGGCAGCCATTTGGCTCCATGGTGTCCAGGCTGACGGACCACCCCTGGTTCTCGCAGATACGCTGCACCAATGACAGTCCCAGACCCAAACCTTCGCCGCGTTGCTCGGTACCG
Source organism: Pseudomonas sp. Ps21-P2 (assembly GCF_039672565.1). NCBI lineage: Bacteria > Pseudomonadati > Pseudomonadota > Gammaproteobacteria > Pseudomonadales > Pseudomonadaceae > Pseudomonas > Pseudomonas sp. Ps21-P2. Next base: position 202,285 of record NZ_JBDFPL010000007.1, read on the forward strand.
CGCACAAATGGCTGAAACATCGCCTCACGTTTTTCTTCCGGTATGCCCACGCCGGAATCCTCCACCATGAACCCGCCTTCTCGCAGGGTCAGGCGGATGAAGCCGGTGTCGGTGTAGTGCAACGCGTTGCGCAGCAAGTTACCCATCACGGCATAGAGGAAGGTGGCGTTGTAAGCAGTATCGGAGGGCTCGCCGGGCAGGTATTCCAGGGTCAGGCCTTTGCGTTCGATCGGTTCGCGCCACAGGCTGATCAGTTGCTGGGCGGCGCCTTGCAGGGTCAGTTGCGGGTACAGGGCGAGGTCATCGCGCTGGGTGCGGGCCAGCATCAGGAAGGTCTGCACCAGATCGCGCATTTCTTCGCACGCCCGCGCCACGCGCTCAACCTGGGCACGGGCGCGCTGATCCAGCGCCGGGTTCTCCAGCAGCAGCTCACAGGAACTGGCCAGCACCATCAACGGCGTGCGCAGTTCGTGGCTGACGTCGCTGGTGAACATCCGCTCACGGGTCAGGGCATCGCGCAGGCGGCCCAGCGTGGCGTCGAAGGCCACCGCCAGCTCACCCACTTCGTCGGCGGCGTAATCAGGGGCGAGAGGCGGGGCAAGGCCGAGCAACTGATCGCGATGACGCACCTGTCGCGCCAGCCGCACAACCGGCGCCATCACCCGGCGCGCCAATATCCAGCCGAGGAAGATCGCCAGCGCCAGCGCCAGCACAAAGCCCACCAGCACGACGGCGAACAGCACACGCTCACGCTCTTCGAAATCGCTTTGGTCCTGAAGCAGCACGTAGTGACGGCCGTCTACGACCTCAACCATGGCGTGGTAGGACAACGGCCCGCGAAATACTTCGTGAAAGCCCGGTTCCAGGTGACGCAAATCCTTCGGCAGCTCGAAATCCCCCGGGCCGCCGCTGAAGTAAAACAGCTGATCCGGCTCGGGGCGATGGCTCCAGTCGTTGACGCTGTCCATCAGCAGCAGACGCGTCAGGTCGCCGCCCAGTCCGGCCGAAATCAGCTTCTCTTCGACCAGGTGCACCGTCGCGACGATGCCCATCGCGAAGCACCCGGCAACCAGCGCGCTCATCAAGGCGAAGGCGATGATGATCCGTTGGGCGAGGCTCTGCTTAAACTCCATCACGCCCCTCGGCGAGGCGGTACCCGACACCGTGGACGGTCTGCAACAGCGGCTTGGCGAACGGCTTGTCGATGACCTGGCGCAATTGGTGAACATGGCTGCGCAGGCTGTCGCTGTCCGGGCAGTCATCGCCCCACAGGGCTTCTTCCAGGACTTCACGACGCAGGACGTGAGGGCTCTTCTGCATCAACACCGCCAGCAATTTCAGGCCCACCGGGTTGAGTTTGAGCAGACGCCCTTCGCGAGTCACTTCCAGAGTGTCCAGGTCGTAGATCAGATCGGCGACCTGCAGGGTACGCCGCCCACCACCCTGAGCACGACGCAATACAGCCTCGATGCGCGCCGCCAGTTCCGACAGCGCGAACGGCTTGAGCAGGTAGTCGTCGGCGCCGGAGCGGAAACCCTGCAGGCGGTCGTCGAGCTGGTCGCGGGCGGTGAGCATGATCACCGGCGTGTCGCGGCGCGCGTCTTCACGCAGGCGCTTGCACAGGGTGTAACCGTCGATGCCGGGCAGCATGATGTCGAGCACGATCAGGTCGTAATGCTCGGTCGCCGCCAGGTGCAGACCGGACAGGCCGTCTTGGGCACAATCGACGGTGTAACCCTTCAAACCGAGATAATCGGCGAGGTTTGCCAAGATGTCGCGGTTGTCTTCAACCAGCAGAATTCTCATGGCGCGTGTCTCCCTATGCGGTGTGGCGAGACCCGGGACACGGCGCGAGAGGCCGTTCAACAAGGTCAGAGTTGGCGGCAGCTTACGGCGATGCGCGCTCAAGGGCCAGCACCTCCGTGCATAACGTTTTTTTCACTCGCGGTTCACGGCGCCGCGACAGCGTTCTGCTCAGACTTCGCACCGCTCTGGCTCAATAACCCCCCCGCTCCCCCTCGCCCACTACACGGGATTCGCCATGTCACACGCACTCGAACGGCCCGCCTCACGCCCGATCAACTTCTGGGTTTATCTGGGCATCCCGGCCGTGACCGCCATCGTTCTGATCTTGCTGGAACTGACTTCGCTGGACATGGACATCGCCAAACTGGCCTACGACCCCGTAGCGGGCGAGTTCATCGGGCGCCACAGCTTCTTTCTCGAAGACGTCCTGCACGACCGCGCCAAACAAGCCGTCATCGCCATCGGCGTTTTGTCCTTCGTGAGCTTCATCGCCTCGTTCTTCGTCAACGTGCTGAAGCCGTGGAAACGCGAGTTGGGCTGCATGGTGCTGTCGATGGCGTTATCCACCAGCTTTGTTACGCCGGTGAAAGTCGTGACATCGGTGCAATGCCCGTGGAGCCTGAAAGAATTCGGCGGCCAGGAAACCTACAGTGAACTCCTCAGCCCCCGCCCGCAAACCGACAAACCCGGCCGCTGCTGGCCCGGCGGTCACGCAGCCACCGGCTTCACACTGTTCGCCCTGTTCTTCGTCTTCCGCGACCGCAAACCCCGCTTGGCCAAAGCCGGCCTGATCTTCGCGGCGGGCCTGGGCACCGTCTTCTCCGTCGGCCGGATGCTTCAGGGCGCGCACTTCTTCTCCCACAACATCTGGACAGCGGTGTTCTGCTGGCTGCTGTGTTTGGGGGCGTATTACTTTGTGCTGTACCGACCGGCCAAGAAGAAGAACGTGGTGGTGAATGGAGAAGCCGTTACAGGGTAATGCCATTTCAGGAATGACGCGGAGCGTCACGGGATGCATGCCCACGTAGAGCGTGGGAACGATCGGGGGTTAGACCGAAAATTGATGGCGCCCAAGCGGGCCTCTTCCCGGCTAAAGCCGGTCCCACTGAAAGCAACGTGTCCACCCTGTGGGATCGGCGGCGCTCCCCCGTAGGACCGGCTTTAGCCGGGAAGCCCTTGATCTGCGTAAACCCGCTTTTGATCTTCGTACACAAGAATTCCAAACACCGCCAAACGCGACTTGGGTGCAGGCTGAACGCAGGTCTCGCGCAGTGGGCCGAGCCGCATGGATGCGGCGAGAGCGCCGTCAGGGCATGGATGCCCGTTCGGCGCGGGCCCACGGAGCGAGACCGGAGTGAAGGAACCCCGACGCAGGAGGGGCCAAACCAGGAGCAGGGCCTTTTTGGTTACTTTTTCGGCTCTTGGAAAAAGTGACCCGCCGTAAGGGCGGAAAGGTGAATCAGCCACACCACAAATAATGGATATGCCCCCCACTAAACCCAAAAAAAGCCCATAAAAAACCCCGCCGAAGCGGGGTTTTTTCTACATTGGGGTACGGCTGGCTTACATCATGCCGCCCATACCACCCATGCCGCCCATATCAGGCATACCGCCACCAGCAGCCTTCTCATCAGCCACATCAGCAATCATCGCCTCAGTGGTGATCATTAGACTGGCGATCGAAGAAGCAGCCTGCAGAGCAGAACGCGTCACCTTGGCCGGATCGAGAATACCCATCTCGATCATGTCGCCGTACTCGCCGCTCGCAGCGTTGTAACCGTAGTTACCAGTACCCTGCTTGACCTTGTCGACCACAACGCTAGGCTCGTCGCCCGAGTTTGCAACGATCTGACGCAGAGGCGCTTCCACCGCACGACGCAGCAGTGCAATACCGACGTCCTGATCAGCGTTGTCGCCACGCAGTTCGGAAATCGCCTGCAGCGAACGAACCAGAGCAACACCACCGCCAGGCACCACGCCTTCTTCAACGGCTGCACGGGTTGCGTGCAGGGCGTCTTCAACGCGGGCTTTCTTCTCTTTCATTTCAACTTCGGAACCGGCACCGACCTTGATTACCGCAACGCCGCCCGACAGCTTGGCCAGACGCTCTTGCAGCTTCTCTTTGTCGTAGTCCGAAGACGTGTCGCCGATCTGCTGACGGATCTGCGCGATACGACCGTCGATGTCGGCACGAACGCCAGCACCGTCGATGATGGTGGTGTTTTCTTTGTTCAAGATAACGCGCTTGGCATTACCCAGGTGTTCCAGGGTAGCGGTTTCCAGGCTCAGGCCGATCTCTTCCGAGATAACGGTACCGCCAGTCAGAACAGCGATGTCCTGCAGCATGGCCTTGCGACGGTCGCCAAAGCCTGGGGCTTTGACCGCTGCAACTTTGACGATGCCGCGCATGTTGTTCACGACCAGAGTCGCCAGCGCTTCGCCTTCAACGTCTTCAGCCACGATCAGCAGAGGACGGCCAGCTTTCGCAACGGCTTCCAGAACTGGCAGCATTTCGCGGATGTTGGAGATCTTCTTGTCAACCAGCAGCAACAGCGGGCTGTCCAGCTCGGCAACCATAGTGTCCGGCTTGTTGATGAAGTACGGGGACAGGTAGCCACGGTCAAACTGCATGCCTTCAACAACAGACAGCTCGTTTTCCAGACCCGAACCTTCTTCAACGGTGATAACGCCGTCTTTGGTCACTTTTTCCATGGCTTCGGCAATGATGTCGCCGATGGAATTGTCCGAGTTGGCCGAGATGGTGCCGACCTGGGCGATTGCCTTGGTGTCGGTGCAAGGCTTGGACAGCTTCTTCAGCTCGGCAACAATGGCGATGGTCGCCTTGTCGATGCCGCGCTTCAGGTCCATCGGGTTCATGCCGGCAGCGACGGCTTTCAGGCCTTCGTTGACGATGGCCTGGGCCAGAACGGTAGCAGTGGTGGTACCGTCGCCAGCGTCATCGTTTGCACGGGAGGCAACGTCTTTGACCAGCTGCGCGCCCATGTTTTCGAAACGGTCTTTCAGCTCGATTTCTTTGGCTACGGACACACCGTCTTTGGTGATCAGCGGAGCGCCGAAGCTTTTTTCGATGATGACATTACGGCCTTTCGGACCCAGAGTTGCTTTTACTGCGTCGGCCAGGACGTTGACACCAGCCAGCATTTTTTTACGGCCAGCATCGCCGAATTTAACTTCTTTAGCAGCCATGATCGTTATTCCTTAAATACTTTGTAGTAACGGGAAATGGGGTATCAACTCAGCCTTCGACGACCGCGAGAATTTCGTTCTCGCTCATCACCAGCAGGTCTTCGCCGTCTACTTTCACAGTGTTGCTGCCGGAGTAAGGGCCGAACACCACTTTGTCACCCACTTTCACGGCCAGCGCGCGTACTTCACCGTTGTCCAGGATGCGACCGTTGCCGACGGCGATGATTTCGCCACGGTTAGGTTTTTCAGCAGCCGAACCAGGCAGCACGATACCGCCAGCAGTTTTTGTTTCTTCTTCGCTGCGACGGATTACGACGCGGTCATGCAGAGGACGAAGCTTCATTGTCGATCTCCTAATTATGGTTTTTAAACGCCCGGTGCGGACACCGGCGGGTTAAAACATCCGGGCTTGCCGGTTACGGTTCGCGAGCGAACCGCAGAATACGGTCTGACGAAACGCGCCAGAAACCTTGCGGTGACCCATACATAAGGGCGAGCAAGCCGATTTCAAGGCTGACCCGAGAAATTTTTTGCATGAATGGCGGTCGCGAAAACGAACACGGCACCCGCAGGTGCCGTGTCGTGGTGACGTTGAATCACTTTTTATCGAGGGGTTCGAACTCGCCTTCGATCACTTCACCCTCAATGACTTCAGGGCGACGAGCTTCAGGACGGGCAGCACCGGGGTGCATGGAGCCTGGCGAATTCGCCGCATGCATGTTCTCGGCAAACGCACGCTGGCGCGCGGCCTGAGCCTCGGCGCGGTTACGCACCTTGCCGACGATCATGCGACGGGTGAACGGCATGAGAAACAGCAGGCCCAGCACGTCGCTGATAAAACCCGGCAGCACCAGCAAACCGCCGCCGATGGTCATCATCAAACCGTCGAGCATCTGCTGGGCAGGGAGCTCGCCACGGGCCAGACTCTGCCGGGCACTCAACGCGGTGGCGACACCGGCGATCCGCACCACGAAAACACCGAGCATCGACCCGGCAACGACCAACAGGAAGGTCGGCAGAAAGCCGATCGACATCCCGACTTTCACCAGCACGAACAGCTCGAGCACCGGAAAAAGCAATAAAAGCAGAAGAAAAACGCGCATCAAAGTGAGTTCCTAGACGGAAGAAGGCTTCCAGTAGACCTTACGTGACGTCGCAAAGTCGTTAATTCAAGCCTCGGCCTGTTCAAGTGTGGGCCATTTTTCAGCGTGAGCCAGGTGAACCAAGGCCTGGCGGACGTGTATCGGCGTATTACAGGGCTCCGGGAAGGCCAACCAGTGCAGACTTTGGCCCACGCGCAGGTGCATGCCCTCGCTGTCGATGCCCACCAGCGTGGCGGGCTCGGTCTGTGGCAAACCGGCCAGCTCGACGTAGTGGGCGATGGCCTTGGCGTGATCAGCATTCATGTGCTCGACCATGCTGATCTCCGCAGCCCCGGCGAAGGGATTGGCCAATGCCACGTCGTCCAGCCAGTGAATCGCGCCAAACCCGCCGATAAACCGGTAGCGCACCGGCTTCAGCACCCAGAAATCAAAATCGTGAGCACTGTGGTAACTCTCGGATTCAGGGAAATAACGGTAGTAACGCTGAGCGGCCGCTTCAATCTGCGCCTCGTCGCTGATCTTCTCGGCTTCGGCCATCAGCGTGACGCGACCCACCGCTTGCACATCCTCGGCGCCGCGCTCGCCCACCAGCAAGGAACACTTGGCGTCGAGCTGCAGATTGTGGGTGTGCTGCGCGATGCGGCTGATGAGGATCAACGGACGGCCCTGGTCGTCCAGGCAATAAGGCACCACCGAGCCAAACGGGTAACCGGGCATCGACTTGGAATGGGTCGATAACACGCCGCGGTATTCCTTGAGCAGCAAGGTACGGGCTTGCCGGTTGGCGCTGGCGCTCATGTGGGGCTCCTGAACAGTAAAACGAAGGCATCGAAGGACGCGAAGCAGCAGACGGCGACGCAGGCCCCACGATAATCGTTATCGCCGGAAGGTGCCAGATTGAGCGGGGGTGACGATTTCGCGGAGGATTCGCGTAAAAAGAAAACGCTTGAAAATGAAACAAGCCAACGTACGCAGATCAGGTCGTGATCTGCGCACGCTCAGGCATTGATAAGGCTGTTTTACCAAGAAACACCAAAACCGGCGGTGTACCGGGTCTTGTCCAGGTCGCCGTTGTCGGAGCCGCTGATGATGTCTTTCTCGGCCTTGAGGTTGAGCGACGCCCATTCGGTGACTTTGTAGCGCAGGCCCACTTCCGTCTCGAGGCTGTAGTCAGCCACGCCGCTGATAGGCTTGCCGACTTCACCGTTGGTGAAGAACTCGACCTTCTTGCCGATCAGGTAACGGTTGTAGTCCCAGGTGCCGGACACGGAATAGAAGTTGTCCTTCTCGCCGTTGGAGTATTCGAAATCGGTGCGGTTGAGCAGCGCGCCGATTTTGAATGCGCCCAGTTCGTCGTCCCAGAACTGGTAGCCCGGACCGGTACCCACGGTGCGCTGACGGGCCAGGTCTTCAATGGTGTCACGCTTGTAGGTGATACGACCGTCCCAGAACCACTTGTCCGTGAAGAACCGGTCGACCGAGTATTCGGCGTCCCAGTTATTGGTGGTGGTCAGGCTGTCCTGCGATTCGCGGTTGTACTCGCCCTTGGCGTTGTGGCGCCACTGGCCATGGGTCGCGGAGGTCTTGAAGGCGATGTTGTAATCGTCGGTGTCGTTCTCGGCGCGCTGGAAGTCCAGTGCAGCATCGACGTTGCCCTTCCAGACCAGATCGGTGACCACCGGCTTGGGCTTGATGATCTGCTGGATGCTCGCCAGCTCAACCGTCTTCGGCGCATCGCCATTGGCCAGCGTGACCTTGCCATCTTCGGCCGGCTGCAACGACTTGGACACTTCGCCAGTGGTGGCGTCCTGCTTTACCAAAAGGTGCTGGTCACTTTCCAGCGTCTTGATTTCCTTCCAGTCCAGCGGGACGTCGCCTGCATATTTGGTATTGATCAGCAGCTTGCCGCCGTCGAAGAACTTGATAGTCCCGGTCATCTTGTCGCCGTTTTTCAACCAGACGGTGTCGGCGAGCAATGGGGTAGAAGCAGTAGCAACAGCAACGCACAACAGGGTTCTGGACAACATAAGCAACGACAAGGCTCTGGTTCGCGGAGAATCGGGCATTATCCGGATAGATAACGGGTTGGCAATCGGCAGACCGCCGACACAGGTAACACTGACAGTAGGAAGTTTCCCTAGTTCCTTATCGAAAATTCCCGTTCATCCCTTTTACAGGAACGAATGCGTGATCGAACAATCATCGGCTCAAAACGACCCTGCCGGCCTCTCTCCCGCCGAGGCACGGCGCACGGCGTTATACCTCACACTGCATCAAGTGCCGGAAGGCAAGGTGGTCAGTTACGGTCAGTTGGCCGAGCTGGCCGGCTTGGGACGAGCGGCGCGTTTCGTTGGCAGAGCGTTGAGCCAGTTGCCGGACGGCAGCAGCCTGCCCTGGCATCGCGTGATTGGCGCCGGCGGGCGCATCAGCCTGGCCCCCGGAACCGTGTCGGGCGAGGAGCAACGGGCGCGCTTGCGGGCCGAGGGCGTGACCATCCGTAACAATCGTGTGGATATGCAGCGTCATGGCTGGCGCCCGACAGAGCACAACGGTTAGAGTGCGCGCTTTGTTTACGTAACCTGAGGCAGATTCCAGCCCATGCCCCGCAAAACCTGGCGCGCCGCGCTCGCCGCATATGCCAGCCCCTCTACGTTTGTGCTCCTGTTGCTCGGCTTTGCCGCGGGCATGCCCTACATGTTGGTGTTCTCCACGCTCTCGGTCTGGCTGCGTGAAGCCGGCGTCGCGCGTGAAACCATTGGCTACGCCAGCCTGATTGGCCTGGCCTATGCCTTTAAATGGGTCTGGTCGCCGCTGCTCGATCAATGGAGCCTGCCTTTGTTGGGCCGGCTCGGCCGACGTCGCTCGTGGCTGGTGCTTTCGCAATCGCTGGTGACCTTGGGCCTGATCGGCATGGGGTTCTGTGACCCGCAGCAGCATCTGTCGTGGCTGATCGCGATTGCCGTGCTGGTCGCGTTCTCCTCCGCAACCCAAGACATCGCCATCGACGCCTACCGCCTGGAAATCGCCAGCGACAGCCAGCAAGCGACTCTCGCCGCCAGCTACATGGCCGGCTACCGCGTCGCCGCCCTACTCGCCACTGCCGGCGCGTTGTACTTCGCCGAAGGCTTCGGTTCGACCGGCTTTGCCTACAAGCACTCGGCCTGGGCCGGCACCTACGTGCTGTTCGGCCTGCTCATGGTGCCTGCGCTGATCACCAGCCTGATCATGCGTGAACCGTCCGTGCCGATCCGCACCCAGCTGGCGGCCGTGCGCTACGGCTTCGCCCATCAACTGGCCTCGGTGTTCGTGCTGATCATTCTGCTGGTCTCGGTGCCGGCGATGTTCACCCAGCTGTACAACACCGATTTCGCCAGCGTGCTGTTTCAGGGCACCACCTGGAAAGACTTGCTGATGGAAGACCGCGCCTTTCTGCGCGCGATCCTCTACACGCTGCTGACCGTGGCCTGCCTGTCATCCATGGGCCGCCGCGGTCTGGCGCCGGTGCTGACGCCGATCAACGATTTCATCCTGCGTTATCGCTGGCAGGCCTTTCTGCTGTTGGGGCTGATCGCCACCTATCGCATGTCGGACACAGTCATGGGCGTGATGGCGAACGTGTTCTACATCGACCAGGGCTTTACCAAGGATCAGATTGCCAGCGTCAGCAAGATTTTCGGTCTGGTGATGACCCTGGCCGGTGCGGCGTTTGGCGGTCTGGCGATCGTGCGCTTTGGCATTCTGCCGATCCTGTTCATCGGCGGCGTGACCTCGGCTGCGACCAACCTGCTGTTCCTGATGCTGGCCGACATGGGCCCGAACCTGAAGATGCTAATCGTGACGATCTCGCTGGACAACTTCAGCTCAGGCCTCGCGACGTCGGCGTTCGTGGCCTACCTGTCGAGCCTGACCAACCTCAAGTTCTCGGCCACTCAGTACGCGCTGCTCAGCTCGATCATGCTGCTGTTGCCGCGCCTGATCGGTGGCTACTCCGGGGTCATGGTGGAGAAGCTGGGGTACCACAACTTCTTCCTGGCGACCGCGCTGATGGGCGTGCCGACGTTGTTCATGATCGCCCTGCACTGGGCGCAGGAAGCACGCCGAGAAGCGCGGGAAGAAGCGGCCGAACCCGAAGAGCAAACCAAGCCTGCGGATTCGGTTCTGTAAAAAGATTCGCTGGCGAACCCTATCCTGTGGGAGCGCGTTTATGCACGACAGCGCGGCGTTTGAACGAGAGTGAGCGCGTACAAAGCAGCGAGGTCCATCGCCAGATAGCCTTTCCCACTCAACAAAAAGCCCCGCACTCTCACGAGTCGGGGCTTTTTGGTGTCTGCGATCGAGCGTTACGCCTTTGCGGGCTGCTCATCCTGCACCACACGAATCACCCGCTGCGGGAACGGGATGTCGATGTTGGCCGCGCGCAGGCGGTCGCGGATTTCAGCGTTGAAGCGGTTCGACACGTCACCGAAGTCACCAGTCTTGGTCCACACACGCAGGGACACGGTAATCGAGCTGTCGCCCAATGCCGCGACTACCGCCTGGGGCGCCGGATCCTTCAGGATGCGCGGATCATCCGCCATATCCATCAGCACTTGCAGCGCCTGCTTGAGGTCGGCGTCGTAATCGATGCCCACGTCGAAGGTGATCTTGCGCGTCGGCTGACGGTTGGTGTTGGTGATGATGCCGTTGGACAGGTTGCCGTTGGGCAGGATCACCGTCTTGTTGTCGCCGGTGCGCAGCACGGTGTGGAAGATCTGAATCCCGTCCACGGTGCCCGACACGCCCTGCGCTTCGATCCAGTCGCCAATGCGGAACGGACGGAACAGCAGAATCAACACGCCGCCGGCAAAGTTCGCCAGGCTGCCCTGCAACGCCAGGCCGATGGCCAGACCCGCCGCACCGATCGCGGCCACGAATGAGGTGGTTTCAACCCCGATCATCGAGGCAACGCTGACGATCAACAGAATCTTCAAAATGATATTGGTAATGCTGCTGATAAAGCCCTGCAACGCCAGGTCGACGTGGCGCAGCGCCAACAGCGCGCCCACGCGGGACGTCAGTCTATTGATCAGCCACCAGCCGACCAGCAGGACGACCACTGCCAGCAGCACTTTGCTGCCGTATTGCATGACCATCGGGATCCAGGCCTGAGACGCTTTCACCAGATGGTCTACCTGGCCGTTTAAATCCAAGTCCATCTATTTCTCCTCGGGGTCGCGACATGGAAGGCTGAAACAACGGCGCCGAGTGGGCCCGTTATTTCAGCCAGACCTGCATTCGGACGCACAGGAACCCCTCGGGTTCCTGAGCCAACATGAAATCGCAGGGCAAATCGCGGGGGAATCAGTCGCGGAAGTTGTTGAATTGCAGCGGCATACCGAACTCGTGACCACGCAGAGCAGCGATCGCCTCTTGCAGGTCGTCACGCTTCTTGCCGGTGACGCGCACTTGCTCGCCCTGAATCGCAGCCTGAACCTTGAGCTTGGCTTCCTTGATGTGAGCGACGATCTTCTTCGCCAGCTCCTTGTCGATGCCTTCCTTGAGCGTGGCCTCCTGTTTCATGACCTTGCCGGACGCGAAGGGGTCCTTCAGCTCCAGGCACTGCACGTCGATCTTGCGCTTGACCAAGGCCAGCTTGAGGATCTCGATCATGGCTTCGAGCTGAAAACCTTCTTCGGCGGTCATCTTGATCAGCAGGTCTTTTTCCGTGAACTCGAAGCTGCCTTTGCCTTTGAGGTCGTAGCGGCGGTCCAGCTCTTTGATCGCGTTGTCGACGGCATTCGTGACTTCGTGTTTATCCAGTTCAGACACTACGTCGAACGAGGGCATTTAGATTCTCCAATTGATACGGCGCGGCTCGACATGTGGATGGAGCACGCCTGACTTGACGGTATGAAAGCCCGGTCATTATAACGAGACTTTTCCCACGTTCATGTGAGCCTGCGATGTTGATTTGGTTTTCCTTGCGCACCGAGATCTTCGTCATCGGGCGTGATTTCTTTTGAGTCGCGTTTGCTGGCATGTGCTGGGCGCGGGCAGCCTGGGCAGTCTGTGGGCCACACGACTGGCCCGGGCGGGTCGGCCGGTGCGCCTGATCGTGCGCGACGAGGCTCGACTGGCGGCCTACAACACCCAAGCCGGTCTGGCTCTCAACGAAAACGGTCAGCGTCAGACGTTTGCCATTCCGGCGCAGACGGTCAGCGCGGATGAACCGATCCAGCGGTTGCTGGTGGCATGCAAGGCCTACGACGCTGAACATGCGGTTGCAGCCGTCGCCCATCGCCTGACCGACAGGGCCGAGGTGCTCCTGCTGCAAAACGGGCTGGGCAGCCAGGACGCCGTGGCCGCCATGATTCCTGAGGCACGCTGCATCTTTGTCTCCAGCACCGAAGGCGCCTACCGCCATGAAGACGGGAGCGTGGTGTTCGCCGGACAGGGCTTCAACTGGCTGGGCGACACGCAGCAAGGCGCGGCGCCGGCCTGGCTGGACGAACTCAAGCAAGCGGGCATCCCCCATCAGTGGACCGCTGACATCGCCGAACGCCTCTGGCGCAAGCTCGCGCTCAACTGCGCCATCAACCCGCTGACCGTCTTGCACCAATGCCGCAACGGCGAGCTGCAGGCTCATGCCGAGGAAGTGACGGCGCTGTGTGCCGAGCTCGGCCATGTGCTGCACTGCTGCGGTCAGCCCGGCGCGGCGGAAGGGTTGCTGGATCAAGTGCAGCAGGTGATTGCCGCCACCGCTGCGAATTATTCCTCGATGTATCAGGATGTCGCCCAAGGCCGCCGCACCGAGATCCGCTACCTGCTCGGGCATGTCTGCGCCACGGCGGCGACGCTTGATTGCCCGGCACCCACACTGAACCTGTTGCGCCTGCGCCTGATCGAACACCTCAACGCCCGAGGTCTGCCCAGCGACTGACGGGTTTGCTCACGGGCGGAACAGCGCTAACCTGCCCGCTCCTCCTTCCGGTGACCTACCCCATGCCATTGCGCCAGCGCCTCGAAAACCTGCCGGTCGGTCAAAAACTGCTGGCCGCCTTGCTGGTATTGCTCACCACCGTGCTGGTGGTCGCCAACCTGACCTTCATCAGCGCCGCCTACTACATCTCTCAGGAAGCGATGGCGCCCCAGGCGTTGCAAACGATCGGTCGACTGATCAGCAATCCGGGGCTGTCCGAGCAAGCCTTATCCTCGACCTACAACGCCCAGGCGCTGCTCAAGGAACTTAAAAATTACGGCCCGTTGCGGGCGGCGGCTGTTTACGACAGCAGCGGTACGCGTCTGGCGCAGATGCAGCAGGGCGACAAATTGCGCATGCCTGACCACTATCGGGATCTGGAGAGCTGGCGCATTACCGAGTTTCGCAACACTCAGGTCATCCCCATTCCCAAAGCAGGGCAAGCGCCGGGGCATCTGTTGCTGGTCGCGAGCAGCGAACTGCCGACGGCGTTCTACACCGGCACGCTGACCGCCAGTATCGGCATTCTGATTTTCAGCATCCTGCTCTGGGCCGGTGTCGCCCGGCAGATTCGGCGCTTCATCACCGAGCCGATCTACCAGCTTGAAGATTTGTCCCGGCGGGTCACCCGCGAGGAGAACTACGCGCTGCGGGCGAGGCCCGGTAACAAGGACGAAATCGGGTCGCTCGCCGAGGCGTTCAACACCATGCTCTCGCGCATGGAAGCCCGTGAGCAGCAGCTCAGACGCGCGCGCGATGAGTCCCAGGAAGCCTACGATCAGGCCCAGGGTCTGGCGGAAGAAACCCGTCACACCAACCGCAAGCTGGAGCTGGAAGTGCAGGTGCGCAGCAAGATCGAGAAGAAGCTCACGGGGTTTCAGAACTACCTCAACAGCATCATCGACTCCATGCCTTCAGCGCTGATTGCCCTGGACGAGCAACTGTACGTCACCCAGTGGAATCAGGAAGCCGGCGCCCTGTCCGGTACGCCGCTGGACGAGGCGCTGAACCAGCCCATCTACTCGGCGTTCCCGCCGATGCGCGCCTTCTTGCCGCAGATCAAACAGACCGTCGAGCGTCACACCGTCACCAAGATTGAGCGTGTCACCTGGGTCAAGGGCGAAGAGTCGCGTCATTACGCCCTCACCTTCTACCCTCTGACCGGCGATGCCGGCCGTGGCGCGGTGATCCGCATCGATGACATCACCCAGCGCCTGTCGCTGGAGGAAATGATGGTCCAGTCCGAGAAGATGCTCTCGGTGGGTGGCCTGGCCGCAGGCATGGCCCATGAAATCAACAACCCCCTCGGCGCGATCATGCACAACGTGCAGAACATCCGCCGTCGGCTGTCGCCCGATCTGCCCAAGAACCTGGAACAGGCCCAGCAGGAAGGCATCGAGCTGGCCGCGGTCAATCAATACCTGATCGCCCGGGAAGTGCCGCAGTTGCTGGACGGCATTCAGTCGGCCGGAGCGCGGGCGGCGAAGATCGTCAGCCACATGCTCAGCTTCAGCCGACGCAGCAACCGGCAGTTGGCGCCCTGTGATCTGCCGGCACTGATTGATCAGGCCGTGGAGATCGCCAGCAACGACTTCGACCTGACCATCGGCTTTGACTTCAAGGGCCAGAACATCATTCGCCAGTTCGATTCTGCTCTGGGCCCGGTGCCTGCGACGGCCAACGAACTGGAGCAAGTGCTGCTCAACCTGCTGAAGAACGCCGCTCAGGCTATCCACCAGCGCGAGAACGCCAGCGAGCCGGGGCGCATTATTTTGCGCACGCGCCTGAACCCGCCGTGGGCGGAAATTCAGGTCGAGGATAACGGCATCGGCATGCCGGAAAGCGTGCGCAAGCGCACCTTCGAGCCGTTTTTCACCACCAAAGAGATCGGCCAGGGCACGGGCCTCGGGCTGTCGGTGTCGTATTTCATCATCACCAACAACCACAAAGGCCAGATGGAAGTGCATTCCACCCTCGGCCAGGGCACCTGTTTCACCTTGCGCCTGCCGCTGGTGGACAATTCGATAGATATGCCTGCACCACAGGTCATTGGTCAGAACGACCGGGAGTAGAGCCATGGGATTTCGCTTGTCGAAAATTTACACGCGCACGGGTGACACCGGCGAAACGGGCCTGGGCGATGGTCGCCGAGTGCCGAAGGATCACCCGCGGGTCGAGGCCATCGGGGAAGTCGACTCACTGAACAGTCAGGTCGGCGTGTTGCTGGCCGGCCTTTCGGCGGCAGTCTCGATTCATCCGGCGTTGCAGGAAGTCATCGACGTGTTGGCGCCGTGTCAGCATCGGTTGTTCGACCTGGGCGGCGAGCTGGCGATGCCGGAATACAAGGCGCTGAATGCGGCGGAGATCGAGCGCCTGGAAACGGCCATCGATCACTGGAATGAGGAGCTGGGGCCGCTGGAGAACTTCATCCTGCCGGGCGGCTCGACGCTGATCGCCCAGGCCCACGTTTGCCGAAGCCTGGCGCGTACGGCGGAGCGGCGTTGCCAGCACCTGAACGCGGTCGAGCCACTGGCCGGGGTTGGTCTGGCGTACATCAATCGGTTGTCGGATCTGCTGTTTGTCGCGGCGCGGATCATCGCCCGGCGTGAAGGTGTGGCGGAGATTTTGTGGGAGCCTGCGAAGAAGCCGCAGTGATTGGGTTGGGAGTAGGCAGGACTGTGCTGCGGTGATGATGTGCTGATACACCGCAACTCAGCTGGCAAGCGCAAATCCTGTGGGAGTGACCGGGGTGGCGCTCCACCTTGCTCACGAAGACTGCATTTCAGCCACTAGAGATCCAGTGGATGTACAGACCTCTTCGCGAGCAAGCTCGCTCCCACAGTGACCGCATCAGCCGTTGAACAAGCGGTGCCTGATTGCTTGATGAGCGCAGAGCATCAAATGTGCTGCTACACCGCGATTGACTGGCAAAACAGGGATCCTGTGGGAGTGAGCTTGTTCGCGAAGACTGCGTTTCAGCCGCTAGAGATGCGGCGACTGATAAAGCTTCGCGAGCAAGCTCGCTCCCACAGGGGCTTCATTCGCCGTTGAATCTGCGGTGTAGCAACCTTTGTTCTCGAACTCAGATCGGAACAGCTTTTAGCCCTGCGGCCAGAACGCTCTGATCCCCGCCACACCCTGCGCGCCACATTCCCACGCGTGCTGACGGTCCGTCGGCCCTACCCCGCCCAGCAGATAAACCGGCTTGCTGAAGCTCTCAATCAAGTCGCGAGCCTTTTCCCAACCCAGCGGCTGTGCGTCCGGATGGCTTTGGGTCGGCAGCACGGGCGAGAGGGTGACGAAATCCACGCCCATCTGCTCGGCCAGACTCAACTCTTCAGCGTCGTGACATGAGGCTGCCAACCAGCGATCTTCAGGAAATGGACGGCCCTTGCTGGCGTATTTGCGCAGCTGTTCGCTGGTCAGGTGCCAGCCCGCTGCCGGAAAGTCGCCCAGCCATTCCCTCGGCCCTTTGAGCATCAACTGCGCCTTGCCCGCGCACAGCCCGACCGCGTCCACCGCAACGTCACGGTATTTCGGGTCGTACATGTTCGGCGCCCGCAGTTGAACCAGCTTGATGCCGCCAGCCACCGCCGTGCGTATGCCACGCAGCAGCTCGGGCGTTTCCAGATCGTCCGGGGTGATGAGGTACTCGCCCGGCAAACGCGCAGCGGCCACGATCGGCCGATTGGCCGCCGGAAATTCATACTCGGCCAGTTCCCGCTGCGATACCCAGGCCAGCGGTTGCCCTTCGACACCGTGGGGCTCGCCGGTAAACGACGAGACTTCCCAGACATCCAGCAACACCTGTTTGTCCGGGTAGTCGTGCTTGATCTTGATCAGCGGACGCGCCGCCGTAACGACGATGCCGAGCTCTTCGTGCAGCTCGCGGGACAGCGCGGCCTCGACCGATTCATCCGGTTCAACCTTGCCGCCAGGAAACTCCCACAGACCGCCCTGATGCTGTTTGTCGGCGCGTCGGGCGATGAGGATCTTGCCGTCGGTGCCACGGATAACCGCCGCGGCCACATGGATGCGTTTCACGTTCAACCTTCCTCCAGACCTGCCTGCTGCCAGCGTTTGAACTCAGGCCACTGATAAATCGTTTCGACGTAGGCGGCCGCGTCCGCAGGCAGCTCAACGTGATAGGTACGAAAGCGCACGGCGACCGGTGCGAAGAACGCATCGACGATGCCCGGCGTGCCGAACAGGAACCCCTCGCTCACACCTGACACCGCGCGGCATTCACGCCACAGCGCAACCATGCGGTCGATATCGGCCTGAGCTTCGACCGCGATGACCTCCAGCGCCTCGTCCTGACGCAGGTCCATCGGCAAGCGCGAGCGCAGTCCGACAAAGCCGCTGTGCATTTGCGCGCACGCCGAGCGGGCCTGAGCGCGGGCGGCGATATCCGCCGGCCACAAGCCTGCATTCGGAAAACGCTCCGCCAGATACTCACAAATCGCCAATGAGTCGACAATGGTGCCGTGCTCGCACTTCAGCGCAGGGACTTTACCGGTCGGCGAATGCTCCAGAATCAGCCGCGTGGTGTCAGCCTGATTCAGGCGAATCACCTGATCGGTGAACGTCTCGCCGGTCAGCGCAAGCGCCAGCCACGGACGCAGCGACCAGGAGGAATAACGTTTGTCGCCGATGATCAGGTGCAGGCTCATGTCTTGGCTCCGTTGAGACCGGTGGACTCGCTCGTGACTCAGGTGCGGTATTCCGCGTTGATTTTCACGTACTCGTGCGACAGGTCGGTGGTCCAGATGGTTTCGCTGCAATCGCCACGGCCCAACTCGATGCGGATGGTGATTTCTTCCTGCGCCATCACCAGCGAGCCTTGCTCTTCAGTGTAGGTGCTGGCGCGGGCGCCTTTGCTGGCGATGCAAACGTCACCCAGAAACACGTCGATCTTGCTGACGTCCAGGTTCGGCACCCCCGCACGGCCTACGGCCGCCAGGATCCGGCCCCAGTTAGGGTCTGACGCGAATAGCGCGGTTTTGATCAGCGGCGAATGGGCCACGGTGTAACCCACGTCCAGGCATTCCTGGTGATTGCCGCCGCCGTTGACTTCGACGGTCACGAACTTGGTCGCCCCCTCGCCGTCACGGACGATGGCCTGGGCAACGTCCATGCACACCTCGAAGACGGCTTTTTTCAGCGCTTCAAACAGTGGGCCCTTGGCTTCAGTCACCGCGGGCAGGTCGGCCTGGCCGGTGGCGATCAGCATGCAGCAGTCATTGGTCGACGTGTCGCCGTCGATGGTGATGCGGTTGAACGACTTGTTGGCGCCGTCGCGAATCAGGTCCTGCAGCACGCTCGGCACCACCTTGGCGTCGGTAGCGATGTAGCCCAGCATGGTCGCCATGTTCGGACGAATCATGCCCGCGCCTTTGCTGATCCCGGTCACGGTGACCGTCACGCCGTCGAGCACGAACTGACGGCTCGCGCCCTTGGGCAGCGTGTCAGTGGTCATGATGCCGGTGGCCGCTGCGGCCCAGTTGTCGACGGACAAATCATCCAGCGCCGCCTGCAGCGCGCCTTCGATCTTCTCGACGGGCAACGGCTCACCGATCACGCCCGTGGAAAACGGCAGCACGGCGCTGGCGTCCACCCCGGTTATCTCGGCCAGCTTCGCGCAGGTGCGCTCGGCAGCGGCAAGGCCCGGTTCGCCCGTGCCAGCGTTGGCGTTGCCGGTGTTGGTCAGCAGATAGCGCACAGTGCCCTGCACGCGCTGTTTGGCGATGATCACCGGCGCCGCGCAAAACGCGTTCAGGGTGAATACGCCCGCGACACTGGAGCCTTCGGCGCAGCGCATGACCACAACATCTTTGCGCCCCGGGCGCTTGATGCCGGCGGAAGCGATGCCAAGTTCAAAACCGGGAACCGGGTGCAGCGTCGGCAAAGGACCAAGACCAACAGCCATGAAGTGCGCTCCTTGAAAGACAGTCACACCGCGCGGCCTCGCCGACACGGCTCGATTGATTGAAAAACGCCGCGACGGCTGAGCCGGTCGCGGCGTGATATTACAGGTCAGCTACAGCTCTTCGCGGTGGGCGAATTAGCTGATCTGGCCGTGACAGTGCTTGAATTTCTTGCCCGAACCACACCAGCACAATTCGTTGCGACCCAGCTTCTGGTCGTTGCGTACCGGCGACAGTGCGGCGGCAGCGGCTACCGCAACGTCCTCGCCCTCTTCGGCGAGCAGGTCCGGCTGATCCAGGCCCGGCGCTTCGGCGTGCTGGAACTGCATGCGCTGCGCCAACTCCTCGGCTTCGCGACGCAGACGCGCCTCTTCCTCGGCCGGATCTTCGCGGCGAACCTGGACGTGGGACAGCACACGAATGGCGTCGCGCTTGATCGAATCGAGCAGCTCCTGGAACAGGGCAAACGACTCGCGCTTGTATTCCTGCTTCGGGTTTTTCTGAGCGTAGCCGCGCAGGTGAATACCGTGCCGCAGGTGATCCATGGTCGACAGGTGGTCTTTCCACAGGTCGTCCAGCACGCGCAGGAGAATCTGCTTCTCGAAGGTGCGCAGCGCCTCGGCACTGGCCTGGTCTTCTTTCTCGTTGTAGGCCGCCAAGATGGCTTCCATCAACTTCGGACGCAGGGTGTCTTCGTTCAGGTGATCGTCTTCGTCGAGCCACTGCTGAATCGGCAGCTTCACGCCGAAATCGCTGTTCAGCGCGGCCTCAAGACCGGCCACGTTCCACTGCTCAGGCAACGACTGCGGCGGGATGTGCGCGGAGATGGTGGCGTCGAGGACTTCTTCGCGGAACTCGGCAATGGTGTCACCAATGTTGGTCGCAGCCAGCAGGCTGTTACGCATGTGGTAGATCACTTTCCGCTGTTCGTTGGACACGTCGTCGAACTCGAGCAGCTGCTTGCGGATATCGAAGTTGCGGCCTTCGACTTTGCGCTGCGCTTTTTCGATGGCGTTGGTCACCATGCGGTGCTCGATCGCTTCACCGGACTGCATGCCCAGCGCTTTCATGAAGTTCTTCACCCGGTCAGAGGCGAAGATGCGCATCAGGCTGTCTTCCAGCGACAGGTAGAAACGGCTCGAACCGGTGTCACCCTGACGACCGGCACGACCACGCAGCTGGTTGTCGATACGGCGGGATTCGTGACGCTCGGAGGCAATCACGTGCAGGCCGCCCGCCTCGATCACTTGCTGATGGCGCTTCTGCCAGTCGGCCTTGATCTGCGCGATCTGCTCTGGGGTCGGGTCTTCCAAGCTGGCCACTTCAACTTCCCAGTTGCCGCCCAACAGAATGTCGGTACCGCGACCGGCCATGTTGGTGGCAATGGTCAGCGCACCCGGACGACCGGCCTGGGCAATGATCTCGGCTTCTTTTTCGTGGAACTTGGCGTTTAGAACCTTGTGCTCGATGCCTTCCTGCACCAGCAGGCGGGACATGTGCTCCGAGGTTTCGATGGTCGCTGTACCTACCAGCACCGGACGCTGCTCGGCCAGGCAGGCCTTGATGTCGGTGATGATCGCCGCGTACTTCTCTTCCGCGGTCAGGTACACGAGGTCGTTGAAGTCTTTCCGCGCCAACGGCTTGTTCGGCGGAATGACCATCACGGCCAGTGCATAGATCTGGTGGAATTCGAACGCTTCGGTGTCCGCCGTACCGGTCATGCCAGACAGCTTGTTGTAGAGACGGAAGTAGTTCTGGAAGGTGGTCGAGGCCAGGGTCTGGCTCTCGGCCTGAATGTTCAGGCCTTCCTTCGCTTCGATGGCCTGGTGCAGACCTTCGGACAGACGACGACCCGGCATGGTACGGCCGGTGTGTTCGTCGACCAGCAGGATCTGGCCGTCCTGAACGATGTACTCGACGTTGCGATGGAACAGCTTGTGGGCACGCAGACCGGCATACACGTGGGTCAGCAGGCCGAGGTTGTGCGCCGAGTAAAGGCTCTCGCCTTCAGCCAGTAAGCCGACTTCGGTGAGCATCTCTTCGATGAACTGGTGACCGGACTCGTTCAGCTCGACCTGACGGGATTTCTCGTCGATGGAGAAGTGACCCTGCTGGGTGACCTGGCCTTCCACTTCCTCGATGTGCTGCTCGAGCTTGGGGATCAGCTTGTTGATTTCGGTGTAGAGCTTGGAGCTGTCTTCGGCCTGGCCGGAGATGATCAGCGGCGTACGCGCTTCGTCGATGAGGATCGAGTCCACTTCGTCGATCACGGCGAAATTCAGTTCACGCTGGAATTTGTCTTCCAGGCTGAACGCCATGTTGTCGCGCAGGTAATCGAAACCGAATTCGTTGTTGGTGCCGTAGGTGATGTCGGAGGCGTAGGCGGCGCGCTTCTCTTCCGGCGGCTGGAAAGGCGTGACCACGCCTACGGTCAGACCGAGGAATTCATACAGCGGGCGCATCCAGTTGGCGTCACGACGGGCCAGGTAGTCGTTCACCGTGACTACGTGCACGCCTTTGCCGGACAGTGCGTTGAGGTAGACCGCGAGGGTCGCGACGAGGGTTTTACCCTCACCGGTACGCATCTCGGCGATCATGCCTTCGTGCAGCGTCATGCCGCCGATCAGCTGTACGTCGAAATGACGCATGCCCATGATGCGTTTACCCGCCTCGCGGCAGACCGCGAAGGCTTCTGGCAAGAGCTGGTCGAGGGTCTCACCTTTGGCTATGCGGGCCTTCAACTCATCGGTCTTGGCGCGCAGCTGTTCGTCCGAGAGGGCGAGCATTTGCTCTTCGAAGCTGTTGACGACCTGGACCGTCTTGAGCATGCGCTTCACTTCGCGCTCGTTCTTGCTTCCGAAAAGTTTTTTTAACAAAGGTGCAAACATATCGAAAGGATCTTCCACACATAGGGATGGAGGGCGGCCCCGTGAGTCGCCCGAGCAGCCCTCATGGCCGCATGCGAACGAGCATTCTACCCGGAAATGGTGGTGAGGAAAGTGGCGTTATTCCACGATGCTGGCACAGCAATGTTACGGGGCAGAAGTACAATAGGGTCATTTCCTGTGACTTCAACCCATGGGGGTGAGAAGTTTTATTAATGTTTTTTCATGATCGCGCGGCTTATTTGTACCCCGGACGCCTGACGCAAAGGTGCTTCTACCGATTCTGCTAAGATCACGCCCAGGCAACACAAGGCACCTCATCATGGCATTCCGTCCCCTCCCCGCTCGCGCACCGGCTGTGCTTCTGCGCGAAGCCCGGCCCCTCAAAGCCATCTTCAACCACGCCCAACGCCTCGCGCACTTGCAGCGTCTGCTGGAAAGCCAGCTACAACCCGCCGCCCGCGAGCACTGCCACGTCGCGTCATGGCGCGAAGGTACACTGCTGCTCATCGTCACCGACGGCCACTGGGCGACACGACTGCGTTATCAACAGAAGCGTTTGCAACGGCAACTGGTCGCGTTCAAGGAATTTGCCAACCTCACCCGCTTGCAATTGAAGGTACAGCCCTCGAGAACCCACAGGACCGAAGCTGGGCATACGCGCGATCTGTCGGTCGCGGCGGCTGAGACCATCACCGCAACAGCGGAAGGCATCACCGACCCGAAACTGCGTGCTGCGCTCGAACGGCTGGCCGCGCATGCTGTGCCTAAAGAGGCTGGGGATTCGTAAACCTGCAGGATGCCGGCGTTTTCACTGACCCCTTCCCGGCTAAAGCCGGTCCCACTAAAAAGCATCGCGTACACCCTGTGAGACCTATGGAGGTCAGTGGGACCGGCTTTAGCCGGGAAGCTTTTGATCTGTTCTTGATCTGCTTTTGATCTTGATCTTCATACGCAAAAAGCTCAGACGACACCCATCGCGACTTGGGTGCAGGCTGAACGCAGTTCTCGCGCAGTGGGCCGAGCCGCATGGATGCGGCGAGAGCGCCGTCAGGGCATGGATGCCCGTTCGGCGCGGGCCCACGGAGCGAGAACGGAGTGAAGGTATTCCGACGAAGGAGGAACCCAACCAGGAGCACGGCCTTTTTGGTTACTTTTTTCTGGGCCGGCAATCCGGGCTGTTGGAAAAAGTGACCCGCCGTAAGGGCGGAACCATAACTCCAGCAAACACAAAAAACGGATATGCCCGCTATCTAATCGACGATCCATAAAAAAGGCCACCCGAAGGTGGCCTGAAAACATCAAGACTAGGAAGAAGAGACTGTTTACACCGCCGCTACAGGGCGCATGTAAGAGATCGGTGCGGTGCTGGCATCTTCGAAGGTCACAACTTCCCAAGCGTCTTCCTGAGCGATCAACGCACGAAGCAAACGATTGTTCAGACCGTGTCCCGACTTGAAGCCCTGATACTCGCCGATCAGACTGTTGCCCAACAGATACAGGTCACCGATGGCATCCAGAATCTTGTGCTTCACGAACTCGTCTTCATAACGAAGACCGTCTTCGTTCAACACGCCGTCCTTGTCCACGACGATCGCGTTTTCAACGCTGCCGCCCAGAGCCAGGTTGTGCTTACGCAGATACTCGATGTCTTTCATGAAACCGAATGTCCGCGCACGGCTCACTTCTTTAACGAACGAAGTGCTGGAAAAATCCACACAAGCCGTTTGCGTGCGGTTCTTGAGATACGGGTGATCGAAATCGATCTCGAACCCGACCTTGAACCCTTCAAACGGTAAGAACTTGGCGGACTTGCCGTCTTCTTCTACGTACACTTCTTTAAGTATGCGGATGAATTTCTTCGGTGCGTCCTGTTCTTCCAGGCCAGCCGATTGAATCAGGAATACGAAGGGACCTGCGCTGCCATCCATGATTGGAACTTCGGAGGCAGAAAGTTCAACGTAGGCGTTATCGATGCCAAGGCCGGCCATGGCCGACAGCAAGTGCTCGACCGTATCGACCTTCACGTCGCCATTGAACAGCGTCGTGGAGAGCGTGGTGTCACCCACATTCAACGCGTGAGCGTTGATCTGGACCACCGGCTCAAGGTCGGTACGGAAAAACACAATGCCAGCGTTCACAGGTGCTGGTTTGAGGGTCAGGTAAACCTTCTCCCCCGAGTGCAGGCCGATACCTGTGGCACGGATAATATTTTTCAGGGTGCGTTGTTTAATCATGGCATTGGCCGCTTCAGCGCGTATCGCGAATTAGTATCAACAAAGGCTGGCGATGATAGCAGACCCCGCCTTTGCTGAACACCAATCACCCTTATACCCCTGATAGAACCCATTAATCAGCCTGACGACGCAGGAACGCTGGAATATCCAGGTAATCCAGATCGTCTTGGGGGTTCATCTTCGCTGCGGCTGTTGCGCCCGCGTGTGCCTGATTGCGCATCACGGTTGGACGGTCCAAATCGCGGTAGTTGACCGAAGGCAACTCCTGGCGTGCGGCGTGCTGCTGCGCAGGTGCGGCTTGAGCGGTCTGCATGGTGTTGTCGATGACCTTCACAGGCTTCTCGATTTTCGCACCCAGGCCGGTGGCAACCACAGTGACGTGCAGCTCGTCGCGCATGTCCGGATCGATAACCGTACCGACCTTGACCATGGCGTGCTCGGAGGCGAACGCTTCGATGATGCTACCCACGTCGGAGTACTCACCCAGGGACAGGTCAGGACCGGCAGTGATGTTGACCAGAATGCCGCGAGCACCTTGCAGGTTCACGTCTTCCAGCAACGGGTTGCGGATCGCCGCTTCAGTGGCTTCACGCGCACGGTTCGGACCGCTGGCGCAGCCAGTGCCCATCATCGCCATGCCCATTTCGGACATCACGGTGCGTACGTCAGCGAAGTCGACGTTGATCATGCCCGGACGCTTGATGATGTCGGAGATACCGCGAACGGCACCGGCCAATACATCGTCAGCCTTGGCGAAAGCCGACAGCAGGCTGGCGTCTTTACCGAGGATGGTCAGCAGCTTCTCGTTGGGAATGGTGATCAACGAGTCGACGCTTTCGGACAGCGCGCGGATGCCTTCATCGGCGATCTGCATGCGCTTGCGGCCTTCGAACGGGAACGGACGCGTCACGACCGCAACGGTCAGAATGCCCATTTCCTTGGCCACTTCGGCAATGATCGGAGCCGCACCGGTACCGGTACCCCCGCCCATGCCGGTGGTGATGAAGACCATGTTGGTGCCTTGCAGCACTTCAGCAATGCGCTCGCGGTCTTCCAGTGCAGCCTGACGGCCGACTTCAGGATTCGCACCTGCGCCCAGGCCTTTGGTCACGCCGGTACCCAGTTGCAGAATGGTACGTGCGCCAATATTTTTCAGTGCCTGAGCATCGGTGTTGGCGCAGATGAACTCGACGCCTTCGATGTTGCTCTTGACCATGTGATTGACTGCGTTGCCGCCGCCACCACCAACGCCGATAACTTTAATTACCGGGCTTTGTGGGATGTTGTCTACGAGCTCGAACATGTTCCCTCTCCTTCAGTTCTCTAGTTTTATGTCGCCTGTTGCCTGCCTACCACTTTTTGAATCTTAGAAATTCCCCTGAACCCAGCGCTTGAGACGCTCTAACACTGGAGCCTTCGGTTCATCGCTATAACTGCTACCGGAGCCGGAAAGGCCGGACAGCGAGATGCCGTCAGACTGCTTTTGCAGTCCGTACAGCAACAGGCCGACGCCGGTTGAGTAGATCGGGTTGCGGACGACGTCCGCGAGCCCTTTGACGCTGTGCGGCACGCCGAGGCGGACCGGCATGTGGAAGATCTCTTCGGCCAGTTCGACCGCGCCTTCCATTTTCGAGGTGCCACCGGTCAGCACGATGCCGGCCGGGATCAAGTCTTCGTAGCCGCTGCGACGCAGTTCGGCCTGAATCAGGGTGAACAGCTCGTCATAGCGCGGCTCGACCACTTCGGCGAGGGCCTGACGGGACAGTTCACGGGGCGGACGGTCGCCGACGCTTGGCACTTTGATGGTTTCGCCGGCGCCGGCCAGTTTGGCCAGGGCGCAGGCGTAACGGATCTTGATTTCTTCGGCGTACTGAGTCGGTGTACGCAACGCCATGGCGATGTCGTTGGTGACCTGGTCGCCGGCAATCGGGATCACCGCGGTGTGACGGATCGCGCCTTCGGTGAAGATCGCGATGTCAGTAGTGCCGCCGCCGATGTCCACCAGGCACACGCCCAGCTCTTTCTCGTCGTCGGTCAGCACCGAGTAAGCCGAGGCCAGTTGCTCGAGGATGATGTCGTCGACTTCCAGCCCGCAGCGGCGCACGCATTTTTCGATGTTCTGTGCCGCGTTCACCGCGCAGGTCACCACGTGAACCTTGGCTTCCAGGCGCACGCCCGACATGCCCAGTGGCTCGCGAACGCCTTCCTGGTTATCGATGACGTAATCCTGTGGCAGCGTGTGCAGCACGCGCTGGTCAGCCGGGATCGCCACGGCCTGGGCAGCGTCGAGCACGCGCTCAAGGTCAGCGGAGCTCACTTCGCGGTCACGGATCGCCACGATGCCGTGGGAGTTCAGGCTGCGAATGTGGTTACCCGCGACGCCAACGAACGCCGAGTGAATCCGGCAACCGGCCATCAGCTGCGCTTCTTCTACTGCGCGCTGGATCGATTGCACGGTGGATTCGATATTCACCACCACGCCCTTCTTCAGGCCGCGGGACGGGTGAGTGCCGATACCGACGATTTCCAGTGTGCCATCAGCCGCGACTTCGCCTACCAGCGCCACCACTTTGGAGGTGCCGATATCCAATCCGACGATCATTTTGCCGCTTTGCACGTTTGCCATGGGTCCTGCCTCTTATCAATTCTTCGCGACGGCGGGTTTGTCCGTCGTTGGCGCTGCTGCCTGTTCGCGCCAACCAACGGCCAGGCCGTTGTTGTAACGAAGGTCGACGCGCGCAATGTTCGTGATCTGGTCTTTCAGTGTCTTGTCGTAGATGGCGATAAAGCGGCGCATCTTCTCAAGCAGATTGCCTCGTCCCAGCAGCAGCTCCAGGCCAGGGCCTGCAGTGCCTGCGCCGGTGGTCAGAAACCAGCTGCCTCGCTCACGCAGTTCCAGGCGAGCGATGGAGAACCCCAGCGGGCGCAACATCTGGCTCAGGACCTGGTACTGCTGCATCACCTGCTGTTGAGCCCGTTGAGGCCCGAACAACTGCGGAAGGTGTTCGTAGTTGGCCAGCTCACGCGGGGTGAATGCCTGGCCCTGGTTGTTCAGCAGGGATTGATCGCCCCAGCGCGCAACCGGTAATTGTTCTTCCAGACGGATCACCACCTGATCCGGCCAGACGCGGCGGACCTCGGCGTGGGCAATCCACGGCATTTGCTCGAGCTCGGTGCGCATGCCGGCCAGGTCGATGTTGAAGAAGCTGGTCGCCACGAACGGCGCGATCCGCTGTTGCACGGCTTGCTGACTGATGTAGCTCAGATCGCCCTGCACGTTGATCCGCGAGATCGGCCGATCGGCGTAAGGCAGCAGGCGCTGCGCGGCTTCGTACGTACCAAAACCAAACACCACCAGCAGCACCGGCCACATCAGGCTGCGCAGGAAACCGAAATTCGGTCGTGGCATGCGCGACGACATGGGCTCCTTGGCAACCATGCGGCTGGCACCCCGCGGCACCGGCTTGTTGCGGCCGGTAGCGGATTGCTGATGACGAACCGTTGCGCCGTGCATGATCTACCCTCGCACCTGGACGCTGTCGGCCAGAATCGCTAACACCAACTGTTGGAAATCGAGCCCGGCCGCGCGCGCAGCCATGGGCACAAGGCTGTGGTCGGTCATGCCGGGCACGGTGTTCACTTCCAGCAGCCAGAATTTGCCGTCGGCGTCCTGCATGACATCGGTGCGCGCCCAGCCGGCAATGCCGACCGCTTCACAGGCCCGGGCCGTGAGTGCCTTGAGTTCATCTTCTTTGGCTGCATCGAGGCCGCACGGGATCCGGTACTGAGTATCGGAGACCAGGTATTTGGCGTCGTAGTCGTAAAAACTGTGGGGAGTACCCAGACCGATGGGAGGCAATACCTGCCCACGCAGAGAGGCGATGGTGAACTCAGGACCTTCGATCCATTGTTCGACCAACACTTGCGAATCGTAGGTACGGGCGGCGTTCCAGGCGGCGATCAATTCGTCGACGCCGGTCACCTTGGCCATACCGATACTGGAACCTTCATGGGCGGGTTTGACGATCAAAGGAAAGCCCAGTTCCGTCGCCGCAGAAATACAATCCGCCTCGCTGCTCAGCACGGCGTGGCGCGGCGTCGGCAAGCCGAGACTCTGCCAGACTTGCTTGGTGCGCAGCTTGTCCATCGCCAGCGCCGACGCGAGCACGCCGCTGCCGGTGTAGGGAATTTCCAGGCACTCAAGCAGGCCCTGCATGGTGCCGTCTTCGCCGCCACGACCGTGGAGGACGATGAACGCGCGATCGATTTGTTCGCTGACCAGCCGCTGCAGGAAATCCTCGCCCACGTCGATACCGAACGCGTCGACGCCTGCGCTTTGCAGGGCTTCAAGCACTGCGCTGCCGGATTTCAGGGACACCTCCCGCTCCGCGCTCTTGCCGCCGAACAGCACGGCGACGCGACCGAAGCGTTTCGGCTCCAGCGTCGAGAACAGGGCGGACTGCAGGGCGGCTGTCATTTCAGCTTACCTTCGGTTGAGGCCACGATAGCGCCGGTGAAGAGCGGGCTTTTCAGCAGTTGCGGTGCGAGCCCGCCGATGTCGCCGGCGCCCTGGCACAGCAGGATGTCACCGGGGCGCAGCAGGGGTTTGACCAGCGGGGCGAGTTCGACGCCACGCTCGATGTAGATCGGATCAAGCTGACCGCGCTGACGAATGCTGTGGGCCAGCTGACGGCTGTCCGCACCGGGAATCGGTTCTTCCCCGGCCGGATAGACTTCCATCAGCAGCAACACGTTGGCCTCGTTGAGCACCTGCACGAAATCGTCGTATAGATCGCGGGTGCGGCTGTAACGGTGCGGCTGGTAGACCATGACCAGACGGCGGTCCGGCCAGCCACCGCGCACGGCATTGATGACGGCAGCGACTTCACGCGGGTGGTGACCGTAGTCGTCGACCAGCATCACGTTGCCGCCTTCCACCGGCAGCTCGCCGTACACCTGGAAGCGACGGCCAACGCCCTGGAAGCCGGACAGCCCCTGAACGATGGCTTCGTCAGAGACGCCCTCGTCAGTGGCGATGGCAATGGTTGCCAGCGAGTTCAGCACGTTGTGCTTGCCCGGCATGTTGACCGACACATCCAGTGGCTCGCGGTCACGACGCAGCACGGTGAAGTGTGTGTGCATGCCGTCCTGACGGACGTTGATCGCGCGCACGTCGGCGGCGTCATCGAAGCCGTAGGTCATGATCGGACGCTTGACCGAAGGCAGGATGTCGCGCACCACCGGATCGTCGATGCAGACAACGGCCAGACCGTAGAACGGCAGGTTGTGCAGGAATTCGACGAAGGTCTTCTTCAGCTTGTTGAAGTCGCCTTCGTAGGTCGCCATGTGGTCGGCGTCGATGTTGGTGACCACGGCCACCAGCGGCTGCAGGTGCAGGAAGCTGGCGTCGCTTTCGTCGGCTTCGGCGATCAGGTAACGGCTGGTGCCGAGCTGCGCGTTGGTGCCGGCAGCGTTCAGACGCCCGCCAATCACGAAGGTCGGATCAAGGCCACCCGCCGCGAACACCGAGGCGATCAGGCTGGTGGTCGTGGTTTTGCCGTGGGTACCAGCGACCGCGATACCGTGGCGATAGCGCATCAGCTCGGCCAGCATTTCAGCGCGCGGCACCACAGGAATGCGACGCTCAAGGGCAGTCGCCACTTCCGGGTTGGAGGTGTTCACAGCGCTGGAGACCACCAGCACGTCCGCCGTCGAGGCGTTTTCTGCACGATGGCCGATGAAGATCTGCGCGCCAAACGATTCGAGACGCTCGGTCACCGGCGAAGCCTTGAGGTCGGAACCGGACACGTCATAGCCCAGGTTCAGCAACACTTCGGCGATACCGCACATGCCCACGCCGCCAATGCCCACGAAGTGGATACGACGGATGCGGCGCATTTCCGGCTGTGGCATGGCGCGTTGATTCTCAACCATGGGCCACCTCCAGGCAGATATCGACGACGGTGTTGGTGGCGTCAGGCTTGGCCAGTCGGCGAGCCGTGACGGCCATGCGGTTCAATTGTTCGGGTTGCATCAAAACCTCTTTCAGGCGAGCGGCCATTTCGGCGGCGCCAGTTGTCGCTTGCGGCATGACGAAGGCAGCGCCCTCGCGAGCCAGATAGTCGGCGTTGCGTGACTGGTGATCGTCGATCGCGTGGGGCAAAGGCACCAGCAACGACGGCAGCCCGGCGGCAGCCAGTTCACTGACGGTCAACGCACCTGCGCGGCAGACCACCAGATCCGCCCAGCCATAGGCCTGGGCCATGTCTTTGATGAACGGGGCGACCTGCGCCTCGACACCGGCGGCGCGGTAACGCTCGGCGGTGACTTCATCGTGATGCTTGCCGGCCTGATGAAACACTTCAGGGCGGATATCGGCAGGCACTTGTGCCAGGGCTTCCGGCAGCAATTTATTCAGCGGCTCGGCGCCCAGGCTTCCGCCCAGCACCAGCAAACGAGGCCGGCGGCCAATCAGCGTCTGGCGCGGCGTTTCGAAGAACAGCTCGGCGCGCACCGGGTTACCGGTGGTGCGACGCTTGGCCGACGCGGCGAAGGTCTGCGGGAACGCTTCACAGACGCGTGCGGCGAACGACGCAAGACTGCGATTGGCCGTGCCCGCTACTGCGTTTTGCTCATGGATGATCAGCGGCACGCCGGCCAGTTTCGCCGCCAGACCGCCAGGGCCTGTCACGTAGCCACCGAAACCGACGACGCAGACCGGCTTCAACTCACCCACGATCTTGCGCGCCTGCAGCAAAGCCTTGATCAACATGAACGGCGCCTTGAGCAGCGACAGCCGGCCCTTGCCGCGCAGACCGGTGACGTTAATCAGGTGCAGCTTCAAACCTGCCGCAGGCACCAGTTCGTTTTCGATCCCACGGGGCGTTCCGAGCCAGTGCACGGTGTAACCGCGGGCCTGGAACTCACGGGCGCACGCCAGCGCCGGGAACACGTGTCCGCCGGTGCCGCCCGCCATGATCAAAACGTTACCGGCGGCCATGGGTCGGCTCCTCGGCAAAGTCGCTTTCCTGGAACTCGGCCTCTTCACTGCCCATGTTGTTGCGCGATTCCCACTCGATGCGCAGCAACAGGCCGAGGCTGGCGCAGCAGATGATCAACGAACTGCCGCCGTAGCTGAGGAACGGCAGGGTCAGACCCTTGGTCGGCAGCAGACCGACGTTCACCCCTATGTTGATCAGGAACTGACCAATCCACAGGAATGCCAGGCCATACGCGGTGTACGCAGCGAAGAACTGCTTGGCGCGCTCGGCCCACATGCCGATATACATCGCCCGGATACTGACGAACACGAACAGCGCGACCGTGGCGAGGGAACCCACCACGCCCAACTCTTCAGCCAGTACCGAGAACACGAAGTCGGTGTGCGCTTCCGGCAGGTAGAACTGCTTCTGCACGCTGTTGCCGAGGCCGACGCCGAACCATTCACCGCGACCGAAGGCGATCAGCGCCTGGGTCAGCTGGTAGCCAGAACCGAACTGATCGGACCACGGGTCGGTGAAGGTAATCAGACGCGCCATCCGGTACGGCTGCGCTTGAACCAGCACGAACACGGCACCCACTGCCAGCGCGACCATCAAGCTGAAACGGAACAGCCCGACGCCGCCAAGGAACAGCATCGCCGCCGCCGCGCCCATCATCACGACCGTGGCACCGAAGTCCGGCTCCATCAGCAGCAGGCCCGCCATCGGCAGCAGCACGATGAACGGCTTGAAGAAGCCCATCCAGCTCTCGCGCACTTCCTGCTGGCGACGAATCAGGTAACCGGCCAGGAAAATCACCACGAAGACTTTGGCGATTTCCGACGGCTGCACGTTGAACATGCCGAAGCCGATCCAGCGCATCGAACCGTTCACCTCACGCCCGATGCCGGGCACGATCACCGCGATCAACAGACCGAACGCGCCAATCAGCATCAGCCATCCCAGGCGCTGCCAGGTAGCAACCGGCACCATCATGGTCGCGACGCAGGCGATCAGGCCCAGCACCAGATAGATCAGGTGACGGGTCATCATGTACAACGCGTTGCCCGACTGCACGGCGGCCACTTCCGACGACGCGGAAGTGATCATCACCAGGCCCAGGCCCAGCAACGCGAGGCAACCGGCGAGCATCGGGAAATCGACGTCAACGCCACGGCCGCTGATGATCGGCGACGGGTACGGCTTGATCACGCCAAAAATCATGACAAGTCCCCCACGGCCCGGGCGAACAGTTGTCCGCGCTCCTCGAAATTCTTGAACATGTCCAGGCTTGCGCAGGCGGGCGACAGCAACACGGCGTCCCCTTCCTGCGCGATATCAGCAGCACGTTGCACGGCTTCTTCCAATGTAGTGACGCGTACCAGAGGCACCGAATCGCCGAAGGTCGCGGCGAGCAAATCCGCATCGCGGCCCAGCAGGACGACGGCGCGGCAATGGGCGGCAACCGGGGCTTGCAGCGGGGTGAAATCCGCGCCTTTGCCATCGCCGCCGGCAATCAGCACCAGCTTGCCGTCGATGTCGGCGCCTAGGCCTTCGATCGCTGCCAGCGCGGCGCCGACGTTGGTCGCTTTGGAGTCGTCGTAGTAGTTCACGCCGTTGAGCTCACGCAGCCATTGGCAGCGATGAACCAGACCGGCAAATGTCTTGAGGCTGGCAAGCATGGCGTCGAACGGCAGACCCACCGCATGACCCAGGGCCAGTGCGGCCAGGGCGTTGGCCTGATTGTGGCCACCACGGATTTTCAGCTCGCGGACCGGCATGAGGTTGTCGAACTGGAAGGCCAGATATTTCTCGCCGTTCTCTTCGCGCAAGCCGAAGCCGTTTCTGTCGGGCTTGTTCAAACCAAAGGTCCAGCACGGCACGCCTTCGCCGATCAACGGCCGGGTCAGCGCGTCCTGACGATTCACCACCACTTGGCGCGCGCCGCGGAAGATCCGGTGCTTGGCCAGGTGATAAGCCGGCAGGCCGCTGTAACGGTCCATGTGGTCTTCGCTGATATTCAGCACGGTCGCCACTTCAGCGCCAAGCTGATCGGTGGTTTCCAGCTGGAAGCTCGACAGCTCCATCACATACAGCTCGACGTCATCGCTGAGCAGGTCCAGCGCCGGAGTACCGAGGTTGCCGCCAACCGCAACTCGCTTGCCCGCTGCCGCCGCCATCTCGCCCACCAGCGTGGTGACCGTGCTTTTCGCGTTCGATCCGCTGATGGCCACGATGGGCGCCCTGGCATTGCGAGCGAACAGCTCGATGTCGCCGGACAGCTTCACGCCGCGCATGGCCGCTTGCTGCAGGGCCGGGGTTGCCAGCGCCAGACCGGGGCTGACATACAGCTCATCGGCGCGGCACAGGAATTCAACGTCCAGCTCGCCACAGCGCACTTCGACCTGCGGGTAGTCACGGCGCAAGGTCGCGAGTTCTGGCGGATGCTCCCGCGTATCGGCGACAGCAAACGACACACCCCGGTTCGCCAGAAAGCGAACCAGGGACATGCCGCTCTTGCCGAGGCCGACAACGATGCGGAAGTGGTCAGAAGCGATCAGTGACACTCGTTCTACCTCAGTTTCAACGTGGCAAGGCCGACCAACACCAGAATCACGGTGATGATCCAGAAACGGACGATCACGCGCGGCTCGGGCCAGCCCTTGAGTTCAAAGTGGTGATGGATGGGCGCCATGCGGAAAACGCGGCGGCCGGTCAATTTAAAGGATGCGACCTGAATGACGACTGACAGGGTCTCCATTACGAAGACGCCGCCCATGATGAACAGAACGATTTCCTGACGGACGATGACCGCGATGGTGCCCAAAGCCGCGCCCAGGGCCAGCGCCCCGACATCACCCATGAACACTTGAGCCGGGTAGGTGTTGAACCAGAGGAAACCCAGCCCCGCACCGATCAGCGCGCCACAGAACACAATCAATTCGCCCGCGCCCGGCACGTAAGGGATTAGCAGGTATTCTGCGAACTTCACGTTACCCGACAGGTAGCAGAAGATCCCCAGTGCGCCGCCGACCATCACGGTCGGCATGATCGCCAGACCGTCCAGGCCATCCGTGAGGTTCACGGCGTTGCTGGAGCCGACGATCACGAAGTAGGTCAGCACGACGAAGCCAATGCCCAGCGGGATGCTGAAGTCTTTGAGCATCGGAATCAGCAGCGTGGTTTCCACGGGCGATTGAGCAGTCATATAAAGGAAGATCGCCGCGCCCAGGCCGAACACCGATTGCCAGAAGTATTTCCAGCGGCTCGGCAGCCCGCGCGAGTTCTTCTCGATCACCTTGCGGTAGTCGTCGACCCAGCCGATGGCGCCGAACAGCAGCGTGACGATCAAAACGACCCACACATAACGGTTGCTCAGATCAGCCCACAACAACGTGGCGATGCCGATTGCAGACAGAATCAGCGCGCCACCCATGGTCGGCGTGCCGGATTTGGACAGGTGCGATTGGGGTCCGTCGTTACGCACGGATTGACCGATCTGCTTGCTCTGCAGGGCGCGGATCATCCACGGGCCCAGGCACAGGGAAAGTGACAGCGCAGTGAGCACGCCAAGGATCCCGCGCAGGGTCAGGTACTGAAAGACCGCGAAGCCTTTGTAGAACTGTTGCAGATACTCGGCCAGCAGCAGCAGCATTAATGTTTCTCCAGGCGTGTTCCGCATAAGGCCGCTACGACGTTTTCCATCGCAGCGCTGCGTGAACCTTTAATCAAAATGGTGGTGTTTTTATCGTGCTCGGCGCCGAGTGCTTCGATCAGCTCGGCCTGAGTTTCAAAATGGCGGGCATCCTGCCCGAAAGCCTTGACCGCATGGGCCATCAACGGACCGACGGCATATAGCGCGTCGACTTTACCGACCGCGTATTCGCCGACATCGCGATGGCCCTGCTCCGCCCAGGCGCCCAGCTCGCCGATGTCGCCCAGCACCAGAACCCTGCGGCCCGGAAAACCGGTGAGGATGTCGGTCGCGGCAGCCACGGAAGTGGGGTTGGCGTTGTAGGTGTCATCAATGACGCGCATGCCGTTCGGCGCCAGTTGCGCGACGGTGCGGCCCTTGACCGGCTGTACGTCGTCAAGCCCGGTCACGATGCCCGCGAGCGAAACGCCCAGCGCATGGGCAGCAGCCGCCGCGGCCAACGCATTGGCAACGTTGTGCGTGCCCAGCAGATTCAACTGCACCGGCGCGGAGCCGTTCGGGGTGTTCAACGTGAATGCCGGGCAACCGCGCGCATCAATGCCCAGGTCGCTGGCGTAAAAGTCAGCACGGCTGTTGTTGAGCGCGAAGCTCAACACGTTGCGCGAGCCGGCGCGGGCCACCCAGATATCGAACGCCTTGTCGTCGAGGTTCAATACCGCAACACCGCGAGCGTCCAGGCCTTCGATGATCTCGCCCTTGGCTTCGACGATCTTTTCCGGACCGCCGAACTCGCCCACATGGGCAGTCCCGGCGTTGGTCAGGACACAGACATGGGGCTTGGTCAGGCTGACCGTGAAAGCGATCTCGCCCACACGGGACGCGCCCAGTTCGATCACAGCTGCATCGAATTCCGGCGCGAGCTCCAGCAGCGTCAACGGTACGCCGAGTTCGTTGTTCAGGTTGCCGCGGGTCGCCAGCACGGGACCACGGGTGCGCAGGATGCTCGCCAGCATTTCCTTCACGGTGGTCTTGCCGCTGGAACCGGTGATCGCAGCGACCGGCTTGTCTATAAAGGCATTACGGTTCATCGCGCCGAGTTGCGCGAGGGCTTTGCGGGTGTCGGTGACGATCAACTGCGGCAGCGAACTGCCCGGGACCTCGCGTTCAACCAACGCGCCGACTGCGCCTTTGGCAGCGACTTGATCGAGATAGTCGTGACCGTCGAAGCGCGGGCCGGTCAGCGCCACGAACAATTGGCCGGGCGTGATTGCGCGGCTGTCGATGCTGACACCGGAAAAACTGCAGTCATGGCCGACACGACGTGCGTCGAGCGGCACCAGCAGTTCACTGAACGAGAGCGGCTTAAGCATGTGCAGCCTCCCAGGCGTCGAGCGCTTTGGTGGCTTCTTCCAGATCGGAGAACGGCTGACGCTGGCCGTCGATTTCCTGGTAATCCTCATGGCCCTTGCCGGCCAGCACGATCACATCGGCAGCGGACGCCTGGGCGATGATCTGCGCGATCGCCTGACCGCGCCCGGCAACGAAATCGACTGCGTTTGCCGAGACGAACCCAGCACGGATGTCATCGAAAATACGGGCCGGGTCTTCGCTGCGCGGGTTGTCATCGGTGACCAACACTTTGTCGGCCAGACGCTCGACCACTTCGGCCATCAGCGGACGCTTGCCGCGATCGCGATCGCCGCCGCAGCCGAACAGGCAGGTCAGTTGACCTTTTGCGTGTGGGCGCAAGGCGGCAAGTACTTTTTCCAAGGCGTCAGGGGTGTGGGCGTAATCGACCACCACCAGCGGACGCGAGCCACCGCCCAGCCGCTGCATCCGGCCCGCAGGGCCTTCCAGCGTTGGCAGGACTTTGAGAATGTCATCCAGCGGGTAATCAAGCCCCATCAACGCGCCGACCGCAGCCAGCACGTTGCTCAGGTTGAAACGGCCCAGCAGGCTACTGCGCAACGCATGGCTGCCCTGGGGCGTAACCAGAGTCGCGCGCACGCCGTCGTCATCGAACTGCGCATCACGGCAAAACAGGTAAGCGCTGCTGTCTTCCAGGCTGTAGGTAATCAGGCGCGAAGGGTGCGGCGCAGCGGCGAGCTGGCGACCAAACCCGTCGTCAAGATTGACCACACGGCAGCGCAGGTCATTCCAGGCGAACAGCTTGGCCTTGGCAGCCGCGTAAGCCTCCATGGTGCCGTGGTAATCGAGATGGTCACGGGACAGGTTGGTCATCACTGCCACGTCGAAAGCCAACGCAGTAACCCGGCCCTGATCCAGCCCGTGGGACGAAACTTCCATGGCAACCGCTTTGGCCCCGGCCCTTTTCAGATCGTAAAGGGTCGATTGCACGGAGATCGGATCCGGCGTGGTGTGGATGCCGCTTTTCAGCTCGCTATAGAAGCCAGTGCCCAGTGTGCCGATGATGCCGCAGTGCTGGCCGAGCTTGTCCAACGCCTGTGCGACCAATTGAGTCACGCTGGTTTTGCCGTTGGTGCCAGTCACACCGATCAGGTTCAGGTTGCGGCTCGGGTCGCCATAAAAGCGCCCGGCAATGTCGGACAACTGCGCTGCCAGACCCTTGACCGGAATCATCGGGATATCGGTGATCGGCAGCACCTTGGCGCCTCCGACCTCGTAAGCAATGGCCGCCGCGCCGTGGGCGATGGCGTCGGTGATGTGCTCACGGCCGTCAACCTTGAGGCCCGGAATCGCCAGAAACAGATCGCCCGGACGCACTTTGCGGCTGTCCAGGGTCAGTTCGCGAATCAGCAGATC
Organism: Pseudomonas sp. Ps21-P2; assembly: GCF_039672565.1. Lineage (NCBI taxonomy): Bacteria > Pseudomonadati > Pseudomonadota > Gammaproteobacteria > Pseudomonadales > Pseudomonadaceae > Pseudomonas > Pseudomonas sp. Ps21-P2. The sequence goes on from NZ_JBDFPL010000007.1 coordinate 239,827, forward strand.
GCGGTTGCACTGCGCAAACAGCTTGCTCAAATTCAAGGACATCAGCCACGTCCTCCCTTGACTGGGGCGGCGGCGGGCACAGCGTTGGCTTGTTGCTCAGGCGGAATCGGCGCGAGGTTGTCCGGGCGCACGTTCATCAAGCGCAGCGTACCCGACATCACTTTGCTGAAGACTGGAGCGGAAACCAGACCACCGAAGTAACCGCCTTTGCTTGGCTCATCAATGACCACAACCACCGCGTAACGCGGATTGCTCATCGGGCCGAAACCAGCGAACAGCGAACGGTAGGAGTTTTCCGCGTAGCCCTTGGTGCCCACGGATGTCTTACGCGCGGTACCGGACTTGCCCGCCACGTGATACGACGGAACGCGCGCACGGTAAACGCCACGCGGGTCTTCGATCACTTGCTGCAACATGCCCTGCACCGTCTTGGCCGTCGCTTCCGGAATGGCCTGAACCGACTCGGCTGGATTATCAGTTTTGAGAATGGTGAGCGGCACGATCTTGCCGTTGTTGGCCAGCGCCGCGTAGGCGTGGACCAACTGCAGCGCCGTCACCGACAGGCCGTAGCCATACGACAGCGTTGCGGTTTCAGCCTTGCGCCACTCACGGTAGTTCGGCAGGTTGCCGACGCGCTCGCCCGGGAAGCCGAGGCCGGTGTATTGGCCCAGGCCCACACGCTGCATGGCGTGGAAAATCGCTTCGCCACCCACGTCGAACGCGACTTTACTCATGCCGACGTTACTGGAGTTGATCAGAATGCCGGTCAGGTCAAGGATCGGGCCTTCGGTTTTGGTCACGTCACGGATGGTGTACTTACCGATCTGCAACGTGCCCGGGTAGACCTCGACCTTGTCGCTCGGCTTCCAGCGGCCGCTTTCCAGCGCGGCGGTCATGGAGATCGGTTTCATGGTCGAACCCGGCTCGAACACGTCGATGATCGCGCGGTTACGCATCGCCGCCGGCACCATGGTGCGACGGTTGTTCGGGTTGTACGTCGGCTGATTGACCATCGCCAGTACTTCGCCGGTTTTCACGTCCATGATCACCAGGCTGCCGGCCTTGGCGTCGTTTTCCTGAATGGCGTTGCGCAGCTCGCGGGTCGCCAGGTATTGCAGGCGCAGATCAATAGACAAAGCCAAGGTCTTGCCGGCCTTGGCGTTTTTCTTCACTTGCAGGTCTTTGATCATCCTGCCGCGCCGATCCTTGATGACCTGCCGCTTGCCGGGGACGCCTGCAAGCCAGTCTTCGTAGGCCAGCTCTACGCCTTCACGGCCGTGATCGTCGAGGTCGGTAAAGCCGACCATGTGCGCGGTGACATCGCCCGCAGGGTAGAAACGGCGGAATTCTTCCTTGCCGTAAACGCCCGGGACTTTCAGATCAAGCACCGACTGACCCTGCTCCGGGGTCAGGCCACGGACCAGATAGATGAATTCTTTGCTTGCCTGTTCGTTGAGGCGATCCGTCAATGCCTTGGGATCCTGCCCCAATGCTTGCGCAAGCTGGACCCATTTGGTCTTGTCGGCCTGCATTTCGGACGGGTTTGCCCAGATGGTGGTGACCGGCGTACTGACGGCCAGCGGCTCACCGTTGCGGTCGGTGATCAGACCACGGTGGGCGGGAATCGAAACGGTGCGCAGGCTGCGTGCATCGCCCTGCTCAATGAGGAAACGGTGATCGATGACTTGCAGGTCGACGATGCGGTAGCAGATCGCGATGACCATGACCGACAGCAGGCCGACCACGACGCGAAACCGCCACGGGTAGAGCGCCCCTTCGAGTTTCATCATGGCGACACCATCCGGATGTCGGCGGCGTTCGGGATGCGCATTTTCAGCTGATCAGTGGCCAGGGCCTCGATACGGCTGTGGGCAGTCCAGGTGCTTTGCTCAAGAATCAGGCGACCCCACTCGGCCTGCGCTTTGTCGCGCACGCTGAGTTCACCGTAAAGGGAGTTGAGCAGCTGACGATTCCAGTGCGCGCTGTACGCCACACCGATCGCCGACACCAGCACGGCGATAAATAACATCAGCATGAAGAAGCTGCCGCCCGGCAGGGGCTTGAAGAAACCGCGGTTCATCGGAGTTTCTCCGCGACGCGCATGACGGCGCTGCGCGAACGCGGATTGGCGCGGGTTTCATCATCGGACGCGAACTGCGCCTTGCCGATCAGCTTGATGCGCGGCTCGAAGGCCTGATGACGGATCGGCAGGTTGCGCGGCAGGTTGTCGGCTTCGCCCTTGACCAGCTTGCGCATGAACAATTTGACGATGCGATCTTCCAGCGAGTGGAAGCTGATGACCACCAGGCGGCCGCCCACTTCCAAGGCGTCCAGCGCAGCGTCAAGGCCGGCTTCCAGATCACCCAGTTCGTTGTTGACGTGAATGCGCAGGCCCTGGAACGCGCGGGTCGCCGGGTTCTTGCCCTTTTCCCACGCCGGGTTGGCGACTTTCAGCACTTCGGCGAGATCGCCGGTGCGCTCGAACGGCTGAGTCTCGCGGCGGGCCACGACAGCACCGGCCATGCGACGGGAGAAACGCTCTTCGCCGTATTCCTTGAAAACGCGGGCGATCTCTTCGGCGGGCGCAGTGTTGACGAACTCGGCTGCGCTGATGCCGCGGGACGGGTCCATGCGCATGTCGAGGGGGCCATCGTTCATGAAGCTGAACCCGCGCTCGGGGTCGTCCAGTTGTGGCGACGACACACCGAGATCCAGCAGAATGCCGCTGACCTTGCCCGCCAACCCGCGTTCTTGAGCTTCGGCGCCCAATTCAGCAAAGCTGCGCTGCACAATGACAAAGCGGCCGTCTTCGGCCGCCAGCGTTTGCCCGGTGGCAATCGCTTGGGGATCTTTATCGAATCCGAGAAGCCGACCCTCCGGCCCCAGGTTCTGCAATATAAGGCGGCTATGTCCGCCACGACCGAACGTGCCATCCAGATAGCAGCCATCGGCGCACACCGCGAGAGCCTCGACGGCTTCTTCGAGCAGTACGGTGATGTGGGTAAAGCCGCTATTCGTAGTCACAGGATCAAATCACGCAGTTCATCGGGCATCGCACCCGGTTTTTGAATGGCCGCAAGGTCCGCATCAGCAAGTGCGTTCCAGGCGTCCTCATCCCACAGTTGAAACTTGTTGAGCTGGCCTACCAGCATCACTCGCTTATCGAGCTTGGCGTATTCACGCAAACGTGGCGGCACCAGGAAACGCCCGCTGCCGTCCAACTCCAGATCAACCGCATTACCGATCAACAGCCGCTGCAGGCGACGGTTTTCTTCACGGAACGTGGCGAGCTCGCGCAGCTTGGCCTCAATCAACTCCCACTCGGGAAGCGGATAGATGCACAAGCACGGGTCGACGGTATCAATGGTGACAATCATCTGGCCGGCGCTACGCGAATCCAACTCGTCACGGTACCGGCTCGGCATAGCGAGACGGCCCTTTGCGTCGAGATTGATTGCGTTTGCACCACGGAACACAGGCGCGATCTCCAAATATTATCTTTTTGCGGTCAAAAAACCCACTTCACGCCACTTTCCGCCACTCGCGCACACTATAGGAATGCGCCCACCACACCGTCAAGGCGACTTCACGAGGAAAACCCTTACAGGACGGATATTTAGGAGCACTTACGCAGGAGATGTAGCGGATTTCAGACCGGTCCTACGGATATTTCCGAGGATGAACAAACAGATGAGGTCTGAAGTTAAAGTGATTTGTGAGGTTTAAGATTTTTTTGGTATTACGGAAGGGGATGAATCGTACAAACGAGGGGAAGAAAAGGAGGTGGAGAGTCGATCTGTAAGCCGGGTTCTGTCGAGGACAGTCATTCCTCTACGATGGCCATCACTGGACATCTTTAGCAACCTACCCGGTTCCAGCGCGGGCCACGCCTTGGAACCCTATTTGGTCTTGCTCCGAGTGGGGTTTACCTAGCCACGAACTGTTGCCAGACGTGCGGTGCGCTCTTACCGCACCTTTTCACCCTTACCGGCACCGAAGTGCTTAGGCGGTTATTTTCTGTGGCACTTTCCGTAGGCTCACGCCCCCCAGGCGTTACCTGGCACTCCGCCCTATGGAGCCCGGACTTTCCTCCCCCCTCCATTGCAGAACAATGAAAGGCAGCGACTGTCCAATCGACTCTCCGCCGCCAAGGTTAATGGGAGGGCGGCTCAAGAACAAGCTTTAATCGGCTCTCGCGCCATTTGCAGAGCTGCCCGCGACATCCCGTCACACGCCTTTCTGTTTATCCAGCGCCACCTGATAGAGCAGGTTCTTACGCACCCCGGTGATCTCTGCTGCCAGTGCGGCGGCACGCTTGAGGGGCATTTCCTCCAGCAGCAGATCCAGCACCCGCCGCGCTTCGGCGCCAATCACGTCTTCGCCTTCAGGCTCGCTCCAGCCCGCCACAAGCACCACGCACTCGCCGCGCTGCTGATTACTGTCGCCCTCAACAAAGGCACGAAGCTCGGACAGCGGCAGCCCCTTGAGGGTTTCGAACGTTTTGGTCAATTCGCGGCCCAGCACGGCGGGACGGTCCGGACCGAAGACTGCTTCCATGTCCTGAAGGCATTCGAGAATGCGATGGGGCGCTTCATAGAAGATAAGCGTGCGCGGCTCTTCCTTGACGAGTTCGAGCCGCGCCTTTCGGCCCACCGACTTGGCCGGCAAGAAGCCTTCGAAGATGAAGCGGTCCGAGGGCAACCCCGCCGCAGAGAGCGCCGCGATCAAGGCGCAGGCGCCCGGGACCGGGATCACTTGAATACCGGCTGCCCGGGCCTGACGCACCAGATGGTAACCGGGGTCAGAAATGAGCGGCGTGCCGGCATCGGAAATCAACGCAACGTTATCGCCGGCCAGCAGGCGCGTGATGAAGCGGCTCCCCTCCTCGCGCTCATTGTGCTCATGACAGGCCGCCAATGGCGTCGGAATGCCGAAGTGCTGCATCAGCCGTAACGAGTGGCGGGTATCTTCTGCGGCAATCAGCGAAACATCGCGCAGCACCTTCAAGGCGCGGGCGCTGATGTCATCCAGGTTGCCGATCGGCGTGGCCACCACATAAAGCGCGCCTGTAGTGGAATTCGAAGCACCCGGAGCAGTCAAAGCGCACACCTCATGTTGTGTAAAAGCCTGCATTGTACAGGCTGCGGCCGACAAAATTGGACGTCGCACCCCGTGAGTTCAGAAAAGCAGCTCGAACACCCGCAACATGGCAGCGACTCCGCGACAGTCCGACTCACGTCAACTGACGCGCCCGGAGACGATCAATATCGCCACTTTAACGCCTTCAACGTCGCGCCCCGGCCAGTGCTTGGGTACACTTCCACGCTAATTTGCTCGAGTATCAGGAACATACACATGATCGCTTGCCTGCGGCTGTTCTCTGCCCTCTGCCTCGCTGCCCTTCTGGCTGCCTGTGCCGGTTCGCCCTCCTCCAGCCTTGGCGAATTGCCTCGCTCCCCCGATGCCAGCATCGAACAACTGCTCGAACAGGCCGCTGCGGCAAAATCGCCTGACCAGGCAGCGTTGCTGAAACTGACGGCGGCCGACCTGGCAGCGCGCCAGAACAACCCAAGCCGCGCCGCGAGCATTCTCGAGCAGGTCCAGATGGACCAGCTCAAGACCGACAAGCAAATCTACGCCAACACCTTGTCTGCCGAACTGGCACTGGGTCGCAGCCAGCCGAAAGCTGCGCTGACCGCCCTCAACCACCCGAGCATGCAGCATCTGGGCGAGATGCCGGTTGACCTGCAGACCCGCACCCACACCGTTCGCGCCCGGGCTTTCGAAGCAGATGGTCAGACCCTCGCTGCTGCGAGCGAGCGTGTGTTCATGGGCCCGTTGCTGCAAGGCGACGCCCTGAACGCCAATAACGACGCCATCTGGACGCTGGTTGCTGCGCTGCCACCCGAGCAGCTGCAAAGCTCGGCCAACGATGACATGGGCGGCTGGCTGAGCCTGGCCCGCGCGGTCAAAGGCGCCGGCACGCTGGAACAGCAACAAGCGGCCATCGACAACTGGAAGGCGCAGAATCCGCAACACCCGGCGGCACGTCAGCTGCCGACTGCCCTCGCGCAATTGCGTGACCTGAAGAGCCAGCCGTTGACCAAGATTGCGCTGCTGCTGCCGCAAGACGGTCCGCTCGCCTCGGTCTCCCGCGCCCTGCGCGACGGCTTCATGGCCGCAAACTACCAAGCGCAGCAGGCCGGCGAGAAGCCACCTGCGATCGAAGTATTCGACAGCTCCCGCGTGACCTCGATGGACGCCTTTTATGCGCAAGCCAAGGCTGCAGGCGTGCAGTTGGTAGTGGGTCCGCTGGAGAAGCCACTGGTTAAACAGCTGAGCGCTCGACCTCAACTGCCGATCACCACGCTGGCGCTGAACTACAGCGATTCCGGCACCCAGGGCCCTGCCGAGCTGTTCCAGTTCGGTCTGGCAGCGGAAGACGAAGCCCGCGAAGTGGCCCGCCGTGCCTGGGCCGATGGCAAGCGCAGTGCGGTTGCCATGGTGCCGAAGGGCGAATGGGGTGATCGCGTACTGGAGGCCTTCCGTCAAAGCTGGCAGGCCAAAGGCGGCACTTTGCTGGGTGCTGAACGCATCGATCAGCCGGTCGCACTCGCTCAACAGGTTGCCGATCTGTTCCAGTTGCGCAACAGCGAAGGTCGCGCCCAGCGCGTGCAAGGCGCCACTGGCACGCAGATGGCTGCTCAGCCTTCCCGTCGCCAGGACGTGGACTTCATGTTCCTCGCTGCAACGCCTCAACAGGCTCAGCAGATCAAGCCGACCATGGTCTTCCAGTACGCTGGCGATGTTCCGGTCTATGCCACTTCGCACCTGTTCACCAACAGCGGCGACCCGGCGATGTACAACGACCTGAACGGCGTGCGCTTCTGCGAAACCCCGTGGTTGCTGAACGCCAACGACCCATTGCGCCAGCAAGTGACGGCGCAATGGCCACAAGCCTCCGGCAGCCTTGGCCGTCTCTACGCCATGGGCATCGACGCTTATCGTCTGGCGCCACGACTGACCCAGTTGAAAACGCTGCCTGAGAGCCGCATCGACGGCCTGTCCGGCAGCCTGGCGATCGGCCAGGGCCAACGCATCGAGCGTCAGCTGCCATGGGCAGAGTTCGTAGACGGCAAAGTCCAGCGCCTGCCGGACACCGCGCCTTGACCTCAGGCACGACCCGTCAAATCGCAGGGCGCGAGGCCGAAGCCTACGCCCTGCGTCACCTGCAACAGCATGGGTTGCAGCTGATTACCCGCAACTGGTCATGCAAACGCGGCGAGCTTGATCTGGTCATGCTCGACGGCGATACAGTAGTATTCGTCGAAGTTCGGTATCGTCGCCATGCCGGCTGGGGTGGTGCGCTGGAAAGCGTCGATTTTCGCAAGCAGGAAAAGCTCACGCTGGCAGCTCAGTCCTTTCTGCAAAGCGAGGTGCGCTGGGCCGATTCGCCGTGCCGCTTCGACGTCGTCGCGATCAATGGCGACCCCGGCACATCACCCGCGCTTAACTGGCTGACCAACGCTTTCGATTGCTGAAAACGCGATGATTCCGTGCGATTGCAGCGTAAGATCGGCCGCCTTCCCGGCTAAAGCCGGTCCTACTGCACCAACCCAACGAACCACACTGGCTCTTTTGCTCTTTGCTTTGCGGGCTGCACAGTTTTGTGCCGGGACGCCGATGACTTATCGGACGCCGCCCCGACCAGCCGCCCCTATTAAGGTTTTCATAGATGGACATGCAATCCCGAATTCGCCAGCTTTTTCAGGCCAGCATCGACACCAAGCAACAGGCGATGGATGTTGTTGCACCCCACATCGAGCAAGCCAGCCAAGTGATGGTCAACGCCCTGCTCAACGAGGGCAAGATGCTCGCCTGCGGTAATGGCGGTTCGGCTGGCGATGCCCAGCACTTTTCCTCGGAGCTGCTCAACCGTTTCGAACGCGAGCGACCGAGCCTGCCCGCCATAGCGCTGACCACTGACACCTCCACCATCACCTCCATCGCCAACGACTACAGCTACAACGAAATCTTTTCCAAACAGATTCGTGCGCTGGGTCAGCCGGGCGATGTGCTGCTGGCGATTTCCACCAGCGGCAATTCGGCGAACATTATTCAGGCCATCCAGGCCGCACATGATCGTGAAATGATTGTCGTAGCCTTGACTGGTCGCGATGGCGGCGACGTTGCGTCGTTGCTGTTGCCGGAGGACGTTGAAATCCGCGTCCCGGCGAAAGTCACCGCACGTATTCAGGAAGTCCACCTGCTGGCGATCCACTGCCTTTGCGACTTGATCGACAGCCAACTGTTCGGGAGTGAAGAATGATATCCAAACGTCTTAGCCTGCTGGCCCTGACGCTCTGCCTGGGCATCAGCGGATGCAGCTCGGTGATCAACGCTAGCCGTGAAGCGCCGATCGATGACGATCGCGGTACACGCACCTTCGGCAGCAAGATCGACGACTCGCTGATCGAGACCAAGGTCGCGGTCAACATCGCCAAGGCCAGCCCTGATCTGGACAACGCGTCGCACATCGTCGTGACCAGCTTCAACGGCATCGTCCTGCTGGCCGGCCAGACCCCGCGCGCCGACCTCAAACAACTGGCCGAGCAAACCGCCAGCCAGGTGCAGAAGGTCAAGAAGGTCAACAACGAGCTGCAGGTCACCGGCCCGTCCTCGATGCTGGCGCGCAGCAATGACGCCTGGCTGACGAGCAAGATCAAAACCGAGATGCTCACCGACAGCGCCATCCCGGGCTCGCGCATCAAGGTCGTGACTGAAAACGGCATCGTCTACCTGCTGGGCCTGCTGACCCAGGCCGAAGCCACCCGCGCCACCAACCTGGTGCAAGGCGTCGGCGGCGTGCAGAAGATCGTTAAGCTGTTTGAGTACATCGACTGACGGTGTAATAGCCGCCAGTCGGCACACACAAAAAAGGCGATCCCTCGGGATCGCCTTTTTCGTTGCTGCAGAAGCGACTTACTTGACCACTTTCAGACTCGGCCGGCCCGTAGGGCGTGGTGGCTCGTCGTTCGGTGGCGGCATGTCGTCTTCGACGTCCAGATCTTCGTCTTCATCCACAGCAGGCTCAAGATCGAAGACCATGCCCTGCCCGTTCTCGCGGGCATAAATGCCCATGATCGCGGCAATAGGCACGTACAGGCTGTGGGGAACGCCGCCGAAGCGGCCTTCGAAACTCACCGCGTCGTTGTCCATGTGCAAATGGCGCACGGCGCTCGGCGAGATGTTCAGAACGATCTGCCCGTCATTGGCAAAGCCTTGCGGGACTTGCACCGCTGGGTAATCGGCATTGACGAGTACGTGCGGTGTGCAATCGTTATCGACGATCCACTCATACAGCGCGCGGATCAGATAAGGGCGACTGGAGTTCATCAAACGGCTCCTAAGGCCTTAGCGCATGTCGCGTTCGACACCAGACAGACTTGCCTGAAATGCCTCACGCGCAAATTGGCGCTCCATGTAGTCAAGCAGCGGCTTGGCGGGCCGCGGCAATTCGATACCCAGAATCGGCAGGCGCCAGAGTATGGGCAATAGACAGCAGTCGACCAGACTTTGCTCGTCGCTCAGGAAAAAAGGCTTATCCGCGAACAACGGCGATACGCCGGTCAGACTTTCGCGCAGCTCCTTGCGCGCCTGAACACGTGCGGCTTCTTTGCTGCGCGGGTCCAGAATCAGATCCACCAGACCGCACCAGTCGCGCTGAATCCTGTGGATCAGCAAGCGGCTGTTGGCACGCGCCACCGGATAGACCGGGAGCAGCGGCGGATGGGGATAACGCTCGTCCAGGTATTCCATTACCACCGTCGACTCGTACAACGCCAGGTCACGATCAACCAGGGTCGGCACGCTGCCGTACGGATTCACCTCGATCAATTTGGGCGGATGACGGCCCTCGACAACTTCAATGATCTCGGCGCTGACACCTTTCTCGGCGAGCACAATGCGCACGCGATGGGAATAGTGGTCGGCGGGGTCGGAGTAACAGGCCAACCGATTGGTCACGCCCATGGCGGTCCTCCTCGCTTGTAGATATTCAAAAAGCAGAAATACGGATGCGCCGCGAGGGCGCTTTCGGCGACGTCCACGATGATCGGGTGTTCAACGCGGGCGACAAGATAGCTCATTTACTCAAGGTAGATTCTGCAATCTTCAGCCCGCCACTATACCCGCTCTGCCTCCATTACCTGAAACAGCGCAGCAGCAGGTGGCCGAGACACGCGAATCAGACGCCTGCTCAACGGATGTCTTTCCAGAATTCACGCTTGAGCAGCCAGGCCAGGATGAACAACACGGCGAGGTAAAGCAGCACGTAGGTGCCGATGCGCTGATGCTGCAGCTTGTCCGGGTTGGCCGAATAGGCGAGGAAGGTGACGAGGTTCTTCACCTTCTCGTCGAACTGCGCTTCGGTCAACGTGCCAGTGTTGGGCACGATGATCAGCTGATCGCAGGCTTCGCGATTCAGGGGCGTGTCGGTGTGTTTTCCCCCATCCTCGACGCGCTGAACCTCCTTGCAGGCGAGCCTCTGACGCCCCTGAAGCCCTTCCAGCACGTTGGGCATGGCCACGCCGGGGAAAACGGTGTTGTTCACGCCCCAGGGCCGCGTTGGGTCCTCGTAGAACGAACGCAGGTAGCCATAGAGCCAGTCAGTCCCGCGCACGCGCGCGACGAGGGTCAGATCGGGCGGCGCCGCGCCAAACCAGGTTTTCGCATCCGCCGGCTGCATGCCGATGGTCATGTGGTCGCCGATCTTCGCTCCGGCAGGCGCCAGCTTTTCCAGCATCCGCTCGTGGGAAATGCCGAGGTCGTCTGCAACGCGCTCGTAGCGTTGGAACCTGGCGCTGTGGCAACCCATGCAGTAATCGACGAACGTCCGCGCGCCATCCTGAAGGGCGGACTTATCGGACACATCGATATCAACGCTCTCAGGGCCCGCGCCATGCTCATCCGCGAACGACAGCGCCGGCAACATGGCCATGAGCAAGACAACGAGCAGGGTTTTCATCAGCCGGTCACCCTGTCCGGTACCGGCTTCGTCCGCTCCATGCGCGTGTAGAACGGCATCAGGATGAAGTTGGCGAAATACGTGAAGGTGCAGACTTGTGACAGCAATGCGCGCCCGGGGCTCGGCGGAAGAACACCCAGCACCCCGAGCGTCACGAAGCACACGCAAAACACCGTTAGCCCCGCGCGGCTCAGCCAGCCTTTGTAGCGCATCGATTTGACCGGGCTGCGGTCAAGCCACGGCAGCACGAACAGCACCGCGATGGCCGCGCCCATGGTCATGACGCCGAGAAGCTTGTCCGGGATGGCGCGCAAGATCGCGTAGAACGGCGTGAAGTACCAGACCGGCGCAATGTGCTCCGGGGTCTTGAGTGGGTTCGCTGGCTCGAAGTTGGGCTGCTCGAGAAAGTAGCCCCCCATCTCCGGGAAGAAAAACACCACCGAGCAGAAGATAAACAGAAACACCACGACGCCGAGCAGATCCTTGACCGTGTAGTACGGGTGGAAGGGAATGCCGTCCAGCGGGTTGCCGTTCTCGTCCTTGTACTTGTTGATGTCGACGCCGTCGGGGTTATTCGAGCCCACTTCATGCAGCGCCAGAATATGCAACACCACAAGCCCGAGGATCACGATTGGCAGCGCCACGACATGCAGCGCGAAGAAGCGGTTGAGGGTGATCCCGGAGACCAGATAATCGCCGCGGATCCACTGTGCGAGGTCGTTGCCGATCACCGGAATGGCGCCAAACAGGGAAATGATCACCTGCGCGCCCCAGTACGACATCTGCCCCCACGGCAGGAGGTAGCCTGTGAACGCCTCGGCCATCAGCGCCAGATAAATCAGCATGCCGAAGATCCAGACCAACTCCCGCGGCTTCTGATAAGAGCCGTACAGCAGGCCGCGAAACATGTGCAGGTAGATGACGATGAAGAATGCCGACGCGCCGGTCGAATGCAACAGCCGCAGGATCGAGCCGTATTCGACGTCGCGCATGATGGACTCGACCGAGGCAAAGGCGCCCTCTGCCGTGGGCGTGTAACTCATCGTCAGCCAGATGCCCGTGAGGATCTGGTTGACCAGCACCAGCAATGCCAGCGCGCCGAATATATAGAAAAAATTCAGGTTTCTGGGCACGTAGTACTTGCTGAGGTGGTTTTCCCACATTGAGGTCACGGGCAAGCGCGCATTGATCCAATCCATGAGCCTGCTCATCACGCTTCCTCCTGATCCACGCCAATGACGATGATTGAGTCCGACTCGTAGGAATGCGGCGGCACTGGCAAATTCAGCGGTGCAGGCTGCGCCTTGTACACGCGTCCGGCCAAATCGTAACGGGAGCCGTGGCAGGGACAGAAATATCCGCCGACCCAGTCCTTGCCCAAGTCAGCGGGGGCGACTTCGGGGCGAAACGTCGGTGAGCAGCCGAGATGGGTACAGATGCCGACCAACAGCAGGATTTCCGGGCGGATGGAACGGACCACCGGATCGACGTAGCCAGGCTGGGCGGAGGCCTTTGACTCGGGGTCGGAGAGCTTGCCGGTAAGCTGGCCCAGACGGGAAAGGATCTCGGGCGTACGACGGACAATGAACACCGGCTGCCCGCGCCATTCGGCGATCATCTGCTGGCCGGGCTCGATCTTGCTGATGTTGACTTTGACAGGCGCTCCCGCAGCCCTGGCCTTGGCGCTCGGGAACCATGAGCCCACGAACGGCACGGCGGCGCCGACCGCCCCTGCTGCGCCCACCACAGACGTGGCCGTCACAAGGAAGCGACGCCGGCCCGTGTTTACGCCGTCATTGCCCATGGCGCCCTCTCCCGTCAGCATCCGAGATCTCCTTGACCAGGCCCTCGGAATCATTAAAAGACAGCCATAAAAAAACGCCCAGCTTCGTATAGAAACTGAGCGTTCTTTTTGAACGGAAGCGAATTAACGCTTCGAGTACTGCGGACGCTTACGCGCTTTACGCAGACCAACTTTCTTACGTTCAACTTCGCGAGCATCGCGAGTAACGAAGCCTGCTTTGCGCAGAGCGCCGCGCAGGGTTTCGTCGTACTGCATCAGAGCGCGGGTGATACCGTGGCGGATTGCGCCAGCTTGACCACTCACACCACCGCCGATGACAGTGACGTAGATGTCGAATTTCTCGACAGTCTGAGTCAGTTCCAGCGGCTGACGAACTACCATGCGGGCAGTTTCGCGACCGAAGAACGAGTCCAGGGAACGGTTGTTGATGGAGATGTTACCGGTGCCCGGACGCAGGAAAACGCGAGCGGTTGCGGTCTTGCGACGGCCAGTGCCGTAATTTTGAGTCGCCGACATAATGAACTATTCCGTTAAAACTTCAGTTCTTGGGGCTGCTGAGCAGTATGAGGGTGTGCAGCGCCCGCATAGACTTTCAGCTTACGATACATGTCGCGACCCAGCGGGTTCTTAGGCAGCATGCCTTTGACCGCGGTCTCGATCACGCGCTCAGGAGCTTTGGCGATCAGCTTTTCAAAGTTGATCGACTTGATCCCGCCCGGGAAACCGGAGTGAGAGTAGTAGATCTTGTCGGTGGTCTTGGCACCGGTCACACGGATCTGCTCGGCATTGATCACGACGATGTAGTCGCCAGTGTCAACGTGCGGAGTGTATTCCGGCTTGTGCTTGCCACGCAGACGGCTCGCGATTTCAGTGGCCAGACGACCCAGGGTCTGACCAGCAGCGTCGACGACGAACCAGTCGCGCTTTACTGTTTCCGGTTTAGCGGTAAAAGTTTTCATTCTTTATAGCCTCAAAGGCCGCCCTGAAAAATAGACGGCGGAGCATACTCATTAGTACGGTCTTTGACAAGTCAAAGGCCGCCGGGCACGAACGCTATAGGGGGCTCGGGTCAGCGCGTTCGATCGCAGCGGTTTCTTTTGGCGCGGGGCATCACTCCAGCGACAAAGAGGAGCGGAATTATGCAGATTGCGAAAAAAATTTCAACCTGCTTTTATGGCTCTTTTAAACAGGAGAGCCAAATGGACTACCGCCAACTGGGCAGAACCGACCTCAATGTCAGCGCAATCTGCCTCGGCACCATGACTTGGGGCGAGCAGAACAGCCAGTCCGAGGCCTTCGCGCAGATCGAACGGGCCAAGGCCGCCGGCATCAATTTCATCGACACCGCCGAGATGTATCCGGTGCCGCCGAAGAAAGAAACCTACGCCAGCACCGAGACCATCCTCGGCAACTGGTTCAAGCAGAGCGGCGACCGCGCTGACTGGATACTCGCCAGCAAGATCGCCGGTCCCGGCAACGGCATTGATTACATTCGTGACGGCCAGCTGAAATTCAACCGCGATCACGTCGTCGCTGCGCTGGATGCGAGCCTGAAACGCCTGCAGACCGACTACCTCGATCTGTATCAATTGCACTGGCCTGAGCGCAGCACCAACTTCTTCGGCAAGCTCGGTTACAACCACAGCGAGGAGCACTTCACCCCGCTGCTGGAAGTGCTCGAAGCGCTGGACGAGCAGGTCAAGGCCGGCAAGATCCGCCACGTCGGTCTGTCCAACGAAACGCCGTGGGGCACCATGAAGTTTCTTGCTGAGTCCGACGCCCATGGTCTGACGCGCCCGGTGTCGATTCAGAACCCCTACAACCTGCTCAACCGCAGCTTCGAGGTGGGTCTGGCGGAAGTGGCGATTCGCGAGCAATGCGGCCTGCTGGCCTATTCGCCCATGGCCTTCGGGATGTTGTCTGGCAAATACGCCGACGGCGCCCGTCCTGCCAAGGGCCGTCTGAGCCTGTACAGCCGCTTCACGCGCTATTTCAATCCGCAATCGGAAGCGGCCTGCGCGCGTTATGTTGCGCTGGCTCGCGAGCACGGTCTTGATCCGGCTCAAATGGCCCTGGCGTTCGTGACCGGGCGCAGCTTCGTCACCAGCAACATCATCGGTGCAACGACGCTGGAGCAGCTGGAAAGCAACCTGGCGAGCGCGGAACTGGTGCTGTCGGATGAAGTGCTGGCGGGGATTGAAGCGATTCACAAGGATCAGCCGAATCCTGCGCCTTGATCGGTGATTGCGTGATTGCTGATTGACTGTGGAACCGCAGAGGGTCTTTACAAGGCCCCTCTGGGGTTCCGCACAGGATTACAGAGACCGGGCAATGATCTCTTTCATGATCTCGTTGGTCCCGGCGTAGATCCGCTGCACCCGCGCATCGGCCCACGCCCGGGCGATGGGGTACTCCCACATGAAGCCGTAGCCGCCATGCAGCTGCACGCATTCATCCAGCACCTTGCACTGCAGGTCGGTTGACCAGTATTTCGCCATGGCCGCCGTGGGCACATCCAGCTTCCCTTCCAGATGCAACTCCAGGCACCGATCAATGAACGTACGACCAATCTGAACTTCGGTGGCGATTTCGGCCAGTTTGAAGCGGGTGTTCTTGAAGTCGATGATGGCCTTGCCAAAGGCTTTGCGTTCACGCGTGTAATCGAGCGTCCACTGCAAGGCCGCTTCGGCGGAGGCAATGGCGCCGATGGCGACCGTCAGACGCTCCTGGGGCAGTTCCTGCATCAAATACGCAAAACCCATCCCGGCCTGACCCAGCAGGTTCTCCTTGGGCACTCTCACGTCCTGGAAGAACAGTTCCGACGTGTCCTGCGCCTTCATGCCCACCTTCTCCAGTCGCTTGCCCTTCGCAAAACCAGGCGTGCCCGCTTCCACAACAAACAGACTGGTGCCCTTCGCGCCTGCCTTGGGGTCGGTCTTCGCGACCACGATCACCAGATCGGCGAGAAAGCCATTGGTGATAAACGTCTTCGAACCATTGATGACGTACTCGTCGCCATCCAGCACCGCAGTGGTCTTGACCCCTTGCAGGTCGGAACCCGCGCCAGGCTCGGTCATCGCGATGGCAGTGACCAGCTCCCCCGAAACCAGCTTGGGCAAATAGTTGAGCTTCAGCGCCTCGCTTCCGTAATGCAGGATGTACGGCGCGACGATGTCCGAATGCAGGGAGAAGCCGATGCCGGTCAGGCCGAGGCGGGAAATTTCTTCGATCACCACCGTGGTGTAGAGAAAATCCGCGCCCATGCCGCCGTACTCTTCCGGCAAATGCGAACACAACATGCCCTGCTCCCCGGCCCGGTTCCACAGCGTGCGGTCGATGTGGCCCTGCTTCTCCCACTGGGCATGAAAGGGCGCCGCGTGCTGTTCGAAGAACTTGCGCACGCTATTTCGGAAAAGCTCGTGCTCCGAGCTGAAGAGTGTTCTGGGAAGCATGGCTGCACCTGATGCGAAGAATTGTCGGACAAAACGTCAGCAGAGCGTAGGCGCAGCCGGTTGACGGCGACACTGGACACATCCGACAAAAAATAAGACGATCACGCCGTTGCTTGACCACTTTCCCATATAAGAACAAAAGACTATGTCTATCCAACCAAACGCGCCGTTGCGGCGTGTCAGCATTCTTGCGATCGATGGAATTTTTGCCTCCACGCTCATGCAAGCCAAAGACTTCTTTCACCTCGCCAGCCTGCGCTACGGCAAGCAGTTGGGACAGGGCTTCAAGCCGGCGTTTGAAACCCGACTGGTCAGCCCGGACGGCAAGGAAGTCCGCAGTTTCAGCGACGTCGTGATCCCTGTAGACGGCGTGCTTGAACACAGCGACATCATCATCCTTCCCGCCTTTGTCGAAGACTTCGACACCCTGCGCGAGCGCTATCCGCAAATCCTGCCGTGGCTGCGTGAGCAGCATGCGCGCGGCGCCGTGCTCTGCGGTGAAGCCAGCGGCGTGTTTTGGCTGGGAGACGCGGGATTGCTCGACGGCAAGGAAGCGACCACCTACTGGCGGTTCTTCAACGAATTCGCCGAGCGCTTTCCGAACGTGCTGCTGAATCAGGAAAAGCACCTCACCGACGCCGATAACCTGTATTGCGCAGGCGGCACGATTTCAGCGTGTGATCTGTACATCTACCTGATCGAGCGCTTCTGCGGCGCCCATGTCGCGCAGACCGTCGCCCGCGACATTCTCTATGAAGTGCAGCGCAGCTACGCACCGGGACGGATTGGTTTTGGCGGGCAGAAGCTGCACCAGGACGTGCTCATCCTGCAGATTCAGCACTGGCTTGAAGAGCACTTCGCCGACAAATTCCGTTTCGAGGATGTGGCCCGGGAGCACGGCATGAGCATCCGCAACTTCATGCGCCGCTTCCAGACGGCAACGGGCGACAAGCCACTGCATTATCTGCAACGGCTGCGCATCGAAACCGCAAAGGGCTTGCTGTCAGGCTCACGAAAGAGCATCAAGACCATCAGCTATGAAGTGGGCTACGACGACGCCAGCTTCTTCGCGCGCCTGTTCCGCCAACACACCGACCTGTCACCGAACCAATACCGGCAGCAGTTTCAGCAGGCAGCCTAGAGTCAGCTTCAAGCGGCAAGTCTCAAGCTGCAAGTGGCGAGATGACCTCTTGCAGCTTGTCGCTTGAAGCTTGCAGCTGCTCCCTAGGGCTTATGCGCCCGCGACAGGAATTCGTGGGACTGCATTTCCAGCAACCGGCTGAGCGTGCGCTGGAATTCGAAGTTCAGGCGGCCGCCGGTGTACAGGTCTTTCAATTCGACTTCCGCCGAGATGATCAACTTGACGTTGCGGTCGTAGAACTCGTCGACCATGTTGATGAACCGGCGCGCGATGTCGTCGGTGGTCACGCTCATCTGCTCGACGCCGCTGAGCAGCACCGCATGGAAGATCTTGCCGAGTTCGATGTAGTCGTTCTGGCTACGCGGCCCGTCGCACAGCTCACGGAAGTCGAACCACGCCACGTCATCGCAGGTACGGATGGCCTTGATCTGCCGATTCTCGATGATCAGCACATCGTTTTCGATGGCCTTGGTGCATTCCGGGGTCAGCGCGCGGAAGCTCTTGCGCAGGCTCTCCTCTGCCGCTTCGTTCAGCGGGAAGTGGAACAGCTCGGCTTGCTCCAGATGGCGCAGTCGATAGTCGACGCCGCTGTCGACGTTGACGATTTCGGTGTTTTGCTTGATCAGCGCAATCGCCGGCAGGAAACGCGCACGCTGCAGACCGTCCTTGTACAGGCCGTCGGGAACGATGTTCGACGTCGCGACCAGGGTCACACCGTTCTTGAACAGCTCTTCCATCAGCGTGCCGAGGATCATCGCGTCGGTAATGTCCGATACGAAGAATTCGTCGAAACAGATCACCCGCGCTTCTTCGGAAAACTGCTTGGCGATCAGGGTCAGCGGGTTCTTCTCGCCCTTGAGGTTTTTCATCTCCTCGTGCACGCGCTTCATGAAGCGGTGGAAGTGCGTACGGGTCTTGTCTTCAAACGGCAGCGCTTCGAAGAAGGTGTCGACCAGGTAGGTCTTGCCCCGGCCCACACCGCCCCAGAAATACAGCCCCTTCACAATCGGGGCCTCTTTCTTGCCGAACAGCTTGCCCAGCAATCCCGGCTTGCGGTCATGGGCGGCGACCAGATCGTCGTACAGACGCTGCAGATGGCGCACCGCATTCTCTTGCGCGGCGTCGTGGAAAAAGTCCGGACGCTTCAGGTCAGCTTGGTATCGTTCTAGAGGGGTCATAGTCGCTTGCAAGGGAGCAAAAACGGGCCGTCACTGTAGCGATGGCCCATTGGAATGGCAATTAATCCTGTTGTGGCGCGAGCGCCAGTTTCAGGCTCTCGATCGCGGCGTCGCGGGCGGCGGCATCGGAGAACGCCGGGCTGTCGGCGACACAGGCATCACTCAGCCACAGGGTAAAGGCATCGCCTTCGGGCCGAATGTCCAGCTCACCGCCCTGCTGCAGCTGTTTGGTCACGGCGCCGGCCGCCTTGCCGTCTGTGAAACTGCGCGACAGCAGCAGTTGCTCGCCGTCGGCCGCCAGCAGGCGGAAGCGGAAGCTGCCGTCGTCTTCGCGGAAACTGATGAAGCGAGGGCCTTTGCTGGCCTTCTTCTTGGTCGCCGTGACGGTTTGCGCAGCGGTACGGAATGAACGCAGGCCAACCGCTTCACGCAGCTCGCCCAGAAACGGCGTGGCCACACGACGGGCCTTCTCGGCGCCCGCTTGCAGAATGTCTTCCAGGTCGGTTGGCCGCTCGATCAGGCGATGGTAATTCTCCCGTGCCTCGCCCAGCTCCGCGTCCAGCAACTGGAACAGGCGTTGCTTGGCATCGCCCCAACCCAACCCCTGGAGCAGGTCGGCGCGGAACTCGTCGCCCTGTTCCTTGGTAGCAAATGCCTGGTACAGCGTGAACAGATGCGAAGTGTCCGGATCCTTGGCCTCGCCCGGCAGACGAGAGTCAGTGACAATGCGGGATATTGCTTCCTTCATGTCTTTGGCGCTGGTGAACAGCGGCACGGTGTTGTCGTAGCTCTTCGACATCTTGCGGCCGTCCAGGCCAGGGAGTGTCGCGACGCTTTCCTCGATCAGCGCTTCCGGCATCACGAAGAATTCTTTGCCGTTGCCGAACAGGTGATTGAAGCGCTGACCGATATCGCGCGCCATTTCGACGTGCTGGATCTGATCGCGACCGACAGGCACTTGATGGGCGTTGAACATGAGGATGTCGGCGGCCATCAACACCGGGTAGCTGAACAGGCCCATGGTGATGCCAGCGTCCGGGTCTTCACCGGCTTCGACGTTCTTGTCCACCGAGGCTTTGTAGGCGTGGGCGCGATTGAGCAGGCCCTTGCCGGCAACGCAGGTGAGCAGCCAGGTCAGCTCGGGAATTTCCGGAATGTCGGACTGGCGATAGAACGTGACGCGCTCGACGTCCAGCCCTGCCGCGAGCCAGGTCGCGGCGATTTCCAGACGCGAGCGCTGAATGCGCAGCGGGTCGTCGCATTTGATCAGCGCGTGGTAGTCGGCCAGAAAGTAGAACGAGTCGGCGTCGCTCTGGCGGCTGGCAACGATGGCCGGGCGGATGGCGCCGGCGTAGTTGCCCAAGTGCGGCGTGCCGGTGGTGGTGATACCGGTCAGGATACGAGTGGTCATGGCTAGTCGCTTATTTGGGTGCTGCGATCAATTCGAAAGGCGCGGCAGAATCAGATCCTTGAGATCGGTCAGCTTGCCGTGAAAAAAGTGCCCGCATTCTGCCACTTTCAGCAGCTCATGGGGACGCTGAAGCGTGTCAGACCATGCGTACACGAGTTGTGGGTCAACGACTTCGTCGGTTTCCGGCTGAATCAGCGTCAGCGCGCCTTTCTGCGGCAACGCCTCCACGTTGGCAATCCGCATCACGGCGGGTGCGACCATGAACACATGCTTCAGGGTTTCGCCTTCAGCCTCAAGACGCCCGCCCAAGGTAGCCGCCACGAAACCGCCGAAGGAGAAGCCGAACAACGTCATGGGCAGATCGGGATGTTTATCCCGCAGCCACTTCGCGGCAGCCTGTGCATCGTCGACTTCGCCTTCGCCCATGTCCGAGCTGCCAGCGCTGGCGCCGACGCCGCGATAGTTGAAGCGCAGCGTAATCAGACCGGCATCACGCGCGGTGCGCTGCAGGGTCGAGATCACTTTATTGAGCATGGTGCCGCCCTGAACCGGGTTAGGATGGCATATCAGCGCGATGCCCTTGGGCCCGTCCAGATCGAGGTACAACGCTTCGAGTTGGCCCACCGGGCCGTCGATGAATACAGGGGTCTCACGCATGAGCAAGAATGAACTCCGTGACCTTCAATTGGGTCGACTCGTCTAGCTGATTGTCTGTGGCTGGCAGGCTGGCGACGCGTCGCCGCTATACAGCGCAGGTTCGAGCCGTTAACGTAAAGCAAAGCCGTTTATAGAGGAAGGACTCGTGGATTACTCGCTCTTAGTTTGGTTGCTGCCGACCATCGCCCTGGTGGTTGGTGTGATCATCGGTTTCTTCGTGGCGCGCGCGCTGCCCAATGCCGTGCCTAACGGGACTCAGCGCCAGCTGGATGACGTTCAGGAGCGTTTCGATACCTATCAGAACGAGGTGATTACTCACTTCAACAGCACGGCCAATCTGGTGCAGAAGCTGTCGCAAAGCTACCACGATGTTCAGGAGCATCTGGCCGAAGGCGCCAACCGCCTGGCCACCGACGACATCACCCGTCAACGCCTGCTGGCCGCGCTGCACCCGGAGGCGCTCCATCCGCACCGCGATCGCTTGACACCGCCGCGCACCGCCGCTGAACCACCGAAGGACTACGCGCCGAAGTCGCCAGACTCCCCCGGCATGCTGGATGAGCATTACGGTTTGAAGAAGTAAGTACAAACGTTTCACCAAAAGCCCGCCCCTGAGGTGATCAGGGGCGGGCTTTTTTGTGGGCGGCGGATGGCCTTATCAGCAATGGCAAGACAAACAAAAAACCCGCCATCACTGGCGGGTTTCTTGTTCGGAAAACGGCGCTTAGATCACGCCGCGGGTCCGCAGCAGGTCCAGCACCTGTTTGACGCTTTCTTCGACGTTCAGCGACTGCGTGTCGATGACCAGGTCGGCGTCCAGCGGGACGTCATACGGGAAGGATTCACCCGGGATGTTGTCCTTGTCGGCGGCGTAGAGCCCTTGCGGATCACGCTCACGACAGGCCTGCGGCGACGCCTGAACGTACACGGTGATCAGTCGATCATCCCCGATCAGGGCCTTGGCATTCTGCCGACCGCCCGCGTCCGGCGCGACGAACGCTGCAAGGGTCAGCAGGCCTGCTTCGTTGAACTGACGCGCAACGTGGGCGGCACGACGCCAGTTCTCGGTGCGACCGGCGCGATCCTGCGGCAAGCCCTTGTTGAGGTCGTGACGCAGGTTCTGGCCATCAAGGACGAACACCGCACGGCCCATGTCGAACAGCTTGCGCTCCACGGCATACGCCAGCGTGCTCTTGCCCGCACCCGACAAACCGCTGAACAGCACGGTCGCCGGCTTCTGGCCGAAGCGCTGAGCGCGCTCTTCTGCCGACACATGGGCCAGCGCGCCGTGATGACTCCCGCCACCCGCAACCACGGGTTTGGCGATGATCATGCCGGCCGCAACAGTCCCGTTGGTCAAACGGTCGATGACGATGAACGCGCCCGTCGTGCGGTTGCTGTCGTAGCCGTCGAGGGCGATCGGCGCGTCCAGTGCGATCTTCACGCGGCCGATTTCATTCAGCTGCAGCGAGCTGGCAGGGCCTTCTTCCAGCGTGTTCACGTCCACACGATGGGTGATGCTGGCAATCGAACCCGGCACGTAGGACGTGGCGCGCTTGATGTCGTATTTCTTGCCCGGCAGCATCGGCTCTTCGGCCATCCACACCAGCATGGCGTCGAAGGCGTCGGCCACTTGCGGGACGTTGTCGGCATGCACCAACAGGTCGCCACGGGAGATGTCGATCTCGTCTTCCATGGTCAGTGTCACGGCCTGACCCGGGCCCGCGTGCTCCAGCTCGCCTTCGAAAGTGACGATGGATTTCACGCGGCTGCTCTTGCCGGACGGCAGCACAACGACTTCGTCGCCCTTGTGCACGATGCCGCTCGCCAGGGTGCCGGCGAAACCGCGGAAGTTCAGGTTCGGACGGTTGACGTACTGCACCGGGAAACGCAGGTCGGTGAAATTGCGGTCGCTGGCGATCTCGACGGTTTCGAGAATTTCCATCAGCGACTTGCCGGTGTACCACGGCGAACGCTCGCTCCGGTTGACCACGTTGTCGCCCTTGAGGGCTGACATCGGCACGAATTCCATTGTGGTCGGCTTCAGCGCAATGCGGTCGGCGAACGCCAGGTAATCGGCCTTGATCTGCTCGAAGATGTTCTCGTCGAAGCCGTTGAGGTCCATCTTGTTGATGGCGACCACGATGTGCTTGATGCCCAGTAACGAGGCGATGTAGCTGTGGCGTTTGGTCTGGGTCTGCACGCCGTAGCGGGCGTCGACCAGAATGATCGCCAGGTCACAGGTGGACGCACCGGTGGCCATGTTGCGGGTGTACTGCTCATGCCCGGGGGTGTCGGCGATGATGAATTTGCGCTTGGCGGTGGAGAAGTAGCGGTAAGCGACATCGATGGTGATGCCCTGCTCCCGCTCGGCCTGCAGGCCGTCGACCAGCAGCGCCAGATCGACTTCGTCGCCGGTGGTGCCGGATTTTTTCGAATCGCGGGTGATGGCTTCCAGGTGATCTTCGTAGATCATCTTGGAATCGTGCAGCAGCCGCCCGATCAACGTGCTCTTGCCGTCGTCGACGTTGCCACAGGTCAGGAAACGCAGCATTTCCTTGCGTTCGTGCTGGCCCAGATAGGCGAGGATGTCCTCGCTGATCAATTCAGATTGATGCGACATGTTCAGACACCCTAATTAGAAATAACCCTGACGTTTCTTTTCTTCCATCGAGCCTGCGCCATCGTGGTCGATGACCCGGCCCTGGCGCTCGGAAGTTCGCGTCAGGAGCATTTCCTGAATGATGTCGGTAAGGCTGGTGGCCTCGGACTCGACAGCGCCCGTCAACGGGTAGTCGCCCAGTGTGCGGAAGCGGACCTTCTTCTTGACGATGCGCTTCTTGTCCTCGTCGGACAGGTGATTACGCAGGCGGTCGTCATCGATCATGATCCAGGTGCCGTTCATCTCGATGACTTCGCGCTCGGCGGCGAAATACAGCGGGACGATCGGGATACCTTCGAGGTAGATGTACTGCCAGATGTCCAGCTCGGTCCAGTTGGAGAGCGGGAACACGCGGATCGACTCGCCTTTGTTGACGTTGCCGTTGTACACGTTCCACAGCTCGGGACGCTGGTTTTTCGGGTCCCAGCGGTGCTTGGTGTCACGGAAGGAATACACACGCTCTTTGGCGCGGGATTTCTCTTCGTCACGACGGGCGCCGCCAAACGCGGCATCGAAACCGTGCTTGTCGAGGGCCTGCTTGAGGCCCTGGGTTTTCATGATATCGGTGTGCTTCGAGCTGCCGTGGGTCAGCGGGTTGATACCCTGCGCGACGCCGTCCGGGTTCACGTGCACGATCAGGTCCAGGCCCATTTCCTCGACCATCTTGTCGCGGAAGCGGTACATCTCCTGGAATTTCCAGCGGGTGTCGACGTGCATCACCGGGAACGGCAGCTTGCCCGGGAAGAAGGCCTTGCGCGCCAGATGCAGCATCACGGCAGAGTCTTTACCGACGGAGTACAGCATCACCGGGTTATCGAACTCGGCAGCGACCTCGCGGATGATGTGGATGCTTTCCGCCTCCAGCTGTTTCAGATGCGTCAGTTTGTCGACCATGGTTACTCACGGGATAACGTACGTGTATGGAGAGCCTGCGGGCTCTATCGAGCGAGGCACTTTATCATGGGGCCTGATTCTATTCAGCGGCGGGGATAGATCGAAACGATCTAACCATATACCTCATGCTTTGGACCCTCAGACGCTTTAAATCGGGTTCGGACAGTCGATGAACAGATGCTCCAGAGCAAAGCGCCGCGCCAGATAATCACCCAGGGCCTGCACACCATAACGCTCGGTGGCGTGATGGCCGGCGGCAATGAAGCTGATGCCGTTTTCCCGGGCGCTGTGAAAGGTCTGCTCGGACGCTTCACCGCTCAAATACAGGTCCACGCCGGCCAGCACGGCTTGATCGATGTAGCCCTGCCCGCCTCCGGTGCACCAGCCGACCCGGCGTATCATGCCGTCGCCTTCGATCAACAGCGGCTCGCGCCCCAGAGCGGTTTGGACGCGGTGGGCGAAATCCCGTGGGGTCATGGCCTCGCTGAGTGAGCCCACCAGCCCGACGATGCGCGGGTTGTCCGGGTCCAGCGGGCCTTCGACGGTGATCTCCAGTTGCTGGGCGAGTTGAACGTTATTGCCTACCTCAGCATGCAAATCGAGAGGCAGGTGATAGGACAGCAGGCTGATGTCGTGTTTGAGCAGCGTCTTCAGCCGACGCTGCTTCATGCCGGTGATGCAGGGATTCTCGCCTTTCCAGAAATAGCCGTGATGCACCAGCACCAGATCCGCATTGGCCTCCACGGCTGCGTCCAGCAACGCCTGACTCGCGGTGACACCGGAGACGATTCGGCTGACCTGCGGCCGGCCCTCGACCTGCAAGCCGTTGGGGCAATAATCCTGAATGCGTGCGCTACCGAGATAGCGGTCCGCTTCTTCCACCAGGGTGCTCAAGGCAACCGCCATAAAAGTCTCCTAAATATGCAGTCCAGACCGTGTCGGCCCTCGTATAATGCCGGCCATTATGGCGCAGCTAGGCGCTTCTACCTTCAGGACTCCGCTCAATGTTCAAAGCGCTGCGTTTTCTCGGCTGGCCCTTGCTCGCTGGTGTGCTTATCGCTTTATTGATTATCCAGCGCTATCCCCAATGGGTTGGGCTGCCAAGCCAGAACGTGAACCTGCAGCAAGCGCCGCAACAGACCTTCGTGCAACAGGGGCCGGTCTCGTACGCGGACGCTGTCAGCAACGCCGCCCCGGCCGTGGCCAATCTGTACACGACCAAGATGGTCAATAACAACAACAAACCCAACCATCCGCTGTTCGACGACCCGCAATTTCGTCGTTTCTTCGGCGACAACCTGCCCAAACAAAAGCGCATGCAGTCGAGCCTGGGTTCGGCGGTGATCATGAGCCCGGAAGGCTACCTGTTGACCAACAACCACGTGACCTCCGGCGCCGACCAGATTGTCGTCGCGCTTAAAGACGGCCGCGAGACGATAGCCAAAGTCGTCGGCAGCGACCCCGAGACCGACCTTGCGGTGCTGAAGATCGACCTCAAGAACCTGCCCTCCATTACCCTTGGCCGTTCCGACGCTATCCGCATCGGCGACGTTGCATTGGCCATCGGTAACCCGTTCGGCGTTGGCCAGACCGTGACCATGGGCATCATCAGTGCCACCGGCCGAAACCAACTGGGCCTCAACACCTACGAAGACTTCATTCAGACCGACGCGGCGATCAACCCCGGCAACTCGGGCGGCGCGCTGGTGGACGCCAACGGCAACCTGACCGGGATCAACACGGCGATCTTCTCCAAATCCGGTGGCTCGCAGGGAATCGGTTTTGCGATTCCGACCAAGCTGGCCCTGGAGGTGATGAAGTCGATCATCGAACACGGCCAAGTGATTCGCGGCTGGTTGGGCATCGAGGTACAGCCGCTGACTCAGGAGTTGTCGGAATCGTTCGGGCTGAAGGATCGTCCGGGCATCGTGGTCGCCGGGATTTTCCGCGACGGCCCGGCGCAGAAGGCAGGCTTGCAACTGGGTGATGTGATCTTGAGCATCAACGGCGAGCCGGCGGGCGACGGCCGTCGCTCAATGAATCAGGTGGCCCGCACCAAACCCACTGACAAGATTGCCATTCAGGTCATGCGCAACGGCAAGGAATTGAAACTGACCGCCGAAGTGGGCGTGCGCCCACCGCAGACAACGGCGCCTGCGGCGGAGAATTGATCGGTTGCCGTTAGGCAACCGTCAACTCAGTTCGACAAGTCCCCCAACGCATCCACCAGCGCCTGATTCTGTTCAGGCGTACCGATGGTGATGCGCAGGAATTGCGCGATGCGCGCCTGTTTGAAGTGGCGCACGATCACGCCCTGCTCCCGCACCTTCGCCGCCAGACCGGCAGCGTCGTGCTGAGGGTGGCGGGCGAAGATGAAGTTCGCGGCCGAGGGCAGCACTTCGAAGCCCTTGCCTTCCAGCTGCTCGACAAGCGCTTCACGGCTGGCAATGACGCGCTGGCAGGTGTGCTCGAAATACTCACGGTCATCGAATGCCGCTGCTGCGCCGACAATGGCCATGCGGTCCAGCGGATACGAGTTAAAGCTGTTCTTGACCCGCTCCAGCGCTTCAATCAGGTCCGGATGCCCCACCGCGAGGCCCACTCGCAACCCGGCGAGGGAGCGCGACTTGGAAAGCGTTTGAGTGACCAGCAGGTTCGGATAGCGGTCCACCAGACTGATCGCGGTTTCGCCACCGAAGTCGATATACGCCTCGTCGACGATCACCACTGAATCCGGACTGTTCTTGAGGATTTGCTCGACAGCATCAAGGGCTAGCAGGCAGCCAGTAGGTGCGTTCGGGTTCGGGAAAATGATGCCGCCGTTGGGACGCGCGTAATCTTCGACGCGAATCTGGAACTGCTCATCCAGCGGCACGGCTTCGTAGTCGACGTCATACAGGCCGCAGTACACCGGATAGAAGCTGTAACTGATGTCCGGGAACAACAGCGGTTTGTCTTGCCGGAAAAAGGCGTTATAGGCGTGAGCCAGCACCTCGTCCGA
The DNA here is from genome assembly GCF_039672565.1 of Pseudomonas sp. Ps21-P2. NCBI lineage: Bacteria > Pseudomonadati > Pseudomonadota > Gammaproteobacteria > Pseudomonadales > Pseudomonadaceae > Pseudomonas > Pseudomonas sp. Ps21-P2. The sequence goes on from NZ_JBDFPL010000007.1 coordinate 267,053, forward strand.
GCCGTTGCCGAGAAACACGCGATTGGCGTCGACGCCGTAGTAACTCGCTACGGCTTGCTTCAGCACGTCACTGTTGGGATCGGGATACAGGCGCAGGTCGTCACTGACCGCAGCACGCATGGCATCGATCGCCTTGGGCGACGGGCCATAGGGGTTTTCGTTGGTGTTGAGCTTCACCAGTTTGGTCAGCTTGGGCTGCTCGCCCGGCACATACGGCACCAGGTCGTTGACGAAGGGACTCCAGAATTTGCTCATGCTCAGTTGCCCTCTTGTTCGGTGTCGACGATGCGGTATTCGGCGCTGCGGGCGTGGGCAGTCAATGACTCGCCGCGTGCCAGTACCGAGGCCGTTTTGCCCAGTTCGGACGCACCCTGCTCCGAGCAGAAAATAATTGATGAGCGTTTCTGGAAATCGTACACGCCCAACGGCGACGAGAACCGTGCGGTGCCCGACGTCGGCAGCACGTGGTTGGGACCGGCGCAGTAGTCGCCCAGCGCTTCGGACGTGTGGCGGCCCATGAAGATCGCGCCGGCGTGGCGAATCTGCGGCAGCCAGGCCTCAGGATCAGCCACCGACAACTCCAGGTGCTCCGGCGCAATCCGGTTGGCGACTTCAATGGCCTGGGTCATGTCGGCCACCTTGATCAAGGCGCCGCGGCCATTGATCGAGGTCTGGATGATTTCCGCGCGCTCCATCGTCGGCATCAGTTTGGCGATGCTGGCGGCGACGCGATCAAGGAACTCGGCATCCGGACTGACCAGAATCGCCTGGGCGTCTTCATCGTGCTCGGCCTGGGAGAACAGGTCCATGGCGATCCAGTCGGGGTCGGTCTGGCCGTCGCACACCACCAGAATCTCCGACGGGCCGGCGATCATGTCGATGCCCACTTGGCCGAACACGTGACGCTTGGCGGTGGCCACGTAAATGTTGCCCGGCCCGACGACCTTGTCCACCTGCGGGACGCTTTCGGTGCCATACGCCAGCGCCGCAACCGCCTGGGCGCCGCCGATGGTAAACACGCGATCGACGCCCGCGATGCAAGCCGCCGCCAGTACCAGCTCATTGAGCTCACCGCGAGGTGTCGGCACGACCATGACCACCTCGCCTACGCCGGCGACCTTGGCCGGAATGGCGTTCATCAACACCGAAGACGGGTAAGACGCTTTACCGCCCGGCACGTACAGCCCGGCGCGATCCAGCGGAGTGACCTTCTGGCCCAGCACGGTGCCGTCGGCCTCGGTGTAGCTCCAGGAATCCTGCTTCTGCCGCTCGTGGTAACTGCGCACACGGTCAGCCGCTTTTTCGAGGGCCTGACGCTGGGCCGGCGTGATGCGGGTCAGTGCCAGCTCAAGACGCTCGCGCGGCAGAATCAGGTCGGCCATCGACGCAACGTCCAGGCCGTCGAAGCGACGGGTGTATTCCACCAGCGCCGCATCGCCGCGCTCGCGCACGTTCTTGATGATGTCGAGCACACGCTCATTGACCGAGTCGTCAGACACACTTTCCCAGCTCAGCAGATGATCCAGATGACGGGCGAAGTCCGGATCGGCAGCGTTGAGTCGGCGAATAGCGTTGGGAGTGGTCATAGCGTGGGCCTCAATGAATGGCGATTTCTCAGATGCCGCGTATAGGCAGATGCCTAAGCTAGCAAGCCATCCGCGCGGGCACCTGAGAAATTTGGCTATGACACGGATAGCTGGGCGTGATCCTGATGAGGGTCACGCGATGCAGTCAACCGCGGTGTCGCGACTCCACGGCAGCGCGCAGGGTGTCGATCAGCGACTGAATGCGGGCGTGTTGCATTTTCATGGATGCTTTGTTTACCACCAGCCGTGAGCTGATGTGGGCAATCATGTCCTGAGGTTCGAGGCCGTTGGCACGCAGCGTGTTGCCGGTGTCGACGACGTCGATGATCTTGTCGGCCAGGCCTACCAGCGGCGCGAGTTCCATGGAACCGTACAGCTTGATGATGTCGACCTGACGGCCCTGTTCGGCGTAGTAGCGCTTGGCAACATTGACGAACTTGGTCGCCACACGCAGCCGACCCTTGGGTTCGACGGCGCCGACTGCACCTGCAGTCATCAGCTTGCACTGGGCGATTTGCAGGTCGAGCGGCTCATACAGCCCTTGGCCGCCGTATTCCATCAGCACGTCCTTGCCCGCGACGCCGAGATCTGCAGCACCGTGCTCAACGTAGGTCGGCACGTCAGTGGCACGCACGATCAGCAGGCGCACGTCGGCCTGGGTCGTCGGGATGATCAGCTTGCGGCTCTTGTCCGGATTCTCGGTCGGCACAATGCCCGCCGCAGCGAGCAGCGGCAAGGTGTCGTCGAGGATGCGGCCCTTGGACAATGCGATGGTCAACATGGGAAACGTCAGTCCTTATCAGCAGCGCGTGCCGGGTCGCAACTGGCGCCCGACTACCTCCGGCTCAAGAAGCCAGAGTGGAACGAATCAGAAAATCCTGGCGCTATGGCCAGACACGTCGCCCGCGTCGATCACATCGACACGGGCGAACGCGCAGCTGCTGACTAGCCCGGAACGCGACGGATCTTCGCGCCCAGCATCTGCAGTTTTTCTTCGATGCACTCATAACCACGGTCGATGTGGTAAATGCGGTCGATCAGCGTGTCGCCTTCGGCAACCAGCGCCGAAATGACCAGGCTCGCCGAAGCACGCAGGTCGGTCGCCATCACTGGCGCGCCCTTGAGCTTGGTGCAGCCGGTGACGATCGCGGTGTTGCCTTCGACCTGGATCTGCGCGCCCATGCGGTGCATTTCATACACATGCATGAAGCGGTTTTCGAAGATGGTCTCGATGACCGCACCCGTGCCTTCGGCGATGGCGTTGAGCGAGATGAACTGCGCCTGCATGTCGGTCGGGAAAGCTGGATACGGTGCAGTGCGCACGTTGACCGCTTTCGGACGCTTGCCGTGCATATTCAGCTCGATCCAGTCCTTGCCGGTGGTGATCTCGGCGCCGGATTCACGCAGCTTCTCGAGTACCGCTTCGAGAATCGTCGGATCGGTGTCCTTGAGTTTCACACGGCCGCCGGTTGCCGCCGCCGCCACCAGGTAGGTGCCGGTTTCGATACGGTCGGGCATGACGCGATAGGTCGCCGAACCCAGGCGTTTGACGCCATCGATGGTGATGGTGTCGGTACCGGCGCCAGAGACTTTACCGCCCATGGCGTTGATGAAGTTCGCCAGGTCGACGACTTCAGGCTCACGCGCGGCGTTTTGCAGGACACTGCGGCCGTTTGCCAGGGCAGCGGCCATCATGATGTTCTCGGTGCCCGTCACGCTGACGGTATCGAAGAAGAAGTTGGCGCCACGCAGCCCGCCTTCCGGCGCCTTGGCCTTGATGTAACCGCCTTCGACGTCGATGACCGCGCCCATGGCTTCAAGACCACGGATGTGCAGATCGACCGGACGCGAACCAATGGCGCAACCGCCAGGCAGTGCCACTTCGGCTTCACCGAAGCGGGCAACCATTGGACCCAGAACAAGGATCGACGCACGCATGGTTTTCACCAGCTCGTACGGAGCGACCAGGGTCTTGATGGTGCGCGGGTCGATTTCGACGCTGAGCTTCTCGTCGATGATCGGCTCGATGCCCATGCGACCGAACAGCTCGATCATGGTGGTAATGTCGTGCAGGTGCGGCAGGTTGGCGACGGTCACAGGACCATCAGCCAGCAGCGTGGCTGCGAGAATCGGCAGGGCAGAGTTTTTCGCCCCGGAGATGCGGATTTCGCCATCAAGACGAATGCCGCCAGTAATAATCAGTTTGTCCATTGGAATCTCGACGCCGTGTTGGCTCAGGTGCGCTCGGCCCACGCAGCGCGGCTGAAAAATTTCATGGTGACCGCGTGGATGCTGCCATCGGCGATCCATGGGTTCAAATGCGTGTAAATCTGCTGCTGGCGCTTGACCGGGCTCAGTGCGGCCAGTTCGTCGCTGATCACGTTCAGCTGGAAATTACAGCCTTCGCCTTCAACTTCGACCTGGATATCTGGCAACTTAGCTTCCAGGAAGCTTTTAACTTCTACGGCCTGCATGCTTAACCTCAATCGGCGCCCTACGCGCGCGGGTCGGCCATCATACAAAAAAGCCCTCTCGTTGCGAACCCTACTTTGCAGGGGCCGGACAAGGGGCTTGATCGATGAAAGCAATTAATGATGCTGCAACAGCTCGGTCAGGCCGGAGACCTGGGCGATTTCCTGCATATCCTCAGGCAACGCGCGGACGGTGACCGACTTGCCTGCGGCCTGCGCATCACGCATGAACGCAAGGAGCAGAGCCAGGCCGACACTGCTGGACTTCTCGACGCCGGAGCAATCGAGCGTCAGGGCTGCAGCGGTATTTGACTTGATCAGCGCCGCGCCCTGCTCACGCAAGGCCGGGCCGGTCCGATAGTCGATCACGCCGGAGAGCATCAGCTCTCCGCCGCCAGCGGCAGTTACGGACGCTTGACTCATTTGACGACCTTGTCGCTGGAGCTTTCCGAGGTCTGCTTGGCTTTGGCGACTTCGCCAGCCCAGCCGTCGATGGTTTTGTCCAGGTTGTTACCGTTGCGCTGCATGGCGTCAGCGAACTGATCGCGGAACAGCTTGCCGATGTTGATGCCGTTGATGATCACGTTACGCACTTTCCACTCACCGCCGATTTTGACGAGGGTGTAGGAAACAGGGTAGACCGCGCCATTGTTGCCCTTGACCGACATGTCGACAGAAGTGCGATCAGCCGCTTCCTGCTTGGCCGGGGAAACGGTGATGCCCTGGTTGTTGTACTCGAGCAGCGCGTTGCCATAGAACTGGATCAGGCTGCGCTTGAAGTTTTCCTGGAAGCGCTGCATCTGCGCCGGGGTGGCGTTGCGCGAATACTTCACGGTCATGATGCTTTTGGAGATGCCGTCAGCGTCGATAACCGGGCCAACGATGCCGTTAAGTGCATCGTAGAAGGCTTGCGGATTGGACTTGTAGGTTTCCTTGTTGGCGGACAGGTCAGCCAGCAACTGCTTGGTGGTGCGATCAACCAGATCGTGAGCGGAATCGGACGCGGCTGCGTTAGCAAACAAAGGCAGGGCGGCCAGTAGCACCAGAAGGCCACGGCGCAGAATCGAGATCATGAAAAAACTCCTCATTTGGCGTCTTTGCCCACTGAATTGAGCAGGAATTTACCGATCAGGTCTTCGAGTACCAACGAGGACTGGGTGTCATGGATGACGCCGCCGTCTTTCAACAGTTGGTCATCGCCACCGACACTGATGCCGATGTATTTTTCACCCAGCAGGCCTGCGGTCAGGATGGAAGCGGTGGAATCCGAAGGCAGGTTGTTGACCCGCTTGTTCACTTCCATCGTCACACGCCCCGTGAAGGTATCGTGATCCAGATCGATTGCAGTGACCTTGCCAATGTTCACACCGGCCATGGTCACTTTCGCTCTGACAGTCAAACCGGCGATATTGTCGAAATTTGCGTAAAGTTTATAAGTGTCGGTGTTGGCGCTAGCGCTCAGACCGCTGACGCGCAGGGCGAGCAGGAGCAAAGCCAGGATCCCGGCCAGCAGAAACAGGCCTACACCGGTTTCGAGGGTGCGGTTTTGCATCAGAAGTCTCCAAACATCAAGGCGGTCATAATAAAGTCCAGGCCCAGTACGGCCAATGAGGCGTAGACCACGGTCTTGGTCGTGGCGCGACTGATCCCTTCGGACGTGGGCTCGCAGTCATAGCCCTGGAACACGGCAATCCAGGTGACGACAAAAGCGAACACGACGCTCTTGATGACACCGTTGAGTACATCATCGGAAAACGAAACGCTGTTCTGCATGTTGGCCCAGAAAGAGCCTTCATAGACGCCCAGCCAGTCGACCGCCACCCATGAACCACCCCAGATGCCGACCACGCTGAAAATCAGCGCCAGCACTGGCAGCGAGATGAAGCCTGCCCACAGACGCGGTGCAACGATGTACTTGAGCGGGTCAACACCAATCATTTCGAGACTGGACAGCTGCTCGGTGGATTTCATGTTGCCGATTTCAGCGGTAAGCGCAGAGCCTGCACGACCGGCGAACAATAGAGCAGTGACCACCGGACCGAGTTCACGCAGCAACGTCAGGGCAACCATCTGCCCCACAGCCTGCTCGGAGCCGTACTTGGCGAGAATGCTGAAACCTTGCAGCGCCAGCACCATGCCGATGAAAACCCCGGACACGACGATGATGGCCAGGGACATGACGCCCACCGAGTGCAACTGACGAACCAGCAGCTGAAAACCGCCGCCGATTCCGCCGCGCCCAAGCAACGCATGAACCAGAAAAATCCCTGAACGACCCAGCACTGCAACCATATCGATCGTCGAACGCCCCATCAGGCGTACGCGATCCATTAAAGACTTTCTGCGCATCAGCGCTTCCCCAAAAGATCGTCGCGATAATCCGGCGCCGGATAATGGAAAGGCACCGGCCCGTCGGGATCGCCCGTCATGAACTGACGTATACGAGGGTTATCCGACTCCATCAGTTCCTGCGGCGTGCCCTGCCCCAGCACCTGACCGTCACCGACGACATATAAATAGTCGGCGATGCTGGCGGTCTCGGCGAGGTCGTGGGACACCACGATACTGGTGATACCCAGCGCATCATTGAGCAGCCGGATGAGCCGAACCAGCACGCCCATGGCGATAGGGTCCTGCCCCACGAAGGGTTCGTCGTACATGAGGATCTGGGGATCCAGCGCGATGGCGCGCGCCAGTGCAACACGGCGCTTCATGCCACCTGAGAGTTCGTCGGGCATCAGATCGACTGCGCCACGAAGTCCGACCGCCTGCAGTTTCAGCAGGACGATGTCGCGAATCATGTCTTCAGGCAGCTTGGTGTGAACCCGCAGCGGGAACGCCACGTTTTCGAAAACGTCGAGATCGGTGAACAACGCGCCGCTCTGAAAGAGCACGCCCATCTGCTTGCGCGCATCGAAAAGATCGCTGCGCGAGAGTTTCGGCAAATTCTGGCCATTGACCCAGACTTCACCTGCGCTCGGACGCAGTTGTGCTCCCATCAATCGCAGCAGAGTGGTTTTGCCACTGCCCGACGGCCCCATGATGCCGGTGACTTTGCCCCGGGGGATGCGGATGTCCACATTATTGAAGATGCTGCGCGCACCGCGCTTGAAGGAAACGCCCTTCAGCTCGACCGCGTAGGCGTTATCGGCACTCATCTAAACTCCTTGCGATGCAACCTGTCTCTCAGATGCCGCGTTCTTGACGAACGACACACTTTTGGAGGGGCCGAACAAGCGGCGGACTATACCACCGCTGTCGCACGCCGCCCAAGCTCCAACGTGTCGAGTCGCAAACAAAGAAGGGTATTAAGGACGGTGTGGAATTTTCGTACCCACCGCCAGCCTTTATCACGCTGTTGCTGAAGGACGTCTCCGTTCATTAAACAAACAGCAACGATGAAGCGTGAGGCTTTTGAACATTGCCGCTATAATCCCCGGCCTTTCACCATGCGACCCCTTCCGATATGTCCAATGCGCGCAACCTGATTGAATCGGCACAGAGCACCATCCGCCTTGAAATAGAAGCCGTGGAAGGTTTGCTTGCGCATATAGATGCCGATTTCGTCAACGCGTGCGACATGATTCTGGGCAGTCAGGGCCGCGTGGTCGTGGTAGGCATGGGCAAGTCGGGGCATATCGGCAAGAAGATCGCCGCTACGCTGGCCAGCACCGGCACCCCGTCCTTTTTCGTGCACCCCGCCGAGGCCAGCCACGGCGACATGGGTATGATCACCAGCGCCGACATTATTCTGGCCCTGTCCAATTCGGGCACGACGGCCGAAATCGTCACGTTGCTGCCGCTGATCAAGCGGCTGGGCATCAAGATGATCAGCCTCACGGGCAACCCGGAATCAACACTGGCCAAGGCCGCTGACGTCAACCTCAATGCGCGGGTCGAAAAAGAAGCCTGCCCGTTGAATCTGGCGCCCACCTCCTCCACCACGGCGGCGCTGGTCATGGGCGACGCCCTGGCCGTTGCGCTGCTGGACGCCAGAGGCTTCACCGCCGAAGACTTCGCGTTTTCCCATCCAGGCGGTGCACTGGGTCGTCGGCTGCTGCTGAAGGTCGAGCATGTCATGCACACTGGCGCCAACCTGCCGCAGGTTGCGCGCGGCACGCCGCTTCGCGATTCGCTGATGGAAATGACCCGCAAGGGGCTTGGCATGACCGCCATCCTCGAGAGCGACGGCCGCCTTGCCGGTATCTTCACGGACGGCGACCTGCGTCGCACCCTGGATCGCCCGATCGACATACGCCAGGCGACCATCGATGAAGTCATGACCGTCCACGGCAAGACCGTGCGCCCGGAAATGCTCGCGGCCGAAGCCTTGAAAATCATGGAAGACAACAAGATCGGCGCACTCATCGTGGTCGACGAGAACGATCGCCCGGTTGGCGCGTTCAATCTTCAAGACCTGCTCCGCGCAGGAGTCATGTAAATGAGCGCCGATATGAATGACCTGATGCAACGCGGCAAGAACATCAAACTGGCGATCTTCGACGTCGATGGCGTACTCACCGACGGACGCCTGTACTTCCTCGAAGACGGCAGTGAATTCAAGACCTTCAACACCCTCGACGGCCAGGGCATCAAAATGCTCATCAACTCGGGTGTGACGACTGCCATCATCAGCGGACGCAAGACCCCCGTGGTTGAGCGGCGCGCGAAAAACCTCGGCATCGCGCACCTTTATCAGGGCCGCGAAGACAAACTCGTGGTCCTCGACGAGCTTTTGCAGCAACTGAATCTAAGCTACGAGCACGTCGCGTATCTGGGCGACGATTTGCCTGATCTGCCGGTCATTCGCCGGGTGGGCCTGGGCATGGCTGTTGCCAATGCCGCCAGCTTTGTCCGCGAGCATGCCGACGGCATTACCCAGGCACGTGGCGGCGAAGGCGCTGCCCGCGAATTCTGCGAGTTGATCCTGAAGGCTCAGGGCAACCTCGAAGCGGCTCACGCCGCCTACCTATAGAAGTGCATTTATGCTGAGCAAAAAGTTTCGAACGTTTCTGCTGTTCGGTGTGCTGGCACTGCTGCTGGCAGCGGTCGGCTACTGGAACATCAGTCCGGAAAGTTTCCTCGATCAACCCAAGGCTGCCGTGGATGAGAGCGCCGTCGATTACTACGCGACCAACGCCCACAGTATTCAGTACCTGCCCGACGGGACGATGCAGTACGACATGACCGCGGACAAGGTCGAGCACTTGAAAGCCACCGACGTCACCCTGATGACCACGCCGGTGCTGCAGATGTATCGAGGTTCTACCTTCCCGTGGCACGTACAGAGCGTTCGCGCCGAAGTGTCGCCGGGGGGCGATCACGTCGAGCTGATCGACTCGGTGCGCATCAACCGCACCGACGAAAAAGACCGCACCACCATCATCACCAGCAGCCGCATGACTGTATTCCCGCAGAAGCAATATGCGGAGACTGCCCAACCCGTTAGAATCGACGGCCTTGGCGGTGTAACGACCGGCACGGGTATGAAAGCGTATCTGAAAGAAAGCAGGATGAACCTGCTATCCAACGTAAGAGGACAGTATGAGGCTCGTTAAAACCCTTCCTTTTTTGCTCGGCCTGGGCGCAGCACTGGGAAGCGCGAGCGCCTGGTCTCTGCCGACGGATCGCGATCAACCCATCCACATCCAGTCGGATGACGCGCAGCTGGACGACAAGCAAGGCATCGCCACCTACAAAGGCAATGTCATCATCACCCAGGGCACGATGAAGATCACCGGCAACACCGTGACCATCACCCGTACACCGCAGGGCGACGTGGACGTGTTCACGTCCGTGGGCAACCTGGCCTACTACGAGCAGAAGCCATCGGTGGACAAGCCGATCGTTCAGGCCTGGGGCGTCACTATCCAGTACTTCGCGGCCCAGAACCGCATCGTGCTGATCGACAAGGCCAAAGTGGTCAACGACGGCAACACGTCCGAAGGCGAGAAAATCGTCTATGACACCGTCAAGCAGGTCGTGAACGCCGGTCGTGCCAATGGCACCAAGGTCACCGCACCACGCCCTCGTATCGACATGGTCATCCAGCCGAAAAAGAAAACCGACCAGCAGAAGGCCCAGTAATGGCGACGCTGAAAGCCCAGCACCTGGCCAAGGCCTATAAAAGCCGCCAGGTCGTACGTGACGTCAGCCTGTCCATCGAGAGCGGCCAGATCGTCGGCCTGCTTGGCCCCAACGGCGCCGGCAAGACCACCTGTTTCTACATGATCGTCGGCCTGGTTCAAGCGGATCAGGGTCGCGTCCTGATCGACGACCAGGACGTCAGCCATCAGCCGATGCACGGCCGTGCACGCGCCGGTATTGGCTACCTGCCACAAGAAGCGTCGATCTTCCGCAAGCTCTCCGTCTCGGACAACATCATGGCGATCCTGGAGACCCGCAAGGAGCTCGATCGCGCTGCCCGCCGCAAGGAGCTGGAAAGCCTGCTGCAGGAATTCCACATCACCCACATTCGCGACAACCTGGGCATGAGCCTGTCGGGCGGTGAACGTCGCCGTGTGGAAATCGCACGCGCCCTCGCCACTTCGCCGAAATTCATTCTCCTCGACGAACCCTTCGCCGGTGTTGACCCTATTTCCGTAGGCGACATCAAGCAGATCATTCACCACCTCAAGGCCAAAGGGATCGGCGTGCTGATCACCGACCACAACGTGCGTGAGACGCTGGATATCTGCGAAACCGCTTACATCGTCAACGATGGACAGCTGATTGCCGAAGGCGACGCCGAATCCATCCTGGCCAACCAGTTGGTCAAGGAAGTGTATCTGGGTCACGAGTTCCGCCTGTAACCGCATTGATGACATGAGGTTGTGCGGTTCCCGCAATGTGCGCCATCGCCAACCTCGTTTTTTAATTGTCATCACACTCTAGGCAAACCCTCCAGCTTCAGGCATATAATTTGCTTAAGTTGGCGCCCTCGGCGCCCTGCTAGTAAATGGCGCGCAGTGCGCCGGCGAATAAGGTGTTAAGCCCTGCCATGAAACCTTCGCTAGTCTTGAGAATGGGCCAGCAGCTGACGATGACACCTCAGCTGCAACAGGCAATCCGATTGCTTCAGTTGTCGACGCTGGATCTCCAACAGGAGATTCAGGAAGCGCTGGAGTCGAACCCGATGCTGGAACGGCAGGAGGAAGGCGACGATTTCGACAACGCCGACCCCTTGGCGGATAACGTAGAGCAAAAGCCCAACGCTGATGTTCAGGAACCCACCTACCAGGAATCGGCGCCTACCGTCGACAATCTGGAGGACGGCGACTGGAACGAGCGCATTCCCAACGAGCTGCCCGTCGACACCGCGTGGGAAGACGTCTATCAGACCAGTGCCAGCAGCCTGCCCAGCAACGACGATGACGAGTGGGATTTCACCACCCGCACCTCCGTTGGCGAGAGCCTGCAAAGCCACCTGCTGTGGCAACTCAACCTGGCGCCAATGTCGGACACCGATCGCCTGATCGCCGTGACGCTGATCGACTGCATCAACAATCAGGGCTACCTCGACGAAACACTCGAAGAAATGCTCGACGCCTTCGACCCTGAGCTCGATATCGAGCTGGACGAAATCGAAGCCGTTCTGCACCGCATTCAGCAGTTCGAGCCTGCCGGCATCGGCGCTCGCAACCTGAGTGAATGCCTGCTGCTGCAGCTTCGCCAGCTGCCCGCCAAAACCAAGTGGCTGGCGGAAGCGCAGAAGCTGGTCAGTGACTACATCGATCTGCTCGGCAGCCGCGACTACGCGCAACTGATGCGCCGCATGAAGCTCAAGGAAGACGACCTGCGTCAGGTCATCGAACTGGTCCAGAGCCTCAATCCGCGCCCCGGCTCGCAGATCGAGTCCAGCGAAGCCGAATACGTCGTGCCTGACGTCATCGTGCGCAAGGACAACGAGCGCTGGCTGGTGGAGCTGAACCAGGAATCCGTGCCGCGCCTGCGGGTCAATCCGCAGTACGCCGGTTTTGTGCGTCGCGCCGATACCAGTGCCGACAACACATTCATGCGCAATCAGCTGCAGGAAGCTCGCTGGTTCATCAAGAGCCTGCAGAGCCGCAACGAGACGCTGATGAAGGTGGCCACGCAAATCGTCGAACACCAGCGAGGCTTCCTCGAGTACGGTGACGAAGCCATGAAGCCCCTCGTTCTGCATGACATCGCTGAAGCGGTCGGCATGCACGAATCGACGATCTCCCGGGTGACCACGCAGAAGTTCATGCACACCCCGCGCGGGATCTACGAACTCAAATATTTCTTTTCCAGCCACGTCAGCACCTCCGAAGGCGGCGAATGCTCGTCCACGGCGATTCGCGCGATCATCAAAAAACTGGTCGCTGCGGAAAATCAGAAAAAGCCGTTGAGTGACAGCAAGATCGCTGGTTTACTGGAAGCACAAGGCATTCAAGTGGCCCGTCGCACAGTCGCCAAGTACCGCGAATCCCTTGGGATCTCGCCGTCCAGCGAACGCAAGCGACTGATGTAAAGGTCACACGTCAAAGCGTTCCAGTGGCAGGCATTACGCCTGCCTCTTAATGCACTGGCAACGAAGGAGAAGCTGTATGCAAGTCAACATCAGTGGACACCAGCTGGAAGTGACTGAACCTCTGCGTACCTACATCGGCGAGAAACTCGCCCGATTGGAACGCCACTTTGACAAGATCACGAATGTGCAGGTCACCATGGAGGTCGAGAAGCTCAAGCAGAAAATCGAAGCCACCTTGCACGTTCCTGGCGCTGAAGTGGTTGCCAACGCCGAACACGACGACATGTACGCAGCCATTGACCTGCTTGCCGACAAGCTTGACCGCCAACTCAAAAAACATAAGGAAAAACAGCAAAGTCTGCTGCAAGGCGCGACTGCTCGCTGACACTCCCCACCCATGATCCGACTTGAAAATATCCTGACCCCTGGCCGTTCACTCGTGAACGTGCCAGGCGGCAGCAAAAAAGCCGTACTCCAACACATCGCCAGCATGATCGGGAAGCAAGTGCCTGATCTGGATGAGCAGGTCGTGTTTGAGAGCCTGATTGCCCGTGAAAAGCTCGGCTCCACCGGATTCGGTAATGGCATCGCCATTCCTCACTGCCGCCTGAAGGGCTGCTCAACGCCTGTCAGCGCCGTACTGCATCTCGAGAAACCCATCGATTTCGACGCCATCGACGGCGCACCGGTTGACCTGCTGTTTGTGCTGCTGGTCCCGGAAGCGGCCACCGATGCTCACCTTGAATTGCTGCGCCAGATCGCCAGCATGCTCGACCGTGATGATGTGCGTAAGCGCCTGCGCGGTGCCAAAACCGACGAAGAGCTCTACAGCGTCGTGCTCGACGTCCAGAACGGTCACTGATCATGCGGATGATCATCGTCAGCGGCCGCTCCGGCTCCGGCAAGAGCACGGCCCTCGATGTCCTTGAAGACAGCGGTTTCTACTGCGTCGACAATCTGCCCGCCGGCCTGCTTCCAGAGCTGGCGGAGCGCGCGCTGATCAACACCGAACTGGCTGAGCCCCTGCTGGCGGTCTCGATCGACGCGCGCAATCTGCCCAGTCACCTGACGCGATTCCCGCGCATGCTCGCCGAAGTTCGGGCCCGGCACATCCAGTGCGACGTGCTGTTTCTCGACGCCGATGAAGCCACCCTGCTCAAGCGTTTTTCCGAGACCCGCCGTCGTCACCCGCTGAGCACGGCAACCCGCTCGCTGGCCGAAGCGATTCGGGACGAAAAAACCCTGCTCGGTCCGATCATCGACCTGGCTGATCTGACGGTCGACACCACGCACCTGAATCTCTACCAGCTGCGCGACATTCTCAAACTGCGCCTGCTGAACAAACCCGAACCGGGCACTGCCTTCCTCATCGAATCCTTCGGCTTCAAGCGCGGCATGCCCGTGGACGCCGATCTGGTGTTCGACGTGCGCTGCCTGCCGAACCCGTACTGGAAGCCCGAGCTGCGCGAGCAGTCCGGCCTCGACAAGCCGGTTGCCGATTACCTCGCGGCTCAACCGGACGTGGAAGAAATGTTCCAGGACATCTTTTCGTACCTCAATAAGTGGTTGCCGCGCTTCGCCGCCAGCAACCGCGCCTACGTTACTATTGCCATTGGCTGCACCGGCGGACACCACCGCTCCGTCTACCTGACCGAACGTCTGGGTCAGGTGCTGCAGCAATCGCTCAAGAATGTTCAGGTCCGCCACCGCGACCTAAGCTGAAAGGACCTCCATCGCGATGCCCGCTCTAGAAATCACCATCATCAACAAGCTGGGTCTGCACGCCCGGGCCGCCGCCAAATTCGTGGGCGTCGCCGGCAAGTACCCTTGCCAGATCAGGGTAGGTCGCACGCAGGAGACCATGGTCGACGGCAAAAGCATCATGGCCGTCATGATGCTCGCGGCCGGCAAGGGCACCCTGATTCACTTGGCCACCGAAGGTGAAGAAGCCGATGCCGCGCTGGCAGGACTGGTCGAACTGATCAATAACAAGTTCGACGAAGGCGAATAAGCCTTACCGCTGCCCGACGCGTCCATTACCGTCAGAGATGAGCGATGCCACTGACAGCCATGCCTCCATTAGCGCGAGGGGTCAGATCAAGGTCCGAGAAGATGCTGATGCTGGGGAGCACCCTGGCGGTGGCAGCCATCTTAGCCATCGTGACTTCGTTGCTGTTTCGGGAGCTGGGCACGGCCAACGAAGCCGCCGTGCGCTCCGCAAACAACGTGGTGCAGTTGATCGACGCAGATGTGCAACGTAACGCCGAGCTGTACGACACCTCACTTCAGGGCCTGATCACTGCATGGCGACGACCCGACGTGATGACGATCTCGCCGGAGTTACGGCAACTGGTGCTCTTCGACCGGGCCACGGCGGCGCCCTTTAAGGGCGATGTGGTGCTGCTGGATGAAACCGGGCGCATCGTCGCCGACTCCACCTCGCTGACGCCTCGGCTGGACAACTTTTCCGACCGGCCGGGCTTTCAGAAACACCGGGACAGCGGTTCGCTGGCGCTGGTGGTCGACGGGCCCTTCCTGTCACGCTGGGGCTTCAAGGACCTGTGCATCAGTTTCAGTCGCCGCCTCCCCTCCGACAACGGCCAGTTCGTCGGCATTGCCAGTGCATCAATGCGCCTGTCGTACTTCGATCAACTGTTTCGCACCCTGGACATCGGCCCCACGAGCACCGTCAACCTGCTCAGCGCGGATGGCGTGATGCTGGCCCGGCAACCCGATGACAACAACCGGACCTTCATCGGCCAGAACTTCAGCATGCGGCCCAACTTCAAACGCATTCTCAGAGAGGTAAACGGCAGCTTTGCGGCGGTGTCCGAGCTCGACGGCGCACAGCGGCTTTACACCTTCTCACGGGTTGGAGATTTGCCGTTGATCGTCGTGGTCGCTCAATCGCGGGACGATGTCTACGCCTTGTGGAAACGCAACGCGTTGCTGGTGGCGGGCGCCACCGGTTTGCTGTGCATCGGGATTCTCTGGCTGTCGTGGCTATTGGGCCGCCAGCTGCGCCTGCGCCAGAACGCCGAACGCGAGCTGGCCGCGCTGGCGTCAACGGACGGGCTGACCGGTCTGGCCAATCGGCGCAGGCTGGACCAAGTGCTCAAGCAGGAGTGGGCTCGCGGGATGCGTTCGGGAAGGCCCTTGGCGTTGCTGATGATCGACGTGGACCACTTCAAGGCGTTCAATGACCGGCACGGGCATCATGGCGGCGACGTCGCCTTGCGCAGCGTTGCCCAGACACTGGCCGCCAGTATCCGCAGGCCCGGTGACCTGGCCGCGCGTTACGGCGGTGAGGAATTCATGGTGGTGCTTCCGGAAACCGACAAGGCAGGTGCCTGTGTCATTGCAGACAAGCTGCGCCTGGCGATTGAAGCGCTGCCGCCGTTCGCTGACGACACAGCGCCCATCACTGTCAGCATCGGTGTCGCCACGCATCTGCCGGTAAACCATGACGTGCCCGAGCTGCTGTTTCAGGCCGCGGACCGGGCCCTGTACCGCGCCAAGAAAAATGGCAGGAATTGCGTGGAATTCGAACCTTATGTCGCGCCCTCCACCGAACTGCAGGCATAAAAAAACGCCAGACTGGCTGGCGTTTTTTCGAGCGGCTACAAATTACTTGTTGGCAGCACGAACGGTATCACGCAGGGCTTTGACCTTGTCGTGGTTCGCTTGCACGCCCTGCAGCTGACGCTGGATCAGGGTAGTGACGTTGACTGGGAGGTTCTTCTCAGTCGCTTCCTGTGCGGCCTTTTTGTAAGCCTTCAGCGCGTGATCTTCACCGCTTTCGACTTCATTCAGGACTGCTTCGTCGTTCTTGCCACTCAAAGCGCTTTTCAGGTTGACCCAAAGACGGTGTGCGCCGCCAGCAATGCTGGAGGAGTCTTCTGGATCGCCGCCCAGTGCACGCACTTCAGCTTGCAGCTCGGCAACGGAAGTCTTGCAGCCAGAAGAACGGGAAAGCAGGTAAGCCTTGATTTCCGGGTTCTTGGCGTCTTCAGCAGCAGTGTGAAAACCTTTCTCACCGTCAATGCTGGTTTCGATCAAGTCATTCAGAATAGAGATGGCTTCTTTGTTGATATCCGACATTTTGCGGTTCCTTTCTGGCAGGTTTATCAAAGGTCTTGTTAACGAAACACTCGATAGAGGGGATATTGCACTGTGCATGCCAGCTTTAGCTGATAAATAAAGTCTATATTTTTCAATGACTTAACAATATCAAGCGACAGTTGCGCCGCGCTTTATGCATGATCTGTGTGTTTGAGCAATTGCAGAATGCACGTATCGTTCAAGTTCACTCGAACGGATAAACGGTTATTGGATGAATCCAGAGAAATTGAAGTTGTTAGTCACACGCGAAATGCCGTTCGGTAAGTATCAGGGAAGGTTGCTGGCAGACTTGCCAGGTGATTACCTGAACTGGTTCGCCCGACAAGGTTTTCCGGCTGGAGAGTTGGGCAGCCTGTTGGCCCTGATGCATGAAATCGATCACAACGGCCTCTCGGCATTGCTGGACCCGCTGCGCACGCGGCCCCGCGAGCCGCTGCGCCAGGGCCCGCCGAAAGCCCCCATACGCTTCAACTAAACGCCCATAGATAAAAGCGAGCCGCTTGATGAACAGCACTGCATACGCAATAACGGAATTGGCGGATGAACAGGCTCGGGACGAAGCGTTCTGGCAGCAGGTTGCGGCGCAGTACGACGTCGAGCCCGGGCCGGTCAATTTCGAATACGGCTATTTCGGCCGTATGACCCGCGCAGCACTCAAGGATTACGAGCAGAACCTCGCTTACGTCAATCGCAGCAACTCGGTCTACGTGCGGCAGAAGTTCGATACCGAGGACAGCGAGACCATTCGCGCTGACTTGGCCGATCTGCTGAACGTGCCGGCCCGCGAAGTGGCCATCACCCGCTCCGCGTCCGAGTCGGTGCAAGCGCTGATTCGCAACTACAACGGCCTCGTGGCAGGTGACCAGGTGTTGGTCAGCGACCTGGATTACAACAGCGTGCAGACCGGCATGCGTTGGCTGGCGAAGAATCGCGGCGTGGAGGTCATTGAGGTCACTCACCAACACCCCGCCAGCCATGACGGGCTGCTGCAGACTTACCGCGACGCCTTTGCCGCACATCCGCGGCTCAAGCTGGTGGCGCTGACCTACGTCACTCATCGCACGGGTCTGGTAATGCCGGTGAAAGCGATCGCCGAGCTGGCCAAGGCCCACGGCATCGAAGTCATTCTGGATGGCGCCCACGCGCTAGGCCTGCTGGATTTCGAACTGGCTGACCTTGGCGTGTCGTTCGCCGGATTCAACCTGCAGAAATGGATTGGCGCGCCGCTGAGCCTGGGCTTCATTTATGTGAAGCAGGAACGCCTGAGCGCCATCGACCCCGACATGGCAGACGAGCGCTACAGTGAGGACGATATCCTCGGTCGCGTACCTTACGGGACGCCGAACATTCCGGCCTTGATGACCCTGCCCAAAGTCTTCGCCGACCATCGCGCCATGGGCGGCGCACCCGCCAAAGGCGCACGTTTGGCCTATCTGCGAGACCTGTGGGTCACTCAGGCGCGGACCATCGAAGGCATCGACGTGCTGACGCCGGACGACCCTCGGCTCTATTGCGGCATCACGTCATTCCGCTTCAGCCGTCACGCGGATCAGGAACTCATGGTCAAGCGCCTGCTGGATGAGCACGGCATTTTTGCGGTCACGCGGGAAGGCTCGGCCTGCGGGACGTGCATCCGCATTACACCGGGATTCACCACATCGGCAAGGGATGTCGAGCAGTTGGTGGCAGCACTTCGTGCGCTGGCGTAGGGTCTGCTCCCGAGTGGCCGCGCCGGGATCAAAGCCTTCGGTGAGCCCGTAGAAAAAAAGACGGCGCCTTCATGACGAAGGCGCCGTAAATCCATCGAGAAACGAACTACAAAGGAGCGGCAAGGATAAGCGCTCCTGCCGCTGCCTGTGCGGTACATATCTATTGCGTATGAAAAGCGCAAAAAAAAACGGCGTTCCCGACCAAGGAACACCGTAAAAAAGCCATGCAACAACGACTTCTGCAGCAACGCCCCGACAGGGCGCCATAAACGGATCATGCTCAGCAGTTAACCAGCCTCCACTTGAACGGAAGCTGTCGAAAGCGGAGCCTGACCGGCAAATTCAGACTCAGTCGAACAACGCGATGGCTTCGGCCGTGGCGTCGGTAATCCGCTGCCAGTCGCCGTTTTTCACCCACGCGTTATCGATCATCCAGGTGCCGCCGACGCACATCACGTTAGGCAGCGCCATGTAGCTTTTCAGGTTGGCCGCACTGACGCCGCCGGTTGGGCAGAAGCGCACTTCCGGGAATGGACCGCCCAGCGCCTTGATCGCACCAACCCCGCCACTGATTTCCGCCGGGAACAGCTTGAAGCGGCGATAACCCAGCGCGTAACCGATCATGATTTCCGAAGCGCTGCTGATGCCTGGCAGCAGCGGCAATTCGCTCAGCGCGGCGGCTTCCAGCAGATCCTGCGTGCTGCCGGGGGTGACGATGAACTGTGAACCCGCCTCCTCGGCCGCCTTGAGCATGTGGCGGTCGAGAATGGTGCCGGCGCCGACGCTCAGCTCAGGACGCGCATCACGCAGCATGCGAATGGCTTTGAGCCCGAACTCGGAACGCAGGGTTATTTCCAGCGCATTCAGGCCACCAGCGGCCAGGGCATCGGCCAGCGGCAGGACATCCTGTTCGCGGGCAATGGTAATGACCGGCAGAATCTTCGCTTTCGCGCAGAGTGCGTCGATCTGGGCAATCTTGCTCGCCATGCTATTCAACGGCTGTTTCACTTGGGTATTTTCCATGGCGGCTGATCCTTTGCTTATGGGCACCAGTAGATCTCTAGAGACGGGTTGAGGAACGCGCGCACTGGCATTTCGGCGAGGTCATCGCCTGCCAGTGCAGCGCGCAATGTGTCGAGTTTGGCCTGACCGGAGACGGACAGGATGGTGGTCGCTGCCGACGCCAGGACCGGACGCGTCAGGGTCAGGCGCTGATGGGGGACGGTCGGTGCGAGCATGGGCAGGCAACGACGGTCGCTGTTGAGGTCCAGCGCTTCTTTCAGATGCGGGCTGTTGGGGAACAGCGACGCGGTATGCCCGTCATCGCCCATGCCCAGAATCAGCACGTCAATCTTAGGCAGCGCCTTGAGCGCCTCGTCAGTCGCCGCTGCAGCTTCATCCACCGTCGTGGTCGGACGATAGAGGCTGAAGAATTCCGCTTCCGCCGCTGGCCCCTGAAGCAGGAAACGCTTGAGCAGGCCTTCGTTGCTGTCGGCGTGCTCGACGGGCACCCAGCGCTCGTCGGCCAGACTCACGCAGACTTTCGACCACTCGAGGGGCTTCTGTGCCAGCGCCTTGAAAAACGCCACCGGGCTTTTGCCGCCGGACACCACCAACGTGGCCGTGCCGTGCGGGTTGCTGGAAATCGCAGCCGTCAAACGCTCGGCCACGTGATCGGCCAGCGCGTTCGCCAGGACTTCGGGGTTATCGAATTCGTGGGCCTTCAGGCCCGCCGGAAATTCAAGTTCACATATCGCCATACCAGGACCTCCCGTCACGCGTAATCAAAGCAATGGAGCTCATCGGCCCCCAGGAACCAGCGGGGTAAGGCTTGGGCGCATCGCCCGCCTTTTTCCAGCCAGCGATCAACTGGTCGCACCATTGCCAGGCGTATTCGATTTCGTCTTTGCGGACAAACAGGTTCTGATTGCCCCGCATGACTTCCAGCAACAACCGCTCGTAGGCGTCCGGCACACGGGCGCTGCGATAGGCATCGGAGAAGCTCAGTTGCAGAGGGTTGCTGCGCAGCTGCATGCCCTTGTCCAGACCCTGATCCTTGGTCATCACTTGCAGCGAGATGCCTTCATCGGGCTGCAGGCGGATGATCAGGCGGTTGCTGATCTGCAAGCGCTGCTCAGGGGCAAAGATGTAATGCGGCGGCTCTTTGAAGTGGATCACGATCTGCGACAGCTTCTGCGGCATGCGCTTGCCGGTACGCAGATAGAACGGCACGCCCGACCAGCGCCAGTTACGGATATCGGCACGAATGGCGACGAAGGTTTCCGTGTCGCTCTGGGTGTTGGAGTTTTCTTCCTCCAGATAACCCGGCACCGGCTTGCCCTCGCTATAGCCGGCGATGTACTGACCGCGCACCACTTGGGTAGCCAGACGCTCCGGGGTGAACGGCGC
The DNA here is from genome assembly GCF_039672565.1 of Pseudomonas sp. Ps21-P2. Classification (NCBI taxonomy): domain Bacteria; kingdom Pseudomonadati; phylum Pseudomonadota; class Gammaproteobacteria; order Pseudomonadales; family Pseudomonadaceae; genus Pseudomonas; species Pseudomonas sp. Ps21-P2. Next base: position 287,844 of record NZ_JBDFPL010000007.1, read on the forward strand.
CAGTGCCTTGAGCACTTTCACCTTCTCGTCACGGATACTGTCGGCGGACAGGTCGCTGGGCGGGTCCATCGCGATCAGGCACAGCAGCTGCAACAGGTGGTTCTGGATCATGTCACGCAGCTGACCGGCCTGGTCGAAATAGCCCCAGCGCCCTTCGATGCCGACCTTCTCCGCCACGGTGATTTCCACGTGGGAGATGTGGTTCTGGTTCCACTGTGTCTCGAACAGGCTGTTGGCAAACCGCAGGGCAATGAGGTTTTGCACCGTGTCCTTGCCCAGATAGTGGTCGATCCGGTAGATGCGGGTTTCAGGCAGGAACTTGGCGACGGCATCGTTGACGCGACGGGACGACGCGAGGTCATGTCCGATGGGTTTTTCCAGCACGGCGCGGGTGCGATCGGTCAAGCCGACCAGCGCGAGGTTTTCGCAGATGGCGCCATAGACCGACGCCGGGGTCGCGAAGTAGGCAATCATGGTCGGCGCGTCGCCCACGGCTTCGGCAAGCGCGACGTAGTCCTCGCCCTTGAGGAAGTCCACATGCAGGTAACTCAGGCGGGCCTGAAAACGCTCCACGTGTTCGGTCTCAAGCTGCGCCTCGGGGACGAAGCGGCGCAGGCTTTTATCAATGTAGGCCAGGTGCTCCTCAGGAGTCCCCGGCTCACGGGCCAACGCAATAATTCGGGTCTCGGCATGCAGCAGTCCAGCTCGATCAAGCTGGTACAACGCAGGAAACAGTTTGCGTACCGCCAGGTCACCCAAGGCGCCAAACAACGCAAAAGTGCACGGTTCAACCGTAATCGAGAGCATAATGTTGGTTCTTTTATCAAGTTAAGCTACAAATACCTTTTTTAAAGGCGTTACTCAAGGCCGAATGTAGTAATAACCACAACATTCCCACCTTAACCACATTAGAGTGGTGATCACCACAGGCCCTCAGTACGATAGGCCACCTTTGCGACAGGCTAAAGGCCGAAATTCCCCCACTGCAAATAAAGGCCTGTCGACCGGCCTGTCGCCGTTTCATCAGAAGGACAAACAATGGACCGCGTACGCAATCTTCTGGAGCAGATCCAGAGTCGTCTGGAAGAGCTGAACAAGGCCGAGCGCAAGGTCGCCGAGGCGATTCTGAGCAATCCGCAGCAGGCCACCCGGTTCAGCATCGCTGCGCTGGCGCAGGCCGCGAAGGTCAGTGAACCGACGGTCAACCGTTTCTGCCGCTCGTTCGATGTCAGCGGCTATCCCGAGCTGAAGCTGCAACTGGCCCAGAGCCTGGCCAGCGGCGCCGCCTACGTCAGCCGCGCCGTGGAAGCCGATGACAACCCGGAAGCCTACACCCGCAAGATCTTCGGCAGCGCCATCGCGTCCCTCGACAGCGTGTGCCAGGTGCTTGACCCCAACCTGATCAGCAAAGCGGTCGACCTGCTGATTCAGGCGCGGCAGATTCACTTCTTCGGCCTCGGGGCTTCGGCGCCGGTGGCACTGGACGCGCAGCATAAATTCTTCCGCTTCAATCTCGCCGTCACGGCCCACGCCGACGTGCTGGTGCAGCGCATGCTGGCCTCGGTGGCGCACACCGGCGAGCTGTTTGTGATCATTTCCTACACCGGGCGCACCCGCGAGCTGGTGGAAGTGGCGCGCATCGCCCGTGAAAATGGCGCGTCGGTGCTGGGCCTGACCGCTGCCGACTCGCCGCTGGCGAAGGCCAGCACGTTGAGCCTGAACATTCCGCTGCCGGAAGACACCGACATCTATATGCCCATGACGTCCAGGATCGTCCAGCTGACAGTGCTGGATGTGCTGGCGACCGGCATGACCCTGCGTCGGGGCGTCGACTTCCAGCCGCACCTGCGCAAGATCAAGGAAAGCCTGAACGCGAGCCGGTACCCGGCGGACGATGAGCTGAATTAAGGGAACGCCTCTTTGGCAGGCGACCCCCCATTCCCACACTCAGTGAGCCAGGCTTGCCTGCAGGCTTAAGCTGGCGTGCTGCCCGGGCGCCAAGCTCAAGCAATCATCCACACCCGACGCCGCCTCGACGCGCAAGAAACCCATCGCTTCATCGCCGCCCACGCCAAGCAAGGGTCGGCTGCCGGGGTGCCAGACAACGGTGCTGTCGCTGTCGCCGGTGTCGATGCTCAACCGCCGCTGCCAGGCGTCGTCTTGTAGTTCCAGCAGCCCCGCATGCTCGAACACCCGCTGACAACTGCCGTGAACCCGAAGCTCGCCCCGCTGCTCGCAAGCGCTGCGGCTGAGTTCGTCGTAACCTTGCGCACCGTCGAGCCCCTGCAACGCGACGTCCGCCACATCACTGATGCGCCAGTAGGCGTGCAAGCCATGGCCGAAGTGACAGGGCTCGCTGTCGTCGTGACGCGTCTCAAGGCGCAGGTCCATTGAATGCCCGAGCTCGGCATAAAGATCGGCCTGCCAGTCCCACAGCTTGAGTTGCCAGCGCAATGTGACGCCCGCCTCATGCTCATGGCTTTCGACCAGTTTCCAGTCGAGGAGTCGGCCCCAGCCATTGGCCGGCCAACCACTCTCCCCCGGATGACGTCCGACCCAGGGCCAACTGACCGGCACGCCACCGCGGATCGCGCCGACCAGAGGCCAGTGGGCGGCACACCACAGCCAGGGCTTCTGCCCGGCGGGTTCAAAATGCAACAGCTGAGCGCCCTGCCGACTGAACACGGCTTGGCACTGCGCATGATTGATCACCAGCACATCACGCTGTTGGTAACGTTCCCACTGAAAGGTCGGTTGCGGTCGCACCGAGGTGAAGAAACGCTGAAGAGGGTGCTCGGTTGAGCCGGGGTCCCTGAAGGGCATCGTTGTCGCACTCCAGATGACGGTCACTCGTCACGCGAGAAAAAATGCCCCGAACGCGGAGCCATTGCTACGGAATAAATAGCGCGAAAAAAAACGGGCAGCTTGGCTGCCCGTAAAGCACACACGACCCTTGATCGTTTGTGGAGCGCGGAGGAGCGTCCGCTTAACTTAGAACTTCGACTGAATCTTGATACCGGCAACCAGTGCGTTCTGAACGTCGTCCACACCGCCCGGGCTCTTCACGTACTGCAGGTTGGGACGCACGGTCAGCCAGTCGGTTACGTGCACGCCGTAGTAGATTTCCGAGTTGTATTCGGTCTTCTGGATCGGCAGGTAGCCTGGGTTGTCGTAGTCTTCGATGCCGTTGACGGCGTTGACCAGACGACGGTTGTCCTGGGCATCATCGTTCACGTGGATACGCGCGACGCCGATACCGATGTCATCCTTCGGACGTGCATCGAACGGGCCTTTGTAGACGAAGCCGACCTGCTGGTAGTTGTCGACGAAGTTGGTGGCTTTGTCATGCACAGTCGCGTTGGCGAAAATGCTCAGACCACGGGATGCGTCGCCGTTGTGCGCGGTCAGCTGTTGCTGAGCCACGACCCACCAGCCGTGCTTGTCTTTGTGGGACTTGAAGTCACCGCCGGCGATTGCCTGAGGCTGACCGTTTTCGTTCTCGTAGAGATCGTCGGCGCTCGGGTTACTCACGTAGTAGCCCAGACGGTATTCGCCTGGCAGCGAGTTGACGTTCGGCGACCACACCACTTCAACCGGTACCACGGTGCCTTTGGAGCCGCTGCCGCTGAGTTTGAAGCTGTTGCCGGTTTCGAGGTACGAAGGGTTCTGCTCGTAGACGCCGATCTGGGCGAACAACTCAGGCGTGATGTTGTACTTCACGCGGGCAGCCCACTGGCTGACAGGCCAGTTGTACCAGGTGTTGACGTAGTTACCGACCTGCGAGCCGCAGAACGAAAGGTTCTGGAAGTCGCAAGGGAAGCTGTTGAAGTCTTCGCCTTCACCGAAACGACCAACCTTGATGTCCAGCTTGCCGTCGAAGTACTTCTGCTTGACCCACATCTGGGTCAGACGCCAGGTCTGGCCACGGCCCCAGACTTCCTGGGAGGAGCTGAGCGTGCCGGCACGCGGATCGCCGATACGGTCGTTGGAGATGTTGTTGCCGCTGCGCTCGGTGATCGCGAGCTTGAACTCTGCGTCGTGCCAGCCGAGGATTTTTTGCAGGTCCATTTGTACGCCGAACGCAAACTGGTCGCTGTAGCGGCCGGTTCTGTCGTCGTTATAACCACCGTTGAGGTTGGAGGCGGCTTCGCCTACGTACTCGATCGGGAAGTCGTAACCCTTGTCGTACAGCTCTTGACGCAGACCACCCCAATCGCCGGTCATGTGCTCGCTGGCTTTGAAAGGCTCCATTGCAGACGCCGTTCCGGAAATCGTCAACGCGCTCAGGACAGACAACCCACCGATCAGCTGAAACTGGTTAAGCGACTTGTTACGTACCTTTTTCATCCCTTGGATCCTCGTTTTATTGTTATTAGCTTTTGAACAGCGTTGTAACCACGTACATCGTGTGCATGACGGGTTTTGTACGGCAGACATCCACCCGTCACAGGTGCTCGTTTGTGCAGTGCTCCTGCACATCGGGATCAGTTGCGGTTGAGCCGCGTGACATTCCCCATGTTCTCCACCGACTGACTCGGTGCCAGGACGCCAAGGCGCTCGCCGGTTTTGGCGTCGAACAGCAGAACCTTCGCCGGATCGAACTGCAACGTCAAGGTCTCGCCCACAGCGGGTGCAATATCCGGCGCCAGACGGCAGCAGACCTTGCTCTCGTTGAGGGTAACGAATACCAGCGTATCCGGGCCAGTCGGCTCGGTCACCTGGACTTCGGCGCGAATGGTCGGCAGACCGGCAGCATCACCGGACGCTAGCACGATCTGCTCGGGACGCAGGCCCAGAATCACCTCACGGTCCTCAAGACCGGCGTCGTTCATGCTCATCGGCAGCTCGCAACGGGCCTGACCGCTGTCGAGCAGCGCGACGAGGCGACCGTCCTTGCGTTGCAGGCGCAGCGGGATGAAGTTCATCGGCGGCGAGCCGATGAAGCTGGCCACGAACAGGTTGGCCGGATCGTTGTAGATCTGCTTTGGCGTGCCGAACTGCTGAATGATGCCGTCCTTCATGACCGCCACTTTGTCGCCCAGTGTCATCGCTTCGATCTGGTCGTGGGTCACGTAGACCGTGGTGGTCTTCAGGCGCTGGTGCATCAGCTTCATTTCGGTACGCATCTCGACGCGCAGCTTCGCATCGAGGTTGGAAAGCGGCTCGTCGAACAGGTAAATCTTCGGCCGACGGGCCAGCGCCCGGCCCATGGCCACGCGCTGTTGCTGACCACCGGAGAGCTGCCCCGGCTTGCGATTGAGCAGGTGTTCGATCTGCAGCAGCTTGGCGACCCGCGCCACTTCGGCGTCGATGTCGGCTTGGGCCATCTTGCGAATCTTCAGCCCGAACTCGATGTTCTCGCGCACGCTCATGGTCGGGTACAGCGCGTAGGACTGGAAGACCATCGCGATGTCGCGATCCTTCGGGCTCATGCCGCTGACGTCCTGATCACCGATCATGATCGCGCCGCCGGTAATGTTTTCCAGCCCGGCGATGCAGTTCATCAGGGTCGACTTACCGCAGCCCGAAGGGCCGACCAGAATCAGGAACTCGCCTTCTTTGATGGAGAGTTCGATGTTCTTCAGGGTGTCCGGCAAACCGGCCCCGTAAGTCTTGTTTACATTGCGTAGTTCAAGCGTTGCCATGATTACCCCTTGACTGCGCCGGCCGTGAGCCCGCGCACGAAATACTTGCCTGCGACCACGTAGACCAGCAGGGTCGGCAGACCGGCGATCATCGCCGCCGCCATATCAACGTTGTATTCCTTGACGCCTGTGCTGGTGTTGACCAGGTTGTTCAGCGCGACCGTGATCGGCTGCGAATCACCGCTGGAGAACACCACGCCGAACAGGAAGTCGTTCCAGATCTGGGTGAACTGCCAGATCAGGCAGACCATGATGATCGGCGTCGACATCGGCAGAATGATCCGACGGAAGATGGTGAAGAAGCCGGCGCCATCCAGACGTGCCGCTTTCACCAGTGCGTCCGGAATACTGACGTAGTAGTTGCGGAAGAACAGCGTGGTGAACGCCAGACCGTAAACGACGTGGACGAACACGAGACCTGTGGTGGTGCTGGCCAGGCCCATTTTGCCCAGCGTGAAAGACGCCGGCAGCAGGACGGTCTGGAACGGCAGGAAGCAACCGAACAGCAGCAGACCGAAGAACAACTGCGAACCGCGGAAGCGCCACATCGACAGCACGTAGCCGTTCAGCGCACCAATGGTGGTGGAGATCAGCACCGCCGGAACGGTGATCAGGAACGAGTTCCAGAAGTAACCTTTCACCGTCGCCCAGGCTTTGATCCAGCCGATGGCCGTCACTTCGGTCGGCCAGCTGAGCAGGTTGCCGCTGCCGATGTCTTCCGGCGACTTGAAGCTGGTCAGCAGCATCACCACCAGCGGCACCAGATAAATGAATACCGCAACGATCAGCACCGCATAGATGGCGACGCGGCTCAGGCTGAGGGCGGGCTTGTTGGCGAGACTAGTCATTGCGCTTGGCCCTCAGCTCGGAATACAGATAAGGCACGAGGATGGCGAGAATCGCGCCGAGCATCAGGATCGCACTGGCGGAACCCATGCCCATCTGGCCACGGCTGAAGGTGAACGAGTACATGAACATCGCGGGCAGGTCAGACGAGTAGCCCGGGCCACCGGCCGTCATGGCCGCGACCAGGTCGAAGCTTTTGATGGCGATGTGCGCCAGAATCATGACCGCACTGAAGAACACCGGACGCAGGCTTGGCAGCACGACCTTCCAGTAGATTTTCGGCATGCTCGCGCCGTCGATCTGCGCAGCACGGATGATCGACTGATCAACGCCACGAAGGCCGGCCAGGAACATCGCCATGATGAAGCCCGACGCCTGCCATACCGCAGCGATCACCAGGCAGTAAACGACGCGGTCCGGATCGATCAGCCAGTCCAGGCGGAAGCCTTCCCAGCCCCAGTCACGCAGCAGTTTGTCCAGGCCCATGCCCGGGTTGAGCAGCCATTTCCAGGCCGTACCGGTCACGATCATCGACAGCGCCATCGGGTACAGATAAATGGTGCGGATAAAGCCTTCGCGGCGGATGCGCTGATCCAGGAAGACCGCCAGCAGCACGCCAACCACCATGCTGATGCCGATGAACATGCCACCGAACACCGCGAGGTTTTTGCTGGCTACCCACCAGCGGTCGTTGTCGAACAACCGCGCGTATTGCGCCAGACCCACGAATTTGTAGGTCGGCAGGAAAGTCGAGTTGGTGAACGACAGAACGAACGTCCACAGGATATAGCCGTAGAAGCCCACCAATACGATGAACATGCTGGGCGCCAGCACCAGTTTGGGTAGCCAGCGCTGCAGTGCATCGAACGGCGAGGCTTTGCTGAACACAGCAACAGAACTCATGGTGAAATCCAGTACAGAAGAATGAAGAGTGCAAACACGCCGCCGTCTGTGGGAGTGAGCTTGCTCGCGAGGCGGTGTGTCAGTGCCGTCTGTATTGGCTGACATGACGCCATCGCGAGCAAGCTCACTCCTACATGGAGCAAGGGGTGTTACGGCTTACTTGGCAGACTTGATCGCAGCGCCCAGCTTCTTCGCCGCGTCGGCCGGATCGGCTTTCGGGTCGTTGATGAAGTTGGTCACGACGTCAAAGAAAGCGCCCTGCACGGCCAGTGTGGTGGCCATGTTGTGCGCCATGCTTGGTTGCAGGCCGCCGGTTTTGGCGTCAGCCAGGAAGTCCTTGGCAGCGGTCTGGGCGCACGAGTCAAAACCGTACTTGCCCATGTCAGCCAGCATGTCGTTGCGAACCGGGATCGAGCCCTTGTTGATGCTGAAGACTTTCTGGAAGTTTTCACCCAACACGACCTTGGCGATGTCCTGCTGACCGGCAGCAGTGCCCGCGTCTTTCTGCTTGAACACAGCCAGGGAGTCGATGTTGTAGGTGAACGCCTTGTCGGTGCCCGGGAACGCTACGCACTCGTAGTCCTTGCCGGCGACTTTCTTGGCAGCGGTCCATTCACTCTTGGCCCAGTCACCCATGATCTGCATGCCGGCCTTGCCGTTGATGACTTTGGCGGCTTCCAGGTTCCAGTCCTGGCCTTTGCCGTCGGCATCCATGTAGGTGGCGACTTTCTTCAGCTCGGTGAGCGACTTGACCATTTCAGGGCCGGTCAGCGCAGCGTTGTCGAGGTCGACCAGTGCCTTTTTGTAACCATCAGCGCCCATGACAGAGAGAACGACGGCTTCAAAAACAGTGCTGTCCTGCCAAGGCTGGCCACCGTGGGCCAGAGGGATGAAGCCTGCCGCTTTGAGCTTGTCGCCCGCTGCGTAGAATTCTTCGAGGGTGGTAGGGGCTTTTTCGATACCGGCTTTCTTGAAGACTTCCGGGTTGATCCACAGCCAGTTGACGCGGTGGATGTTCACCGGCACGGCGACGTAGTCACCGTCGTACTTCACGGTGTCGGAGACTTTCTTGTCCAGCAGGCTGTCCCACTTCTCCTCTTTGGAGACGTTTTTAAGCACGTCGGTATCAAGCAGGCCGGTAGAGGCCCATTCCTGGATGTCCGGGCCTTTGATCTGGGCAACGCCAGGCGGGTTGCCAGCAACGGCGCGGCTCTTGAGCACGGTCATTGCGGTTGCACCGCCGCCGCCTGCGACGGCGCCGTCTTTCCAGGTGAAACCGTCTTTTTCAACTTGCGCGCGGAGCACATCGACAGCGGCTTTTTCGCCACCGGACGTCCACCAGTGCACAACTTCGACAGTGCCTTTGGCATCAGCCGCCATGGCGCTCAGAGGGAACAACGAGGCGAGGGAAATAAGTGCAGCGAGACGGGAAATCGAATTCATATCTGACCTTTCTTGTTGTTATGCATGAGCAAGTCGTGGCGCTTGCGCTGCGTGGATTCTAACCAAGGGGTTAGAGCGGACGGTAACGAAGGGATGCGCAAATGTCACAGGGCTGTGACATTGAGGAAAGGGACCGGATTACTCCACTCCACGCGGCAGATAGAGCGTGACCCGCAACCCGCCTTCGCGCATGTTCTGCAACGTCACTTCGCCGCCGTGGCTGTGGGCAATATTGCGGGCGATGCCAAGCCCCAGCCCGTAACCCTGCTGGTGTTTGCCGGCCAGCCGGAAGTGCGGTTCGAAGACTTGTTCCATTCGCTGTTCAGGCACGCCCGGGCCTTCATCTTCGACGTGAAGAATGAACGCGTCGGCGTCGTCTTCAACGAACAGGTGCGCACGGTCGCCGTATTTGATGGCGTTATCGATCAGGTTGCCCATGCACCGGCGCAGCGCCAGGGGCTTGCCGTAGTACATCGACATCGCCTTGCCGTGCAACGTGACACGGCCTGCACCGTCAGCGGAGAGATAGGGCTCGATCAGGCAATCCAGCGCGTGATTGAGGTCGACCGGCTCGATGTTCTCGTGAATGTCGGTGTCCTTCACGCACTGCAACGCGCCTTTGACCAGCAACTCCAGCTCATCCAGGTCACGGGTGAATTTGGCCTGCATCTGTTCGTCTTCGAGCAGCTCGACGCGCAGCCGCAAGCGAGTGATCGGGGTGCGCAGGTCGTGGGAAATCGCGCTGAAGAGCTGGCCGCGTTCGGTCAGGTAACGGCTGATGCGATCGCGCATGGTGTTGAACGCGCGGGTCACTTCCACCACTTCACTGCCGCCGCCCTCCACCACCGGCTCGACGTCAGCGCCCAACGACAGATCCCGCGCGGCATGGGCCAGACGCTTGAGCGGCCCACTCTGCCAGTGCACCAGCAGACCGATGAAGACCAACAGAAAAATACTGGTCAAAGCAATGAACCAGACTTGCTGCGAGGGCAGGCCTTCCGCTTCGAGCATGGTGTAGGGCTCAGGCAGCAGCGAGGCGATGTACAGCCATTCGCCGGGCGACAGCTCGATCTGCGTGACCAGCACGGGCGGATTGACCGGTTCAAGGGTCAGCGCGTAATGGGCCCATGAGCGCGGAAGTTCGTCGAGTCTGAGACCGCTGTTGAAAATGCGCAGGTCTTCGGGACGCACGAAGCGGACCAGGATGTCGGGATCAGCGCCGAGGTTTTGCCGCAGCACCTGACCGACCACATCGATGACCGCCGTCTTGCGCACGGTGGGCTCAAGCACCTGCATTTCCAGCGGCCGATCGTTGAGCGACACAAAGAAACGCGTGCCGCCCATGCTGCGCAATTGATCGAGCACCAGCGGCCGAAACGCAACGGGGAGCGAGCGGAAGTAACTCACACTCGCCGCCATGGAAAAACCCAGACTGCGGGCGCTGGTGACCAGGCCTTCCATCTGCGTGGCGCGCAGTTGCGAAAGCCAGATCAGGCTGGACAGGGTTTGCGCCAGCAACACGGCGAGCAAGGTCAGCAGCAGCATGCGTCCGAGCAGCGAACGCGGCACCGGCAAGCGGCGTTTCCTGTCGGTCACCATTGAGTATCAGTAACCGTTGCCGGCTTGGGGGAGCACATTGGCTGCCAGCAGATAACCACTGCCTCGCACGGTGCGGATCAAACGCGGAGCCTTGCCAGTGTCACGCAAACGCTGACGCAGGCGGCTGACCGCCATGTCGACGATGCGCTCCAGCGGCATCAGCTCACGGCCACGGGTGGCGTTGCCGATGGTGTCGCGATCGAGAATCTGTTGGGGGTTGTCGAGAAACAGTTTAAGCAGCGCGAAATCAGCGCCGGACAAAATCACTTCTTCACCGTCGTTGTGAAACAGCCGATGACTGACCATGTCCAGCCGCCATTCATCGAACACCAGCACTTCACCGCCGCTGCGTTCCTGGCCGAACTGGGCACGGCGCAACAGGGCTTTGATCCGGGCCTGAAGCTCACGGGGGCTGAAGGGTTTGGCCATGTAATCATCGGCGCCGAGTTCCAGACCAATGACACGGTCGGCCTCGTCGGAGCTGGCGGTGAGCATGATGATGGGAATATGCGGTTGACGCGGATGCTGCCTGACCCAGCGACACAGGCTGAAGCCGTCTTCATCAGGGAGCATCACGTCGAGAATCAGCAGGTCGCTGGCCTCTTCGTTGAATGCCTGTCGAAACTCGGCCCCATCGCCGACCGTGCGCACCTGAAAACCGGATCGGCTCAGGTAGGCTTGCAGCAACTCGCAAATCTCCTGGTCATCGTCGACCACCAGAATCGATTTACTGACAGCGTTCACATGGTCGTCCTTGTGAGCAATGGATTGTTGTTATAGGTGGAGCAGTTGCGAGCTTCAAGCTTTAAGCCGCAAGCCAGCCATGCGCGGCCTTGACTTGCAGCTTATAGCTTGCCGCTAGCGCTCGCCGCATATTGATCCAGCGCCACGCCTGCGCCCATCAGGCCGGGGTACTCGGCCGTGACCAGCCAGACCGGCACGTCATTGAAGTAATCCTTCATCAGTCCCTTCTCGGCGAACGCCTTGTTGAAGCCGCTCTGCATGAAGAAATCAACGAACCGCGGGATCACGCCACCGGCAATATACACGCCGCCGCGTCCGCCGACAGTCAGTACGTTATTGCCCGCCACCCGGCCGAGGAATACACAGAACTGCTCGAGCACCGCGCTGGCGACCGGATCGCCCTTGAGCGCCGCCGAGGTAATGGCCGCCGGGGATTTGAGTTCAGGCTCGATCTCGTCCAGCCCGCAGCTGACTTGATACAGCAGCAACAGCCCGGCGCCACTCAGAATCGTCTCGGCGCTGACATGCTCGTGGGTCGCCATCAACCGCATCCACAGCAGGGCTTCGCGAGGCGTGCCGATCGGCAAATCAACGTGACCGCCCTCCCCCGGCACCGCAGTCCATCGCGCTTCGCCGCTGCGGATCAACGTGCCGACGCCAAGGCCGGTGCCTGGCCCGATCACCACCCGCGCACCACGAGGATCGCCCTTGCCATGACGCACGGTCAGGTACTCGTCGTCCTTCAGGCGGGTCATGCCCAGCGCCATGGCGGTGAAGTCGTTGACCAGGATCAGGTGGTCGATCTTCAGCTCGGCGCAGAACGCCTGCCGGTTGATCTTCCAGTGGCTGTTGGTGAAGTGGAAATCGTCGCCGGTCACCGGCCCGGCCACCGCCAGACAAATGGAGGTGACATCACCGCGCTGCAATTCCAGGTCCTGCAGATAGACCGTCAGGGCCTTTTCAGGACTCGCGTAATCGACCGTTGCGAACACGCGGATCGAATGCAACTGATCGTCTTCCCAAATGGCAAACCGCGCATTTGTGCCGCCGATATCACCCACCATCGCCAATGTCACTTGAGCGTCTCCAGATTCGAAGTAAAGGCGCTGGCGCCCTTCTCTGCCGAGCTGAAGGCCATGCGCATGAAGCCGAACAATTCGCGCCCGCTGCCCACGTTATGGGACAAGCGACCGATGGCCGGCTCTCTGGCGGCCAATTCTGCCGGTTCGACCAGAACTTGCAACGTTCCTTTCACGCCATCGACACGAATGAGATCCCCATCACGTACCAACGCCAGCGGTCCGCCGTCGGAGGCTTCCGGGCAAACGTGAATCGCCGCCGGGATTTTCCCGGACGCGCCGGACATGCGCCCATCAGTAATCAGCGCCACCTTGAACCCACGGTCCTGCAGCACGCCCAGAAACGGCGTCATCTTGTGCAGCTCCGGCATGCCATTGGAGCGCGGGCCCTGGAAACGCATGACGGCGACAAAATCGCATTCCAGTTCACCGGCCTTGAAGGCGTCGGCGAGGTCTTGCTGGTCTTCGAACACTTTGGCGGGGGCTTCGACGATCTGATGCTCCAGCGCAACGGCGGAGACCTTCATCACGCCACGGCCCAGGTTGCCTTCCATCACCCGCAGGCCGCCCTCGGCCGAGAACGGACGGGCAATCGGGCGCAGGACGTTTTCGTCGAGGCTTTCGACCGGGCCATCGCGCCACACCAGCGTGCCTTCTTCCAGGAACGGCTCCTGGGTGTAGCGACGCAGACCACGGCCCATGACCGTGTTCACGTCTTCGTGCATCAGGCCCGCGTCGAGCAGCTCGCGGATCAGGAACGACATGCCGCCGGCAGCCTGGAAGTGGTTGATGTCGGCTTTGCCGTTCGGGTAGACGTGGGACAGGGTCGGCACGACTTCCGACAGATCGGCCATGTCCTGCCAGGTCAGCTGAATGCCCGCGCATTGGGCAATCGCCGGCATGTGCAGCGTGTGATTGGTGGAACCGCCCGTCGCGTGCAGGGCAACAATCGAGTTGACCAGCGAACGTTCGTCCACAATCTCTCCGAGAGGGATGAAGTCGCCGCTTTGTTTGGTCAGACGCGTGACCTGGAACGCCGCCTCGCGTGTCAGGGCATCGCGTAGCGGCGTGTAGGGATTGACGAAAGAGGCGCCCGGAAGATGCAGACCCATGACTTCCATGAGCAACTGGTTGGTGTTCGCCGTGCCGTAGAACGTGCAAGTGCCCGGGCCGTGGTAGGACTTCATTTCCGAGTCCAGCAGCTCTTCGCGGGTTGCCTTGCCTTCGGCGTAGCGCTGACGCACGTCGGCTTTCTCTTTGTTGGAGATGCCCGAGACCATCGGCCCGCCCGGTACAAAAATCGTCGGCAGATGACCGAAACGCAGCGACCCCATCAGCAGGCCCGGAACGATCTTGTCGCAGATGCCCAGCATCAGCGCACCGTCGAACATGTTGTGGGACAAAGCCACCGCTGTTGCCATCGCAATGACTTCTCGGCTGGCGATACTCAACTCCATGCCCGGCTCGCCCTGAGTGACACCGTCACACATGGCCGGAACGCCACCGGCAAACTGCCCCACCGAACCGATTTCGCGCAGCGCTTTTTTGATCTGTTCGGGGAAGTGTTCGTACGGCTGATGCGCCGAGAGCATGTCGTTGTAGGAAGAGACGATGGCAATGTTGGCCGCATTCATCATGCGCAGGCTGTTCTTGTCTTCGGGACCACATGCCGCGACACCGTGGGCGAAGTTGGCACATTGCAACTTGCCGCGCATCGGCCCGTCGCTCGCCGCACCCCGGATCAATTGCAGGTAGCGTTGACGGGTTTCACGGCTGCGAGCAATCAGCCGTTCGGTTACCTCAAGGACGCGGGGATGCATGTCATGGACTCCAGGCTAGCGATGTGGTCACTCGTTCAGGCGCTTTCACCAGGCTGCGATCAAATCCGGGGCTCAGACGAGAGCGGCGGCAAGCACTTGATTTTCAGCCAGTTGTGACGGCCAGACGGGTTTCTATTTGTAGATAAAACAAAATACTGCCACTAAAAGGGGTTGTTTTCTATTTTTATGAGAATAATCTTGTAATTCCAACAACAAATTCTTGAGGACGGGTGTATGACTCTCCGCATCGCAATCAATGGCTTTGGCCGAATCGGCCGCAACGTCCTACGCGCACTCTATACCCAAGGCTACCGTCAGGACCTGCAAGTCGTCGCCATCAACGACTTGGGCGACAGCGAGATCAACGCCCACCTCCTGAAATTCGATACGGTTCACGGGCAATTCGACGGTTCCGTTGAACACGATCAGGAAAGCCTGACCGTCAATGGTGACCGAATTGCGGTCAGCGCGATCCGCAACCCGGCCGAGCTGCCGTGGAAATCCCTGGACATCGACGTGGTGTTCGAATGCACCGGCCTGTTCACCGACCGCACCAAGGCCGCTGCCCACATCACCGCCGGCGCCAAGAAAGTGATTATTTCTGCACCGGCCAAAGGCGCCGATGCGACGATCGTCTACGGCGTTAACCATGATGTACTTCGCCAATCCCATCAGGTCATCTCCAACGCATCCTGCACCACCAACTGCCTGGCGCCGGTCGCTCAGGTGCTGAACCGTGAACTGGGCATCGAGAGCGGTCTGATGACCACCATCCACGCCTACACCAACGACCAGAACCTGATCGACGTCTACCACACCGACCCGTACCGCGCGCGTTCGGCGACTCAGTCGATGATCCCGAGCAAGACCGGCGCTGCCGAAGCGGTCGGCCTGGTGCTGCCGGAACTGGCGGGCAAGCTGACCGGCATGGCCGTGCGTGTGCCGGTGATCAACGTGTCGCTGGTCGACCTGACCATTCAGCTCAAGCGCGATGCGACGGCCGAAGAAGTCAACGCGATCATGAAAGAAGCGGCCCAGCATTCGAAGATCCTCGGATACAACACCCTGCCGCTGGTTTCCCACGACTTCAATCACAACCCGCTGTCGTCGATCTTCGATGCGAACCACACCAAAGTCAGCGGTCGCCTGCTGAAGGTGCTGGCGTGGTACGACAACGAATGGGGCTTCTCCAACCGCATGCTGGATAACTGTCTGGCGTTAATGAACGCCGAGTAAGCAAGTAACGGGATCCCCTCAATGTAGGAGCGAGCTTGCTCGCGAAGACGGAATTCAAGCCGCTGGACCGTCAGCGGATTTACCAGGCTCTTCGCGATCAACTCCCTCCCCGGTAATGACTGCCGTCCCGGTGAACGGCCCTTACAATCTGTGCAAATCCCTGCCTTGACCTGACGTCTAGATGATAAGCATTATCATCTACTGAATTCTCGTCGGGTGTCCCTGTGACTCAGTCGCACTTCAATACTGTCTTCCTCGCCCGGCGAACCATGCTGTTGCGCACGCTTCAGCGCATGGTCCGCAGTCACACCGCCGCCGAAGACCTGCTCCAGGAAACCTACCTGCGTGTCACCCGCGCACTCACTGAGCGAGCCATCGAGCACCTCGAACCCTTCGTCTTCCAGACCGCGCGCAATCTGGCCCTGGATCATCTGCGCGCCCGCCGCGTTCACGCGCGCACCATCAATGACGATGCGCCGATCAGCGATATTCATAATGTCGTCGCCCCCCACTCCGCGCTGGAGGACGCCGCCCACGCCAACCGTCTGCTGGAAAGCCTGAGCGCGAGCCTGGAAACCCTGTCGCCCCGGCAGCAGAAAATCTTCACCCTCAGTCGGCTTCACGGCGCAAGTTATCTGGAAATCGCCGAGCAACTGGGCGTGTCCACCAGCACCGTGCAAAAAGAATTGAAGCTGATCATGACGCTCTGCCTGAGTGTCGCGGCGCGCCTGGATCACTGAGTTTCATCCGCAAGAATTCGTCAGTGGGTGCTTCTGAGTGACGCTACAATGCCGGCCAAACCGTGGACCTGAGGACGCTCCTTGACGGACTCCCAATCACCCCGCCGCGCTCAAGCCGATGCATCGGGCACTGCCGAGACGATGGACCAGGCCCTGACCTGGCTGATCGAGCTGGAAATCGCAGATGCCGCAACCCACGCGCGCTTTCTGGAATGGCTCGAAGCCGATCCCGCCCACCGAGAAGCGTTTGCCAGCGCCGAGACCGTGTGGCACTCGCAAACGGTATTCGATGCAGCAGCGGTGCTGGCTGTGCGGAAAAAAACCTGACGCCGGACTGCGCTCGCCAAGCTGCGGCGCCATGGCTTCAAACCTGATGATCTGACACTCACCGAAATTATTTTTACGCGATAGCCGCGACCCGCACGTCTAGTCATAGCCAATGCAACTGATTCCTATTTGAATCATCTCGCAACAACTATGACGACCCGCACGACAGGGAGCGCTATCCATGCTGTCCAGCTTCAACCCCGCCTCATACGCCTCGGCAAACGCCACTCACCACCTCGGGCTTTCCCTGCTGACCATCGCCGTTTTAGCGGCCGCGGTGCACAGTCCCGCCGTCGCTGCCGCCGAGCAAACCAGCGCGCTGGAACTGGAGCAGATCACAGTTAGCGCCACGCGTCAGGCGCAGTCGGTGGATTCGGTACCCGGCACGGTGACCGTGCAGGACCGAGCGTCGCTGGATCGTCGCAACGTCAACAGCATTCGCGACCTGGTACGCGACGAGCCTGGCGTTTCCGTGGGCGGGGCCGGCCAGCGTGCGGGCACCAGCGGCTACAACATCCGCGGCATTGATGGCGACCGGATCCTGACGCAGGTGGATGGCGTCGAAGTGCCGGACAACTTCTTCCAGGGCCCTTTCGCCAACACCCATCGCAATTACGTGGATCCGGAGATCATCAAGCGCGTCGAGATCCTGCGCGGGCCTGCGTCGGCACTGTATGGGAGCAGCGCCATTGGCGGGGCGGTGAGTTATTACACCCTCGACCCCGAGGACATCATCAAGCCGGGCAAGGATGTGGGCGCCCGTCTGAAAACCGGCTACAGCTCGGCAGACAACAGCTGGTTGAATTCATCTACGGTTGCGGGCCGCGCGGGGGATGTCGACGGTTTGCTGCACGTCAGCCAGCGCAACGGCCACGAGACCGAGTCCTACGGTGAGCATGGCGGGACCGGGCTGTCCCGAACGGCGGCCAATCCGGAAGACGCCCGCGCAACCAATGTCCTGGCCAAGCTGGGCTGGAACTACGGCGACAATGATCGTCTGGCGTTCACTTACGAGAAGTACAAGGACGATACCCATACCAATCAGAAGAGTGTGGTGGGTGGGCCTTTCAATGCCGGTGTTGGCTTCGGCTACTACGGTTCACGCGAAGGAAACGACGTTATCACCCGAGAGCGGTTTGGCCTGGAAAACAGCTTTGCGCTGGACAGCGTGCTGGCTGACAACGCCAAGTGGAGCTTGAACTACCAGATTGCCAAGACCGATCAAAATACCGTTGAAAGGTATCTGCCCTCCAACCCCAGAAGCGGGGCGGTTTCGCGAGATGTCTGGCGCACCCGCGACACCCATTACAAGGAACGCCAGTGGATCCTCGACGCACAGCTGGATAAAGCGTTCGACATTGGCGACACCCAGCACTTGCTGACGTACGGCTCGACCCTCAAGCAACAGAAGGTGACAGGGCTTCGAACAGGATCAGCCACCTGTGCGTCGGTCGTCGGAACCTGCCGCACCATCGGTGCAGTCAGCACCACTGCCTCCGACATCGTGGCACCCACCCACGACTTCCCGAATCCGACGATCACCACCTACGGGCTTTTCGCTCAGGATCAGATCAAGTGGGGCGACTGGACCTTCATGCCCGGCGCCCGCTACGACTACACCACGCTCGAACCAGACGCCACAGATTCATTCCTCAAAAGCGTCAACCTGAAAAGCAAGAGCGAGTTCGACGACAGCACCAAAAAATGGCATCGCCTGTCACCCAAGCTGGGCCTGACGTATGCGTTCAACGACGCCTACACCTGGTACGGCCAGTACGCCGAGGGCTTCCGCACGCCGAGCGCCAAAGCCTTGTATGGCCGCTTCGAAAACACCCGGGGCAATTACGTCGTCGAGCCCAATCCCGACCTGAAGCCGGAGACCAGCAAGAGCTACGAAACCGGGCTGCGCGGTCACTTCGACGAGGGCACGTTTGGTCTGGCGGTGTTCTACAACACGTATCGCGACTTCATTAATGAGGACGCAGTGATTCCAGCCAACTCCACCACCACGACCTTCCAGTCCAACAACATCAGGCACGCCACGATCAAGGGCGTTGAGCTCAAGGGCCGGCTGCACCTGGACAGCTTCGGCGCACCCGAAGGCCTCTACACCCGAGGCTCGCTGGCCTATCTGTACGGCCGCAACAACGACACCGGCCAGCCCCTCAATAGCATCAACCCGCTCACCGGCGTAGTCGGGCTGGGTTATGACCAGAACAACTACGGCGGTTTGCTTAACTGGACGCTGGTCAAGCGCAAGACGCGGGTCGACACCAGTAACTACTACGCCCCCGACGGTGCCACCCGGTTCAAGACGCCGGGCTTTGGCCTCGTCGATCTGACGGGCTATTACAAAGTCACCAACGACATCACGGTCAGCGGTGGCCTGTACAACCTCGCGGACAAAAAATACTGGCTGTGGGATGACGTGCGCGGTTACGACAGCGTTGGCGAAGCCGGTGCCACCGCCCCCGCCAACCTCGACCGACTGACCCAGCCAGGCCGCAATTTTGCCGTGAACGTAATGTGGGATATCTGACCGATCCCCGTTACAGGTGCGTGATTTTTTACGCGCCTGCAACGCTCGTTCGTCTTGTTAACAAACGCTTCATTTACAAGGAAGACCCTATGACCGGCAACGCCATTCGTCGCTCGCAACGACTGAACCAGATTACCCATGCCCCCCATGAACAACTGGACAAGGCGGTGAAAGCCAACGCGCCGTTCGAGACACTGGCCAGCTACCGCCGATTCCTCAGCGCCCAATACCTGTTCCAGGAAGAGCTGAAAACGCTGTACACGCACCCGCAGTTGATCGAGCTGATTGCCGACCTGGCCGATCGATGCCGCGCCGAACAGGCCAAAGCCGATCTGCTTGATCTTCAGGCTGACATCCCTGCCCCGGTCGCCGGCGCGGTCGATGGGCCCAGCCTTGCCGAGGCGCTGGGCTGGCTGTTCGTCTCGGAGGGTTCGAAGCTGGGCGCCGCCTTTCTGATCAAACGCGCCGTGGCCTTGAACCTCAGCGAGACGTTCGGCGCCCGCCATCTGGGTGAACCGTCAGGCGGTCGCGCCGAAGGCTGGAAACGCTTTGTCCGGATCATTGACGATCTGCCGTTCAACGCCGAGCAGGAGCGCGAGATAGACCGTGGCGCAGTGGCCGCCTTTGTACGTTTCAACGTGCTGCTGCAGCACGCCTACGCTCCAGCGTCCGAAGCGGAACCCGCCTGACGCCGGGCCTTTTGCGCCCGGCACTGATAAGCTGAGCGCCTTTGCGGGACCTGAAAATCCCGCAACACCTGTTCACTCTGCATTACCGAGACCATGACCCGTACTCCACCCGGCAGTAAACTGTCCCGCATCCTGTTTGGCATTCTCGCCTACGTGAGCCTGACCATCGGCATCATCGCGATTTTCATTCCGGGCCTGCCCACCACCGAATTCATTCTGCTGGCGGCGTGGGCGGCGACGCGTAGCTCGCCGCGCTTGAGCGCCTGGCTCGAGAATCATCGGGTGTTCGGACCGATGCTGAGTAACTGGCGAAACGGCAAGATGATTGCGCGCAAGGCCAAGATCAGCGCCACGGTCACCATGCTGATCTGCGCGGTCATGATGCTGGTGCTGCTGAAACACAATTGGTGGATCTACTTCGCGGTAGCCGGCATGGTGCTGGTCAATCTGTGGATCTGGTCACGGCCTGAGCCTTCGCGCCTTTCGCCCGCACAGCCGCCGTCGCCGTCGCCGTCGCCGTCGCCCAATCGTCACGACACTCCCGGACACTGAAATGCAGGACCGGCTTCAGCCGGGAAGAGGCCGGTTTGAACGCCGCGGGTAAAGCGCTGCGGCGCCTGACGCTTTCCCGGCTAAAGCCGTCCCACCAACAGCGCGCCGCATATGAACCTGAACCCGAGGCAGCCCCCGGCGGTCTGTCCTCTTAGGTCCATCACCTTTCCCCGGAGCCATTGCCATGTTCGAGCCAGGTCATCTGCACATCGTCCACCCCGCTCTGCAACCACACGATGTCGGCTACGACCTTCACATTCGTTACGAAGTCAGCCAGACCGATTCGGGGCCGGGCATGCAGTTCACCCTGGAAGGCGACATCAATGGCCAGGCGGTCAGCGAAACATTCGAGCTGCCGAAGGACAAGGCCTACAACTTCGCCAGTGATGCCTCGCGCAGACTCGAAAAGCATGGCCTGCCGAGAACCACTGACCTGCACGCGATGCACGGCGAGTACGACCGGATGTTCGAAGACATCCGCCACACGCTCGACATGAAATCCGGTGATCCGGTGAAGCCGGAGCATCTGGAATAGACCAGCACGCTGACCCGTCTCGGGACCGCGATGGGTGATGAGATTACTGGCATAATCGCCTCCCTCACTCCCGCGGGTCCTTTCTCTCCCCATGCGCATTCACGTCACGTTCATCGACCGCGTCGGCATCACTCAGGAAGTGCTTGCCATCCTCGGCGCGCGCAACCTGAACCTCGATGCCGTGGAAATGGTGCCGCCCAACGTCTATATCGACGCGCCGACGCTGAGCCATGACGTGCTTGAAGAACTCAAGGACCGGCTGTTTCGCGTGCGCGGGGTGGAAGCGATCACAGTGGTCGACATCCTTCCCGGCCAGCGCCGCCACTTGCAGTTGGATGCCCTGCTGGCAGCGATGACCGACCCGGTGCTTGCCCTCGACAGCGCCGGCCATGTGCTGCTGGCGAACCCTGCCCTGGTCGCGTTGTATGGCCGGGAACCGACGGGAGAATCGATCGGCGAACTGTTCTCCGATGATGGCCTGCAATCGGCGCTGCTGGAAAACGGCTTTCGTCTGCCACTGCGCGAAGTCACGCTCAACGGCGAGGCCTTGCTGCTCGATGCCACACCAATCACCGACGCGGGCGCATTGCTGACCCTTTACCAACCGAGCCGAATCGGCGAACGCCTGTCGGCGTTGCACCACGATCACGCCGAAGGGTTCGACGCGCTGTTGGGCGACTCCGCGCCAATCCGTACACTTAAAGCCCGCGCCCAGCGGGTCGCGGCACTGGATGCGCCGCTGCTGATTCAGGGCGAAACCGGGACGGGCAAGGAGCTGGTGGCGCGGGCGTGTCATGCCGTGAGCGCGCGCAATGGCGCGCCTTTTCTCGCGCTCAACTGCGCGGCGCTGCCGGAGAACCTCGCCGAGAGCGAACTGTTCGGCTACGCCCCTGGCGCCTTTACCGGTGCGCAACGGGGCGGCAAACCCGGGCTGATGGAACTCGCCAACAAAGGCACCGTGTTTCTCGACGAGATAGGCGAGATGTCGCCGTATCTGCAAGCCAAGTTGCTGCGTTTCCTGAATGACGGCAGTTTTCGGCGGGTCGGCGGCGACAAGGAAGTGCAGGTCAACGTGCGCATCCTGAGCGCCACCCACCGCGACCTGGAAAAAATGGTCGCCGAGGGCACCTTTCGCGAAGACCTGTTCTATCGCCTGAACGTGCTCAATCTGGACGTGCCGCCGCTGCGTGAACGCGGTCAGGACATCCTGATGCTGGCGCGCTATTTCATGGAGCAAGCCTGCACGCAGATTCAGCGACCGGTCTGCCGCCTCGCCCCGACCACCTACCCTGCTCTCCTTGGCAATCGCTGGCCCGGCAACGTTCGCCAGTTGCAGAACGTGATCTTCCGCGCGGCGGCCATTTGCGACAGCTCGCTGGTCGACATCGGTGACCTCGACATCGCTGGCACGTCGGTGGCGAGGGGCAGTGATGGCGAAATCGAAAGCCTTGAAGCGGCGGTCGAGGATTTTGAAAAGTCGCTGCTGGAAAAGCTCTACAGCCAATACCCATCGACGCGGCAACTGGCCGCGCGGCTGCAAACATCCCACACCGCGATCGCGCACCGGCTGCGCAAATACGGCATTCCCGGAAAAAGCTAAAAAGCTCGACGGAGATTTACGGTCGCTCAAGCGCCGCCATCTCGGATCAATCCCCGGTCGGGTGGGAGCGACCTTGCTCGCGAAGACATTATCCCTGCCGCTGCATATTCGGCGACTGTACCTGCCCCTTCGCGAGCAAGGTGGAGCGCCACCCCGGTCGCTCCCACATGTCCGAGACAGTCCACGCACGAACTGCGCCCGTAACGGAATCGAAACACTGTATCGAAACCATTCCAGCCATCCAGACATAACGTCTTTTGGCGTTCGGACGTTAAAACTCGACCGAAGCTCCTGCACTCCGTATCGATTTCGTTCCAGAAGCCCACGCGACCCACACTACGCCAACTCGCGCAGCCCAACGTTTACGCCCCCTTCCCCACTTTGGCCGCAAACTTGCTATGCACTCACCCCATCACGCCCGGGCATAACGGGCGATTTATCATCTGGGGAGATTTCATGAGCGAGTTGCGCTTTACCGAAGACCACGAGTGGCTGCGCGCCGAAGCTGACGGCAGCGTCACAGTCGGCATCACCGCCTTTGCGCAGGACGCACTGGGTGACGTGGTTTTCGTGCAACTGCCGGAGCTGCAGTCCTACGACAAAGGCAACGAAGCCGCCACCGTCGAATCGGTTAAAGCCGCCAGTGGCGTGTACATGCCCCTTGATGGCGAAGTCGTCGAAACCAACTCCGCGCTGGATGCCAACCCGGAGTTGGTCAACAAAGACCCGCTCGGCCAGGGCTGGTTCTTTCGCTTTATTCCCTCCAATACCGATGCTGTCGGCCAACTGCTGACTCAAGACGCCTATGATCGTCTGATCAAAGCCAACGCCGAAGCCTGAGGAGCGCGCAATGACTGACCGTATTGAACTGAGCACCGCCAACGAGTTCATCGCCCGCCACATCGGCCCGCGTGCCGCTGATGAAAAAGCCATGCTCACCACGCTGGGCTATGACTCCCTCGACGCGCTGACCGCCAGCGTCATCCCTGAATCCATCAAAGGCACCAGCGTTCTTGGCTTGTCCGCCGGGCAAAGCGAAGCCGACGCGCTGGCCGATATCAAAGCCATCGCCGGCAAGAATCAGCTGTTCAAAACGTACATCGGCCAGGGTTACTACAACACCCACACGCCAGCGCCGATCCTGCGCAATCTGCTGGAAAACCCGGCCTGGTACACCGCTTACACGCCGTATCAGCCGGAGATTTCCCAAGGCCGTCTGGAGTCGCTGCTGAACTTCCAGACCCTGATCAGTGACCTGACCGGCCTGCCGATCGCCAATGCCTCTCTGCTCGACGAAGCCACCGCCGCTGCCGAAGCCATGACCTTCTGCAAACGCCTGAGCAAGAACAAAAGCAGCAACAAGTTCTTCGCTTCCGCCCATTGCCATCCGCAAACCCTCGACGTGCTGCAAACCCGCGCCGAGCCGCTGGGCATTGAAGTGGTCGTCGCGGACGAAGCTCAACTGACCGACGTCAGCGAGTTCTTCGGCGCGCTGCTGCAATACCCGGCCAGCAATGGCGACGTGTTCGACTACCGCGAACTGGTCGAGCGCTTTCATGCCGCCAATGCCCTGGTCGCCGTGGCAGCGGATCTGCTGGCCCTGACCTTGCTCACTCCGCCCGGCGAATTTGGCGCTGACGTGGCCATCGGCAGTGCGCAGCGCTTCGGCGTGCCACTGGGTTTCGGCGGCCCGCACGCGGCCTATTTCTCTACCCGTGACGCCTACAAGCGCGACATGCCCGGCCGGCTGGTCGGTGTGTCCATTGACCGCTTCGGCAAGACCGCCCTGCGTCTGGCCATGCAAACCCGCGAGCAACACATTCGTCGCGAGAAGGCCACCAGCAACATCTGCACCGCGCAGGTGCTGCTCGCCAACATCGCCAGCATGTACGCCGTTTACCACGGCCCGCGCGGCCTGACCCGCATCGCCAACCGCGTGCATCACCTGACCGCGATTTTCGCCGAGGGCTTGAATCAGCTGGGCTTGAAGGCCGAGCAGTCGTTCTTCTTCGACAGCATCACCCTGAACACAGGCGCGAAAACGGCCGACCTGCACACCAAGGCACGCGCCCACGAAATCAATCTGCGTGAAGTAGACGCCGAGCGTCTGGGCGTTTCGCTGGACGAAACCACCAAGCCAGCCGACGTCGAAGTGCTGTGGTCTCTCTTCGCTGCAGAAGGCCAGGCCCTGCCTGACTTCGCCGCGCTGGCAGACAGCGTCCAAGCGCGCCTGCCTGCAGAGCTTAAGCGCCAGTCGGCGATCCTCAGCCATCCTGTGTTCAATCGCTACCACTCCGAAACCGAGCTGATGCGCTACCTGCGTCGCCTGGCGGACAAGGACCTGGCGCTGGACCGCACGATGATCCCGCTGGGCTCGTGCACCATGAAGCTCAACGCCGCCAGCGAAATGATCCCGGTGACATGGGCCGAATTTGGCAACCTGCACCCCTTCGCCCCGGCCGAGCAAAGCGCCGGTTATCAGCAACTGACTGATGAACTGGAAGCGATGCTCTGCGCCGCCACCGGTTATGACGCGATCTCTCTGCAGCCAAACGCTGGTTCCCAGGGCGAGTACGCCGGTCTGCTGGCGATCCGTGCTTACCATCAGAGCCGTGGCGATGAGCGTCGCGACATCTGCCTGATTCCGTCCTCGGCCCACGGCACCAACCCGGCAACCGCCAACATGGCCGGCATGCGCGTGGTCGTGACCGCTTGCGACGCCCGCGGCAACGTCGACATCGAAGACCTGCGCGCCAAGGCCATCGAGCACCGCGAACACCTCGCCGCGCTGATGATCACCTACCCGTCGACCCACGGCGTGTTCGAAGAAGGCATCCGCGAAATCTGCGGCATCGTTCATGACAACGGCGGCCAGGTGTACATCGACGGCGCCAACATGAACGCCATGGTCGGCCTCTGCGCACCGGGCAAGTTCGGCGGCGACGTGTCTCACCTGAATCTGCACAAAACCTTCTGCATCCCCCATGGCGGTGGCGGCCCGGGCGTTGGCCCGATCGGCGTGAAATCGCACCTGGCGGCGTTCATGCCGGGTCACGCGAAGATGGAACGCAAGGAAGGCGCGGTCTGCGCGGCGCCGTTCGGCAGCGCGAGTATCTTGCCGATTACCTGGATGTACATCCGCATGATGGGCGGCGAAGGCCTCAAGCGCGCTTCGCAACTGGCGATCCTCAACGCCAACTACATTTCCCGTCGTCTGGAAGAGCACTACCCCGTGCTGTACACCGGCAGCAACGGCCTGGTCGCCCACGAATGCATTCTCGACCTGCGCCCGCTGAAGGAAACCAGCGGCATCAGCGTTGATGACGTCGCCAAACGCCTGATCGACTTCGGTTTCCACGCCCCGACCATGTCCTTCCCGGTCGCGGGTACGTTGATGATCGAGCCGACCGAAAGCGAATCGAAAGAGGAGCTGGACCGCTTCTGCGACGCGATGATCAAGATCCGCGAAGAAATCCGCGCGGTCGAAAGCGGCGTGCTGGACAAGGACGACAACCCGCTGAAAAACGCGCCGCACACCGCTGCAGAACTGGTGGGCGAATGGAGCCATCCGTACAGCCGCGAGCAGGCCGTCTACCCGGTGGCGTCGTTGATCGAAGGCAAGTACTGGCCGCCGGTCGGTCGCGTCGACAACGTGTTCGGCGACCGCAATCTGGTCTGCGCCTGCCCGTCGATCGAAGACTACGCTTAAAAAACCACAAGCTCCTGGCCGCGAGCCGCACGTGAAAGCCGATGAGGTTTCGCTTGCGGCTTGTAGCTTGTAGCTTGCTACCGCTTCACCTCCCGGAATCCCATCATGTCGCTGAGCGTATTTGACCTGTTCAAGATCGGCATTGGTCCCTCCAGCTCTCATACGGTGGGCCCGATGCGAGCCGCGGCGCGTTTTGCCGAAGGCTTGCAGCGCGATGGCCTGCTGGAAACCATCATCTGCGTCAAAGTCGAGCTGTACGGCTCACTCGGTGCCACCGGCAAAGGCCACGGCAGCGACAAGGCCGTGTTATTGGGCCTTGAAGGTGAGCACCCGGACACCGTCGATACCGAAACCGTTGCGGCGCGCCTGCAGCAGATTCGCAGCAGCGAGCGCCTGAACCTGCTCGGCCAGCACAGCATCGAATTCATCGAAAAGCATCACTTGGCGATGATTCGCAAGCCCTTGGCCTACCACCCCAATGGCATGATTTTCCGTGCCTTCGATGCCTCCGGCATACAGGTCCGCAGCCGCGAGTACTACTCCGTCGGCGGCGGCTTCGTGGTGGATGAGGACGCGGCTGGCGCGGATCGCATCGTGGAAGACCAGACACCGCTGGTGTATCCCTTCAAAACCGCACGGGATCTGATGGTGCATTGCACTGCCAGCGGTCTTTCCATCAGCCAGATCATGCTGGCAAATGAAGCCGCGTGGCGCCCCGAAGCCGAAACCCGTCAGGGCCTGTTGCACATCTGGCAGGTCATGCAGGACTGCGTCGAGGCGGGTTGCCGCAACGAAGGCATTTTGCCGGGTGGCCTGAAGGTCAAACGGCGTGCGGCGGCGCTGCATCGCCAGCTGTGCAAAAACCCGGAAGCCGCGCTGCGCGATGCGTTGTCGGTGCTCGACTGGGTCAACCTGTACGCGCTGGCGGTCAACGAAGAAAACGCCAACGGCGGCCGTGTGGTCACCGCGCCCACCAACGGGGCGGCCGGGATCATCCCGGCGGTGCTGCATTACTACATGCGTTTCATCACCGGGGCGAACGAGGACGGCGTCGTGCGTTTCCTGCTCACGGCGGCGGCCATCGGCATTCTCTACAAAGAGAACGCGTCGATCTCCGGCGCCGAAGTCGGCTGTCAGGGGGAAGTCGGGGTGGCCTGCTCCATGGCGGCCGGCGCCCTGTGCGAAGTCTTGGGCGGCAACGTTCAACAGGTGGAAAACGCCGCTGAAATCGGCATGGAACACAACCTCGGCCTGACCTGCGACCCGATTGGCGGCCTCGTTCAAGTGCCATGCATCGAGCGCAACGCCATGGGCTCGGTGAAGGCCATCAACGCGGTGCGCATGGCCTTGCGCGGCGACGGCCAGCACTTTGTCTCGCTGGATAAAGTGATCCGCACCATGCGCCAGACCGGCGCCGACATGAAAAGCAAATACAAGGAAACAGCCCGTGGCGGGCTGGCCGTGAACATTATCGAGTGCTGACATCAGCCCGAATTCATAGGGTCCCCTGCCCTGCGCGGGGAACCCGGAACCGCTTTCAAGGAGTGACCCATGACCACCGAATTGCTGAAGACCCCGCTCAATGCCCTGCACCGTGAACTCGGCGCGAAGATGGTCGAGTTCGCCGGCTACGACATGCCCGTTCAGTACCCCGCTGGCGTCATGAAAGAACACCTGCACACCCGCGATCAGGCCGGCCTGTTCGACGTTTCGCACATGGGTCAGATCCTGTTGAGCGGCGCGGACGCGGCGAAAGCGCTGGAAACCCTGATGCCCGTAGACATCATCGATCTGCCGGTCGGCATGCAGCGCTACGCGATATTCACCAACGAGAACGGCGGCATTCTCGACGACCTGATGGTTGCCAATCTGGGTAACGATCAGCTCATGCTGGTGGTCAACGCCGCCTGCAAGAACCAAGACCTGGCGCACCTGCAGCAACACATCGGTAGCCAGTGCGAGATCACGCCGCTGTTCAACGAACGCGCATTGCTCGCGCTGCAAGGCCCGCACGCCGTCACCGCACTGGCGCGGCTGGCGCCGGAAGTCGCGAAAATGACTTTCATGCAGTACACCTCGGCGAAAATCGACGGCATTGACTGCTACGTCAGCCGCTCGGGCTACACCGGTGAAGACGGCTACGAGATCTCAGTGCCGGCAGATCAGGCAGAAGCCCTTGCACGTCGACTGCTCGCGGAGCCCGAAGTGGCGCCGATCGGCCTGGGCGCGCGCGACTCGCTGCGACTGGAAGCCGGGTTGTGCCTCTACGGCCATGATATGGACACCGACACCACACCGATTGAAGCCAGCCTGCTGTGGGCGATTTCCAAGGTTCGTCGTGCCGATGGTGCACGTGCAGGCGGCTTCCCCGGTGCCGACAAGATCTTCGCCCAGCACCAAAGCGGTGCGGCGCGCAAACGTGTCGGCCTGCTGCCACAGGAACGCACACCCGTGCGAGAAGGCGCTGAAATCGTCGATGCCGATGGAAAGACCATCGGGACTGTCTGCAGCGGCGGTTTTGGCCCGACGCTGAGCGCGCCATTGGCGATGGGCTATGTCGACGCCAGTTTCACCGCGCTGGAAACACCGGTGTGGGCAATCGTCCGCGGCAAGAAAGTCCCGATGCAAGTGACAAAAACTCCTTTCGTTCCGCCACGTTACTTCCGCGGCTAAGTAACATCGTCAAAAAATGCGGCACCGCAACAGTGCATAAAACTGTGCGAGTGCCGCAGTCGGGCGCCAATGTTTACAACCGTTAAACTGTCAAAATATTGAACTTAGATACTCCTCTAAACATTAAAAACTATCGATCTTGCGAACGTGGTTAATGTTTTCAAAAAAGCCGAAAACCCCCATGAACACTGGCCCAGCCGGGGCTTGTTTTTTCAACAAGAGTTAGCGTAGAGTTTCTCGGACTGTGTTTGCATGGGTCGCTGGGATCGTGACCCGGGCAGTAGCGCCAAAAGCAATGCTACATCCCGCTCTACGTTTCTTCTTCCTGCAACCAGCCCAGTACTCTTTCCCGTGAAAGAGGCTGTCATTAATTTAATGCGTCAAGGAATAAGAAAATGTCTACACGTCAGAGCGGCACCGTTAAGTGGTTTAACGATGAAAAAGGTTTTGGTTTTATCACTCCTGAAAGCGGTCCGGATCTGTTCGTCCACTTCCGCGCTATTCAGGGCAACGGCTTCAAAAGCCTGAAAGAAGGCCAGAAAGTGACGTTCGTCGCAGTGCAGGGCCAAAAAGGCATGCAGGCTGACGAAGTACAAGCTGAAGCCTGATCAGCCGACGCAAAAAGCCCCTGATGGCCAACATCAGGGGCTTTTTTATGCCTGCGATTCCGTAAACTGCCGCTCCCGTGTGAATGAGCGCCGCCATGACCTCAGTTAACGATGATGCGCAGATGTTACGCCCTCGGGGCGACTTTCCCCCCGCTGGATTGGGCCAGCGCATGGCTGCGATCAGCTACGACGCGCTGCTGTGCGTGGCATTGTTGATGGTCACTACGTTTATCTACAAGCTGGTCTGGATGGGCTTCATCGGCGAAGCCAGACTGCGCCAGCTCTCCGAGTCCGGCGCGCTCGACGCCGACCCGCTGCTGTCCTCGATTCTGCTGGTCACGCTGTTCGGCTTCTTCGCCAAGTTCTGGACCCATGGGGGCCAGACGCTGGGCATGCAGGTCTGGGGGATACGCGTGCAGAACGCCGACGGAACGGCCATCAGCCTGTGGCAAGCGCTGCTGCGCTTCGTCGTCGCCATCGCATCATGGCTGTGTGTCGGGCTGGGTTTCTTCTGGAGCCTGATCGACAAACAGAAACGCTGCTGGCATGACCTGTATTCCGAGACGCAACTGGTGCGGGTGCCCCGCACCAGAAAGTGAGCCCTCTGTATCTCGCCCACAAAAAAGCCGACGCAGGGGTCGGCTTTTTATAACGCGGTGAGTATCAGCCCGCGCGGCGCAGCAACCAGATCCCCGCCAAGGCGCACACTCCCGCCGGCACCAGCACCGCGAAGAGTGGCGAGAAACCGAATACAAGGCTCGACGGGCCCAGCAGGTCCTGAGCGATGCGGAAGGTGAAGCCCACGAGCACGCCCGTAAACACCCGTTGCCCCAGCGTCACCGAGCGCAACGGACCGAAGATGAAGGAAATCGCCATCAGCACCAGCGCCACGGTCACCAGCGGCTGCAGGATCTTGGTGTAGAACGCCAGCCAGTAACGACCGTTGTTCAATCCCTGATCGGCCAGATAACGCGCGTAACCATAGAGGCCAGTCATCGACAGCGACTCCGGCGGCAGCACCACCGTGCTCAGCAACTGCGGGCTCAACGCGACGTTCCAGCGCTCTTCGGGTGCGGTGACCACTTCGGTGCGACCGTCGTGGAAGACCGTCGTGGTGACGTCCTTCAGCAACCAGTAATCGGTCTTGAAGTTGGCTTGCTTGGCAAAACTCGACGTCAGCATGTGGCGCTGGTCGTCGAAATGGTAACGGGTCACGCCATACAGGAGGCCGTTCGGTTGCACCGTATTGATGTGGATGAACTCCTCACCCTGACGGTGCCACAGACCGTGTTTGGCGCTCTGGGCGTCGCCGGTGCCTTGAGCCAGCGAGCGCGCGGCCTGGGCTGAGGCTTCGGTCACCGGCGCGACGTACTCGCCGATCAACAGCCCGGCCACCATCAACACCAGCATGGGTTTCATGACCGCCCAGACGATACGGCCGATCGACACACCAGCGGCACGCATGATCGTCAGTTCGCTGCTGCTCGCCAGCGCGCCGAGACCGATCAGGCAACCGATCAGCGCGGCCATCGGCAGCATGTCGTAGAGGCGACGCGGCGCCGTCATCACGACAAAACTGCCAGCGTCCCAGAAGGTATAGGTATCGCTGATGTCGGCCATTTCATCGATGAAGGCAAACAGCGAGGCCAGTCCGAGGATGATCCCCAGTACCGCCAGAATCGCCATGAACACGCTTTTGCCGATGTAACGATCGAGCTTAACCATGAGCCACCCCCGACACGCTGCGGCGACTCGCGATCTTCAGGCGCAGAGGCTCCCAGTAGAGCAACCCCAGCCCGATGGACAGAAACAGCGCATGCACCCACCACAGGCCGAGGCCCATCGGGATCTTGCCCTTCTCCAGCGCACCGCGCGCGGCGATGAGGATGGTGAGATAGGCCATATAAAGAAGAATCGCCGGAAGGAGCTTGAGGAAGCGGCCCTGACGCGGGTTGACCCGTGCCAGCGGCACCGCCATCAGCGTCACGATGAACACCAGAATCGGCAGCGAGACCCGCCACTGCAGCTCGGCCCGGTTGCGCAGGCTGTCTTCGCCGGTCAGCAATTCGCTGGTGGAGATGGCATCGCGGTCAGTGACCTCATCGCTGATGTCCGGCTTGGGCAGCAAGGCGCCATAGGTGTCGTATTTGATCGCGCGGTAATCGGCCTGGCCGGGGTTGCCGTCGTAGCGATAGCCGTTATCGAGAATCAGGTAGCGCGTGCCGTCAGGTTTGATTTCCTGCCGGCCTTTTTCCGCGACCAGCACGGTGATGCCGTGGTCTTTCTTCTCGTCGAGCTTCTTCTCGGAAATGAACACGCCGCCCAGGTTGATGCGGTCGTCGCTCATGGTCTCGGTGTAGGTCACCCGGCTGCCGTCACGCAGAAGCTGGAAACGACCCGGCACCAGGGTGTCGAATTCGGTCATCGCGTCCTGCTTGTTGATCAGCAACTGGAACTGGGTCGCGCCCTGGGGGGCGAGGCTGAAGCTGAGCCAGGCCACCAGCAATGAAACCAGCGCAGCCGGCGCGAGGGTAATCAGTAGCAGGCGTTGCTGGCTCATACCGGTGGCGGCGAGCACGGTCATTTCGCTTTCGAGGTACAACCGGCCATAGGCCAGGAGAATCCCGAGGAACAACCCCAGAGGAAGGATCAGTTGCAGGAAGCCCGGCAGACGGAAGCCCATGATCAGAAACAGGACACCCGGATCGAGTGCGCCCGATGCGGCCTGGGCCAGGTATTTGATGAAGCGGCCACTCATGATGATTACCAGCAGCACGGCACTGACAGCGCTCAGGGTAACCAGCACTTCTCGGGACAGGTAACGGAAGACAATCAAACCAGACACTCCAGGGTTGTCACGCTAAGGCGGCATGACAATGAAATGAATCAGCCATGATGCGCGCGACGGCGTACCACCAAAAAAATATGCGGCATTATCCTGTGATTGGGTGTGTCTGTCACTGCGCGCGCGGGATACTTCTGCAACCGGCACACGCGCACACCCGGACGGGGTTGTCATCCATTGGCTCGCAGGGTCAAACTGCGGGCCTTGCCGCAGGCATGCCGGTGTAAATACCTCTGCGCCGCTGCCGAGCCGTGTGCTCAAGTGCGATAACTCACAGTTTATTCGGGGACCCCGACATGGAATTGGTTGTTAAAAGCGTCAGTGCAGAAACCTTGAAGACCGCCACGCTGGTGGTCGCCGTCGGTGAAGGCCGCACGCTGAGCGACACCGCGAACACCCTCGACACCCTGAGCGGCGGCGCCATCAGCGCTGTTCTCAAGCGCGGCGACCTGTCGGGCAAGATCGGCCAGAGCCTGTTGCTGCACAGCCTGCCCAACCTGAAAGCCGAACGCGTGTTGCTGGTCGGTTCGGGCAAAGAGCCGGAGCTGAACGATCGCCAATTCCGCAAAATCATCAGCGGCGCGCTCAGCACCCTGAAAAGCCTGGGTGGCGTTGATGCCGCCTTTGCCCTCGATCAACTGAACGTCAAAAATCGCGACGTGTATGGCAAGAATCGCCTGCTGGTCGAATCCCTGGCCGACGGCGAATACGTTTTTGATCGCTTCAAGAGTCAGAAAGTCGATCCCCGCGCCCTGAAAAAAGTCACCCTGCTGACCGCCAAGGCCAACGTCGCCGACATCGAGCGCGCGGCCAAGCACGCACAGGCCATCGCTGCCGGCATGGCCGTGACCCGCGACCTGGGCAACATGCCGCCGAACATCTGCCACCCGACCTACCTGGGCGAGCAAGCCAAGGCGATGGGCAAAGCCAACAAGGGCCTTAAAGTCGAAGTCTTCGATGAGAAAGACATCGAAAAGCTGGGCATGGGTTCGTTCCTGGCGGTCGGTCAAGGCAGCGCTCAGCCGCCACGCCTGATCGTCATGCAGTACTCCAACGGCAAGAAAAGCGAAAAGCCATTCGTGCTGGTGGGCAAGGGCATCACCTTCGACACCGGCGGTATCAGCCTCAAGCCGGGCCTGGGCATGGACGAAATGAAATTCGACATGTGCGGCGCCGCAAGTGTATTCGGCACGTTGAACGCCGTGCTTGAACTGCAACTGCCAATCAATCTGGTGTGCATCGTCGCGGCGGCCGAAAACATGCCGAGCGGCAACGCCACGCGTCCGGGTGACATCGTCAAGACCATGAGCGGCCAGACCGTCGAGATCCTCAATACCGACGCCGAAGGCCGTCTGGTGCTGTGCGATGCGCTGACCTACGCCGAACGCTTCAAGCCACAGGCCGTGATCGACATCGCCACACTGACCGGCGCTTGCGTTGTCGCGCTGGGCGGTCACACCTCCGGCCTGCTGGGCAACAGCGACGCGTTGATCACTCAGGTGCTGGAAGCCGGCAAACGCGCCGACGACCGTGCCTGGCAGCTGCCGTTGTTCGATGAGTATCAAGAGCAACTGGACAGCCCGTTCGCTGACATCGCCAACATCGGCGGTCCGAAAGCCGGCACCATCACCGCGGCGTGCTTCCTCTCGCGCTTCGCCAAGGCCTATGAGTGGGCGCACCTGGACATCGCCGGCACGGCATGGCTGAGCGGCGGCAAGGACAAAGGCGCCACGGGCCGTCCGGTTCCGTTGCTGACCCAATACCTGATCGACCGCGCTGGCGTTTAAGCCGCTGCAAACGCGTCGGCCTCCCCGGTCGGCGCGTCCAGCGTCCTGGAATCACCCATGACCCAAGTCGATTTCTACATTCTGCCGAGTGCCGACCCCGTCGCGCGCCTGGACTTCGCCTGCAAACTCACCGACAAGGCCTGGCGGCTCGGCCATCGGGTGTACCTGCATTGCAGCGATGCCGGGCAACGCGAGGAACTGGACGCCCGACTGTGGCGCTTCCGGGGCGAAGCGTTCGTTCCCCATGGCGCGGTCGAAGACGACCAGGACGCACCCGTGGCGCTGGGTATCGGCAGCGACCCCGGCCAACATCAGGATCTGCTGGTCAATCTTGACCTGCGCATCCCGGACTTCTTCAAACGATTCGCGCGTGTCGCCGAGATCGTTGTCGAGGATCCCGCCATTCGCCTCGCGGCGCGCGAGAGTTTTCGCTTCTACCGCGAACAGGGCTATCCTCTGCAAGATCACCGGCTGCAGCGTCTTTGAGCACACGATGGATAATTCAAAACACCTGAAAGATTCAGCGCACCTGCTGGATGACCTCGAGTCGATTCGCCAGCTGTTGGGCGATGATCCGGCCCAGCCGCCTCTGCTGACCGAGTCCGTGCACAGCGACGAGCAGATCCCGCTGCTGTTCGACGTTGTCACCGGCCAGGTCGTGACCCTCGATGAGCACGAAGCCGACATCGACAATATTCCCCTGCTCACCCCCGAGCCGGTTGCGGCGACACCCCCCGCGCCCGCTGCCAACGCATCGAGCGCCAAAGCACCGAATGCAGAGGCACTGCTGCACCTGGACGCCGAGCTGCGTGCCGCCGCGCAGTTGATCATGCAAGACGTGATCGATGATTTCGCCCCGCACATCGAGAACGAGATCAAACGCCGCCTTGATGCGCGAATGGAACGGCTGCTGAGTCAATACAACAACTGAAGCTGTCTTCTGCCCCGACCCGGGAACGTGCGCAAGCACAGTCCTACAGATGCCCGCGATGATTCCGGGCATCACCGCTCGTAGCACCCGACCTACCGCTTGTAGCTTGACGCCGCCTTGAAAAGCTATACTCGTCGGCTTTTCCGACTCAAAGCAGATCAGGTTCCCGCCTCGCATGGACAAGACCTACCAGCCGCACGCCATCGAATCTTCCTGGTACCAGACCTGGGAGTCCGAAAACTATTTCGCTCCGCAAGGCGCGGGCGACTCGTACACCATCATGATTCCGCCGCCGAACGTCACCGGCAGCCTCCACATGGGGCACGGTTTCAATAACGCGATCATGGACGCCCTGATCCGCTTCCGCCGCATGCAGGGTCGCAACACCCTTTGGCAGCCGGGCACCGACCACGCCGGTATCGCCACGCAGATGCTGGTGGAGCGCCAACTCGAAGCCTTGGGTCAGAGCCGTCACGATCTGGGTCGCGACAAATTTCTCGAAAAAGTCTGGGAATGGAAGGATCAGTCCGGTGGCAACATCAGCCGCCAGATCCGTCGCCTGGGCTCGTCGGTCGACTGGAGCCGTGAGCGCTTCACGATGGACGACGGCTTGTCCGAAGCGGTTAAAGAGGCGTTCGTGCGACTGCATGAAGACGGCCTGATTTACCGTGGCAAACGTCTGGTCAACTGGGACACCAAGCTGCACACCGCGATCTCCGACCTCGAAGTGGAAAACCACGACGAAAAGGGGCATCTCTGGAACCTGCGCTACCCACTGGCCGATGGCGCGAAGACCGCTGAAGGTCTGGACTATCTGATCGTCGCCACGACCCGTCCGGAAACCATGCTCGGCGACGCCGCCGTCGCTGTGAACCCGAACGACGAGCGCTACCAGGCGCTGATCGGCAAATTCGTCGAGCTGCCGCTGGTAGGCCGTCGCATCCCGATCATCGCGGACGACTACTGCGACCCTGAATTCGGCACCGGCTGCGTGAAGATCACCCCGGCTCACGACTTCAACGACTACGACGTCGGCAAGCGCCACAACCTGCCGCTGCTGAACATCTTCGACAAGAACGCTGCCGTGCTGCCCGCTGCCCAGGTGTTCAACCTCGACGGTACGCTGAACGACACCGTAGACGGCACCCTCCCCGCCGAATACGCCGGCCTCGACCGCTTCGAAGCGCGCAAGCAGATCGTGGCTGCGTTCGACGCCGCCGGGCTGCTGGTCAGCGTCGACGACCACGGTTTGAAAGTGCCGAAGGGGGACCGCTCCGGGACCATCATCGAGCCGTGGCTGACGGATCAGTGGTACGTGTCGACCAAGCCGCTGGCTGAACCGGCCATCGCCGCCGTTGAAGACGGCCGCATCGCCTTTGTGCCCAAGCAGTACGAGAACATGTACTTCTCGTGGATGCGCGACATTCAGGACTGGTGCATCAGCCGCCAACTCTGGTGGGGCCACCGCATTCCGGCCTGGTACGACGAGTCCGGCAAGGTTTACGTCGGCCGCGACGAAACCGAAGTCCGCGCCAAGCACAATCTGGGTCCTGACGTTGCCCTGCAACAGGACAACGACGTGCTCGACACCTGGTTCAGTTCCGGTCTGTGGACGTTCTCCACCCTGGGCTGGCCGGAGCAGACCGACTTCCTGAAAACCTTCCACCCGACCGACGTGCTGGTTACCGGTTTCGACATCATTTTCTTCTGGGTTGCCCGGATGATCATGCTCACCATGCATCTGGTGAAGAACGAAGACGGTACGGCGCAGGTGCCGTTCAAGACCGTTTATGTCCACGGCCTTGTGCGTGATGGTCAGGGCCAGAAGATGTCCAAGTCCAAGGGCAACGTCCTTGATCCGCTGGATATCATCGACGGCATCGAGCTTGAAGCCCTGGTGCAGAAACGCACCTCCGGCATGATGCAGCCCAAGCTGGCCAAGAAGATCGAGAAGCAGACTCGCGACGAATTCGCCGACGGCATCGCCAGCTACGGCACCGATGCCCTGCGTTTCACCTTCTGCTCGCTGGCGTCCACTGGCCGTGACATCAAGTTCGACATGGGTCGCGTCGAAGGCTATCGCAACTTCTGCAACAAGATCTGGAACGCCGCGCGGTACGTGCTCGACAAGGGCGAAGACTGCGGTCAGAACGGCGAAGCGTTCGAGCTCTCGCTGCCGGATCGCTGGATCATCTCGCAGCTGCAACGCACTGAAGCCGAAGTGACCCGTCAGCTGGATCAATTCCGTTTCGACCTCGCGGCCCAGGCGCTGTACGAGTTCATCTGGAACCAGTACTGCGACTGGTATCTGGAGCTGTCCAAGCCGGTTCTGTGGGACGAGACGGCGCCGATCGAGCGTCAGCGTGGCACTCGTCGCACGCTGGTGCGCGTGCTGGAAGTCGCACTGCGTCTGGCCCATCCGTTCATGCCCTTCATCACCGAAGAAATCTGGCAGCGACTTGCGCCGCTGGCCGGCATCGAAGGCAAGACCATCATGCTGCAACCGTGGCCGGTGGCGAACGATGCGCGCATCGACGTCGCGGCCGAAGGCGACATCGAATGGCTCAAAAGCCTGATGCTCGGCGTGCGCAACATCCGTGGCGAAATGAACATCGGCCCGGGCAAGCCGCTGCAGTTGTTCCTCAAAAACGTCAGCGCCGAAGACCAGCGCCGCCTGAACGAGAACGAGCACCTGCTGAAGAAGCTGGCCAAGCTTGAATCGTTCACCGTGCTGGAAGCCGGCGCCGAAGCACCGCTGTCCGCGACCGCGCTGGTCGGTGAGATGGAAGTGCTGGTGCCGATGGCCGGCCTGATCGACAAGGACGCCGAACTGGCGCGTCTGGACAAGGAAATCCAGCGTCTGCAGGGCGAAGTGCAGCGGGTTGGCGGCAAGCTGTCCAATGCCGCGTTCGTCGACAAGGCGCCGCCTGAGGTGATCGCCAAGGAACGCGCGAAGATGGCCGAAGCCGAACAGGCGCTGGGCAAACTGGCCGAGCAGCACGCGCGGATCGCGAGTTTGTAATCCGACCAAATCAGCCGGCCTGAACCGCAGGCCGGTTGACGACCATGACCCCTGTAGGCGTGAGCGTGCTCGCGATAGCGGTAAATCAGCAACCTAACCGTTGACTGACACACGGTTATCGCGAGCAAGCTCACGTCTACAGGGGTTGTGCTTTCACGAGAATCGCATCCCCGATGACCAGCCCCGACGCCCACAAGCCCCAACGCAACACCCCACGCAAGAAAGCCAAACCTGCTCAACAGGCCAAGCCTGCCGCGCCGCGTGAGAAAGCCACCCTGCACCCGCGCAACCGCCATCAGGGCCATTACGACTTTCCGCGCCTGATCAAAAGCAGCCCCGAACTGGGCAAGTTTGTGATCCTCAATCCCTACGGCAAGGAAAGCATCGACTTCGCCAATCCGGCCGCGGTGCGGGTGTTCAACCGCGCCTTGCTCAAAGCGTTCTACGGCATCGCCCATTGGGATATTCCGGCGGACTACCTCTGCCCGCCAATCCCGGGGCGTGCGGACTACCTGCACTTTCTGGCGGACCTGCTGGCAGAGCGCAACGACGGCGTCATCCCGCGCGGCGCGTCTGTCACAGCGCTGGACATCGGCACCGGCGCCAACTGCATCTATCCGCTGATCGGTCAGGGCGAATACGGCTGGTCGTTCCTGGGCTCGGACATCGACAAGATCGCCCTGGCCTCGGCGGCGACCATCGTCAAAGCCAACGGCTTGAGCAAGAGCATCAGCTTCCGGGAGCAGACCAACCCTAAACACATCCTGACCCACCTGCTGCAGCCCGATGAGCGCTTCGACATCAGCGTGTGTAACCCGCCTTTCCACGCCTCGGCT
Source organism: Pseudomonas sp. Ps21-P2 (assembly GCF_039672565.1). Lineage (NCBI taxonomy): Bacteria > Pseudomonadati > Pseudomonadota > Gammaproteobacteria > Pseudomonadales > Pseudomonadaceae > Pseudomonas > Pseudomonas sp. Ps21-P2. The sequence goes on from NZ_JBDFPL010000007.1 coordinate 326,552, forward strand.
GAGGAAGCGTTAAGCGGCAGCCAGCGTAAATGGCGCGCCCTCGGCAAGGCCGACCCCAAGCGCAAGTTGCCGGTGCTGAATTTCGGCGGCCAGGCGGCGGAGCTGTGGTGGGAGGGTGGCGAGGCACGGTTTGTGACGCAATTGATCAGCGAAAGCGCTCAGGTCGGGCAGCAGGTGCTGTGGTTCAGCACGCTGGTGTCCAAGGCTTCGAACCTGCCGCTGATTCAAAGCGCGCTGAAAAAAGCCGGTGCCGTTGAAAGTCAGACGGTGGAGATGGGCCAGGGTCAGAAACAGAGCCGCTTCGTTGCCTGGACCTTCCAGGACAAGACGCAGCAAGCCGCCTGGAAGGCGACACGTTGGGTTTCACCGCGCTAGGACGCCGGCGACCGAAGCGATAACCGAATCGCAGGCACAAAAAAACCGTGTCCGGATCGCTCCGTCACACGGTTTCCTCAACCAAGCAGCGTTTTCGCTTACTTGTTGACCGAGTCAGTCAGCACTTTGGCTGGTACAAACTTGACGACTTTCTTGGCAGCGATTTCGATGGCTGCGCCAGTCGAAGGGTTGCGGCCGGTGCGTGCTGGACGCTCGGTGACTTTCAGTTTGCCGATGCCTGGCAGAGTGATTTCACTACCGTTTTCCAGTTGGTCAGCGACGATTTGACCCAATTGGTCGAGAGCGTTGCGCGCGGTGGTTTTAGGCGCGTCGATAGCTTCTGCGATATCGGCGATCAATTGGTCTTTAGTCAGAGCCATGGTGGTGTTCCTTCCCTATCAAATTCGAATGGTTTGCAGAGTGTGGTACAGACGCGAAATGTAGATACTGTAAACGGCCTTTGGTTCGGCCGAACGCCCACAAACTGCACGCCTGGCGCGCTTGGGCGCTCAGGACCGGGCAAAACTAGCACAGCGCAACGCAAATATCCGCCCCTACCTACCCATTTGGTCAGCTTTATCGCCCATGAGGCGTAAAAAAGTCATATTAATGAACCGAGGTCAGCGTTTTCGGCCCTTCCAGAGCGTTCCGCCCCCCGTCTGCGGTACACTTGCCGACTTTCGCACGGGCCTGGTCTGGTCCCGTTCAGTTACCCTTCAGCAGCCGAGAAATCCATGCCGATCCGTCACGCCATCGTCCACCTGATCGACAAAAAACCCGACGGCACGCCTGCCGTGCTTCACGCCCGGGACTCAGAGCTCGCCGAGTCGCAGGCCATCGAGAACATGCTGGCAGACCTCAACGAGAGCTATAACGCCAAACAAGGCAAAGCGTGGGGGCTGTTCCATGCCGAGTCTGGCGCACACCCGTTCAGTGGCTGGCTGAAGGAATACCTGGATCAGGGCAAGGATTTCACCCAGTTCAGCCGCATCGCGGTCGAGCATCTGCAGAAGCTGATGGAAGAGTCGAACCTGTCGGTCGGTGGCCACGTGCTGTTTGCGCACTACCAGCAGGGCATGACCGAATACCTGGCGATCGCCCTGCTGCACCACAGCGAAGGCGTAGCGGTGAATGAGGCGTTGGACGTGACGCCCTCCCGGCATCTGGATCTGGGTCAGCTGCACCTTGCAGCCCGGATCAACATTTCCGAGTGGCAGAACAACAAGGCATCCAAGCAGTACATCTCGTTCATCAAGGGCAAGAACGGCAAGAAGGTTTCCGAGTACTTCCGCGACTTCATCGGCTGCCAGGAAGGCGTCGACGGACCGGGGGAGACCCGTACCCTGCTCAAGGCCTTCAGTGATTTCGTCGAGAGCGAAGACCTGCCAGAAGAATCGACCCGCGAGAAGACCAAGGCGCTGGTCGACTACGCCAGCAGCCAGAGCAAAATGGGCGAGCCGATCGCTCTGGAAGAGCTGTCCGGCCTGATCGACGAGGACCGCCCGCGGGCCTTCTACGATCACATCCGCAACAAGGATTACGGCCTGTCGCCCGAGATTCCTGCGGATAAGCGCACGCTGAGTCAGTTCCGTCGGTTCACCGGCCGTGCGGAAGGGCTGTCGATCAGCTTTGAAGCGCACCTGCTGGGCGACAAGATCGAGTACGACGAAGAGAAAGGCACGCTGATCATCAAGGGACTGCCGACCCAGCTGACCGATCAGCTTAAACGCCGCTAAGCCTTGCCGAGGAGCCGAGACCCGAATGTTCGTTCGTACCCTGAAGAAGTTCTTGCTCATCATGCTGGTGGTGGTCGTGTACCAGAACTGGGGCAAGATCGAAAACCTGGTTCACCCCTCCTCAGCTTTATCGGAGCACGCGCAGGCCAACGCGAAGGTGACGTTGTACGCCACCGACTGGTGCGGCTACTGCAAACAGACACGGCGTTTTCTCGACAGCCAGGGCATTCGCTACACCGAGTTCGATATCGAAAAAGACGCTGCAGGCCGCAAGGCCTATGAAGCGCTCGGCGGTCGCGGCATTCCTCTGATCGACGTAAACGGCACGCTGATCAGAGGCTTTAGCGAAGAGCAGATTCTCGCTGCACTCAAGTAGCATCGGGTAACAACTGTCACAACTGACAGTCACGACAACTTCGCGCAATCAGCCACATCAATCCGCAATTAAAACAAAGCGATTATCAGGCATCGCGATAAGCCCGGCATTGCACCGGGCTTATTTGCGCATGAGGTGTTTAAACAGCCTTGATTTGAAAACCGAAGCGCGGGAAGTGCACATGCACGGTGCCGGCGCGGTCGTCTTCGCGGCGCAGGATAATCTCTTCACGGCCGCTGAATACCAACTCTCCCGCCACGGCGTTAACGCCGTAATCCACGGCAGACACGGTGACCTGCTGACCGACGGTAAAACCATTGGGGTCGGTGAAATCTTCATCGGGCACCGGCGCCGGGGTAGCCGCACGCGCGATTTCAACCGCGTCGCCCGAACTCAATTCACTCGGTGCGCCATGACCGAATGCAATAACGCGCTCGTACCAGCTCAACACCGCCGGATAGGCATCGACCAGTGGGGACGTGACAGGGGTTTGTTTGAGGAACCACAGGGTGTGGGCCACCGAGAAATCGGCAATCGAGGGCGCGCCCAACAGGAAATCACCGTTGCGCTCAAGCTGGGTTTCCAGACGCGCCATCAGCGTCGGCCATTGATGCCGCGCCACTTCCAGTGGCACACGATTGGCGCTGCCGCCCTCGAAGAACGTGGCGCGGTCGGCAACGAATGCCTTAACAGCCTCAGGCGGAACCTTGGCGAACCGCACAGCGAGGGAGGCCGGTTGAAACACCAGGCTGACCGCGTGCAGGAACAGCACCGAATCCGCCCACGCCGCGAGGCCCGCCGCCGTGAACTCCTGGCCTTCGGGATAGAACGTGGGTGACGATTTTTCCTGCTCCAGGCGCCGGGCGATCAACGCGGTGTCGCAATAAATGTCGGCGCCTGCTTGCAGGACGGGGGTTTTGCGATAGCCGCCGGTGAGGGGCATGAGGTCGGGCTTGGGCATGATCGACGGGATGTTGACCGAGCGCCATGACAGGCCTTTGAAGCCCAGCATCAGACGGGCTTTTTCGGCGAACAGGGACGTTGGATAGTGGTGAAGAATCAACTCAGACATGCTTCGGGCCATCCGCAGGGAGAAACCACCAGCTTATCCCCCCGAAGCCCCACGGCATACCCGCTCAGGGTGATGGCGCGGCATCACTCGGCTGGATGTAGCCGGCGGCCAGGCACTCCTTGGCGCTTTTGCGCAGCTTTTTGATCAACCGCTCCTGCCGCAATGCGTCGCCCTTGTCGCGGCAGGCCTCCACATACACCAGCGCCATCGCCGGGCTCGAGCTGAAGAAGCGCGCACCTTTACCGCTTTGGTGCTGGGCGAATCGACGTTGCGGGTCATTGCTGATGCCGCAGTACAACGAACCGTTGGCCGCGCGCACCAAGTACACGAACCAGGATTTGACCGGCACGGCTTCGGGCACGGGTGCGGTGGCGATTTCGGCTTCAGACATGCGGGACCGTGGACCAGTAGCGAGGGGAACGGATTCTATCAAGCGTCAGCGACTGGCCTGAAAAGCCTTCAGCCCTTTCTGGCCCTGCGCACGGATGGCGTTTTTCACGAGCGGCGTCCAGCCCAGTAATACGCCCTTTGTGCCGAGGGCCTGACGCGACCAGCGCCACAGATCGAACTGATCGTGGTGTTCGCAGATCTTGCCGTCGCGAAAAACAAACCGCGCCTGAATGTCGTTGACCACCGTGCGACCGGTCTGGCTGAACAGGTAGGTCGCGACCCAGTGTGCAGCGCCGGTCGTGGCATCGGCACGGACCTGATCGAACACCACCGAGAAGTCACGGGCGCGGGAGGTCAGCATGCGCCACATATCGCCGGCATCCTGCCCGCGCAACTGGCCAAACACCGGGTCGGAAAACACCACGTCTTCGCTGTAGCACGCGGCCATCGCCTCGGCGTCCAGACGGCTGAACGCCTCGTAGAAACGCGTGATCAGCGCGCTGTTGTGTTCGCTGGTAAAGGTTTCGCTCATAGGAACGCCGTCCATGGAAATAGGATGCCTGCACGATAAGCGGCCGCACCGCGGTTTGCACGGGCATTCGCTAGGGAAATGTCAGCCCTCAGATTTTTTCGCTCGTGACACCCACGTAAAGCGCGCGCCCGGCGCCGAGACCGGCGATGATCGCGGCGACGCCGATGATGCCGAAGATCCAGCCGACCGAGTCCCAGTTGCCGGTCCAGTCATGCACGACGCCGACCGCGAAAGGCCCGAGCGACGCCAGGGTGTAGCCGAAGCCCTGGGCCATGCTCGACAGGTTCGCGGCGACGTGGGAGTCCCGCGAGCGCAACACGATCAGGGTCAGTGCCAGGCTGAACGTGCCGCCCTGCCCCAGCCCAAGCACGATGGCCCAGGCCCACAATTGCTCAAGCGGTGCATACAGGCAGCCGAACAGCCCCGCCAGTGTGAGCAGCATCACCAGCACAATCGCAATGCGCTGGTCCTTGCCGCGAGTGGCCAGCCATGGCGCGGTCAGCGAGCTGACCAGTTGCACCATGATCGAACCGGACAACAGCAGGCCGGCGTCAACGGCAGTCAGTCCTCGCCCGATGAGGATCGACGGCAGCCAGCCGAACACGATGTAGGCCAGTGACGATTGCAGGCCCATATAAAGGGTGACTTGCCAGGCCAGAGGATCCCGGCGCAAACCGCGCACCCGATAAGCCACCTGATGCTGGCCATGACGTTGACGCGTCTGCGGCCACCAGAAGATCGCGGCGAGAATCGCCGGGACGATCCAGAAGCCGAGGCCAAGCGTCCAGTCGCTGCCGTTGCCGCTACCCAGCGCTTCGCTCAACGGCACCGTTGAGCCCGCCGCAACGGCAGCACCCAGGCACAGCGCCATGGTGTAAACGCCCGTCATGGCGCCGGCCTGTTTCGCGAAATCGCGTTTGACGATGCCGGGCAGCAGCACCCCGATGATGCCGATGCTCGCACCGGCCATGATGCTGCCAGCAAACAGACCGAACTCGCCGAACGAGCTGCGCAGAATGATGCCGCAGGTCAGCGTCAGAAGAATGCCCAGCACCACGCGCTCACTGCCGAAACGCCGCGCGAGGATCGGCGCAAGCGGCGCGAACAGACCCAGGCACAACACCGGTAACGTGGTCAGCAAGCCGGCCGTGGCCGCCGAAAGTCCCAGGCTTCGTGACACCTCACTCAACAACGGCGCCATGCTCGACAACGCCGGACGCAGGTTCAGCGCCACCAGCACCAGGCCCAACAACAGGAACCATGGGCGGTTGAGCACGGGATGATGCTGCTGCACTTGCTCGTCATCGGCTTCTGCATCGATCAGCAGCTCGTTGATGTCGTGAGGGGTTGAAGCATTGGAACGGGTGCTGCTCGCCGTCGGCGCCTTGGTCGTCATGGGATTCTCGTGGGGGCAGGAGGATGTAACAGCGCATTGCGCAAAGAAGTAATCCTGTTGGAGATCGGCAGAGAACACAAGTTTTACGAGGATTGGGTACAGTTTTGCGGTGGAGTACGTGTCCACTCCTCATTTGATGACGTCCGTCTTCGCGAGCAAGCTCGCTCCCACAAAGAAAAAACCCGGGCATTAGGCCCGGGCTCTTTGTGTTGCGGCTCCTGACTCAGTGCAGGATCTGGCTGAGGAACAGGCGAGTACGGTCGCTTTGCGGGTTATCGAAGAAGTCGTTCGGTGCGGCTTGTTCGACGATCTCGCCCTTGTCCATGAAGATCACGCGATTGGCCACAGTACGGGCAAAGCCCATTTCGTGGGTCACGCAGAGCATGGTCATGCCTTCTTCCGCCAGGCCGACCATGGTGTCGAGCACCTCTTTCACCATTTCCGGATCGAGGGCCGAGGTCGGCTCGTCGAACAGCATGATCTTCGGCTTCATGCACAGCGCGCGGGCAATCGCCACACGCTGTTGCTGACCACCGGACAGCTGGCCCGGATACTTGTGCGCCTGCTCCGGAATGCGCACGCGCTCCAGATAGTGCATGGCGATTTCTTCGGCCTTGCGCTTGGGCATCTTGCGCACCCACATCGGCGCTAGCGTGCAGTTCTGCAGGATGGTCAGGTGCGGGAACAGGTTGAAGTGCTGGAACACCATGCCGACTTCGCGACGAATCGTCTCGATCTGCTTCAGGTCCGACGTCAGTTCGGTGCCATCGACCACGATGCGACCCTGCTGGTGTTCTTCCAGACGGTTGAGGCAGCGAATGGTGGTCGACTTGCCCGAACCCGACGGGCCGCACAAGACGATGCGCTCGCCCTGACGCACGTTCAGGTTGATGTCTTTCAACACGTGGAACTGGCCGTACCACTTGTGTACGCCTTCCATCCGGATCATGCCTTCGGCGCCCAGAGGCTTACTGATAGCTTCACTCATCACAAAACTCCTAACGCTTGTGGCCTGTGTCCAACTTACGCTCCAAGTGCATGGAGTAGCGGGACATGCCGAAACAGAAGATCCAGAACACAAGGGCCGCGAACACGTAACCCTCGGTCGCCATGCCGAGCCACTTGGGGTCGGCGGCAGCTTGTTTGACGCTGTTGAGCAGGTCGAACAGGCCGATGATGATCACCAGACTGGTGTCCTTGAACAACGCGATCACGGTGTTGACCAGACCGGGAATGACCAGCTTCAGGGCCTGCGGCAGAATCACCAGCCCCATGCGCCGCCAGTAGCCGAGGCCCATGGCCGCAGCCGCTTCGTACTGACCTTTTGGAATGGCCTGCATGCCGCCCCGAACCACCTCGGCCACATACGCCGACTGGAACAGAATCACGCCGATCAGTGCGCGCAGCAGTTTGTCGAAGTTCATGCCTTCAGGCAGGAACAACGGCAGCATTACCGACGACATGAACAGCACGGTGATTAACGGAACGCCCCGCCAGAACTCGATGAACGTCACGCACATCACGCGGATGGCCGGCATTTCAGAGCGACGCCCCAAGGCCAGGATCACGCCCAGCGGCAAGGCGCCGGCGATACCCACCGTGGCGATCACCAGGGTCAGCATCAGGCCGCCCCACTGACTGGTCGCAACGAGGTCGAGGCCGAACACGCCGCCGTGCAGCAGGAAGTACGCAACGATCGGGTAGATAAACAGGAACGACAGGCCGTAGATCGCCTTGCGCGGCATCACTTTGATGAACAGCGGCGCGACGCCGATGATCGCCAGCCAGACGGTCAGATCAACCCTCCAGCGTAGTGCCTGCGGGTAGTAGCCGTACATGAACTGGCCGAAGCGCTGTTCGATGAACACCCAGCAGGCGCCGGCCTTGGTGCAGTCTTCGCGCGTGGTACCGACCCAGTTGGCATCGAAGATGGCCCAACTCAGCAGCGGTGGAACAACCAGCCAGATCAAGTAGATCGCGAACAGGGTCAACAGCGTGTTGATCCAGCTCGAGAACAGGTTCTGGCGCATCCATGCCACCGGGCCGAAGACTTTGCTCGGCGGTGGCATGTCGGGTTTGAAAGTATGGGATGTCATGCGCGTTTCCTCACCGCTCGATCAGCGCAATGCGCTTGTTGTACCAGTTCATCAGCAGGGAAATGCTGATACTGATCGCCAGGTACACGCTCATGGTGATGGCAATGACTTCAATCGCCTGACCGGTCTGGTTCAGCACGGTACCGGCGAACAGCGAAACCATTTCCGGGTAACCGATACCGGCGGCCAGCGACGAGTTCTTCGCCAGGTTCAGGTATTGGCTGGTCAATGGCGGGATGATCACCCGCAGCGCCTGCGGAATGATGACCTTGCGCAGCGTCGGCCCTGGACGCAGGCCCAGCGAACGTGCCGCTTCGGTCTGGCCGTGGCTCACCGACTTGATGCCCGAACGCACGATTTCGGCGATGAATGCCGCCGTGTAGACCGTCAGGGCCAGGGTCAGGGCCAGCAGTTCAGGGATCAACACCCAGCCGCCCACGAAGTTGAAGCCTTTTAGCTCGGGTACTTCCCAATGCACCGGCGCACCGAAGATCAACGCGCAGAGCGCCGGGATCACGATGAACAGCGCAAGGCCTGCCCAGAACTTGTGGAACGGTACGCCCGTGGCTTCGAAGCGCTTGTTCGCCCAGCGCGCCATGAGCACGATGGCGACAATGGCCAGCACCACGCTGATCACGAAAGGCCACGCCGCATCGGTGGCAATCGCGGCCGGCATGTTCAGGCCACGGCTGCTGACGAAGAACGAGCCGAGAAACCCGTGGGCAGCCCGCGGCCCCGGCAGGGTCAGGAACACGGCGAAGTACCAGAACAGGATCTGCAGCAGCGGCGGAATGTTACGGAAGACTTCAACGTAAACCGTCGCCAGCTTGTTGATGATCCAGTTGTTGGACAGGCGCGCGACGCCGACGATGAAGCCCAGCAGGGTCGCGAGGATCACGCCGATGAACGTCACCAGCAGCGTGTTGAGCAAACCGATCAGGAAAACCCGCGCGTAGGTGTCCGACTCCGTGAACGGAATCAGGTGCTGCGCGATGCCAAAGCCGGCACTGTTTTCAAGGAAACCGAAACCTGAGGTGATACCCCGGTGTTGCAAGTTGGTCTGGGTGTTATCGAACAGATACCAACCCATCGCGACTACGGCGACAACCGTAATTATCTGAAATAGCCACGCACGCACTTTAGGGTCGCTGAGGCTGAGCCTCTGCTTGGGTGCGCTGATTTGATTTTGCATGGAGTGCCCCGGAAGAAATGCAACAAAGCGCCCGGCTGCGATTCACGCAGCCGGGTGCAGGTCAATCAACGCACTGGTGGTGCGTATTGAATGCCGCCAGCGTTCCACAGAGCATTCTGACCGCGAGCGATCTCCAGAGGAGTGGCTGCGCCCAGGTTCTTCTCGAAGATTTCGCCGTAGTTACCGACTTGCTTGACGATCTGCACGACCCAGTCTTTCTTCAGTTTCAGCTGACCGCCGTACTCACCGTCGGCACCCAGCAGACGAGCGACGTCCGGGTTCTTGGTGGACTTGGCTTCGGCTTCAACGTTTTTCGACGTCACGCCTGCTTCTTCCGCGTTCAGCAGCGCGTAGCCCACCCAGCGAACGATGGTGCTGAAGTCTTCATCGCCACGTGCGACAACAGGACCCAGCGGTTCTTTGGAGATGGTTTCAGGCAGAACGACGTAGTCCTTCGGCGAGGCCAGCTTGGAGCGCTGTGCGTAGAGCTGGGATTTGTCGGAGGTCAGTACGTCGCAACGACCGGATTCCAGCGACTTGGCGCTTTCGTCGGAGGTGTCGAAGGTGATCGGGGTGTACTTGAGATTGTTGGCGCGGAAGTAGTCCGACACGTTCAGCTCAGTGGTGGTACCGGCCTGAATACAGATGGTCGCGCCGTCCAGTTCCTTGGCACTTTTCACGCCCAGCTTGCTGTTGGCCAGGAAGCCAACGCCGTCGTAATAGGTCACGAAGCCCGGGAAGACCAGGCCCATGCTCGCGTCACGGGAGCTGGTCCAGGTGGTGTTACGCGACAGGATGTCGATTTCGCCGGACTGCAGCGCAGTGAAACGCTCTTTTGCGTTCAGCTGGCTGAACTTGACCTTGGTCGCGTCGCCAAACACCGCGGCAGCAACAGCGCGGCAGAAGTCGGCGTCGATGCCCTGGATCTTGCCGCTTGCGTCCGGAACCGAGAAGCCTGGCAGACCGTCACTGACGCCGCACTGAATAAAGCCCTTCTTCTGAATGGCGTCCAGCTTGGCACCCGCTTGAGCGAACCCGGTCAGACCGAGCGCTGCAGCGGCGGCCACTACAGCCAGGGTGGATTTCAACATCTTCATTCAAACCTCCAGTTTGCTCTTTGTTGTGTGGGAGCCTTAGCCCCGTCGCACCCTTGTGAGGCATTCATGACCCGTGCTGGCTTGTTTTTGGGTCATGCGACGTTGAACCCGTTTACCGCCACCGACGCCAGGCATCTGGTCATCGCGTGTTCAGCATGTTGCGAGTCCAGCAGACTGAAGCCCCATGATGTCCTTGAACCCCGAGGTTCAAAGCGAATCGTGCCGGGAATCCTGCTCGATGATTCCATGCTGCCTCTGACGCAACACGCGGCTGTCTGCTTGATAGCCTATTAGTGTTACCGCCCGAGGTGAGCGCCTTCACTCCGCGGGTTGTGTAGCAAAGCCCGTACCACCATGCTGGCAATGTCGAATTAGCGACAGGTCAAGATCAAAACTTGTAACCTTGCGACATCTTTCATTCACCCGCACACGAGCTGACGCACCGCCTTAAAGCGCTGTGCCAGAGGTGCCGCACACTAATGGAGCACACATGACTGAACCGCTGATCATCGAGCCGGAATTGGCAGTCGACGCCTGCGTCATCTGGCTGCACGGCCTGGGGGCTGATCGCTACGATTTCCTGCCGGTGGCCGAGATGCTGCAGAAGACCCTGAAGACCACGCGGTTCATTCTGCCGCAGGCGCCGACCCGGGCCGTCACCATCAACGGCGGCTACGCGATGCCCAGCTGGTACGACATCAAGGCCATGAGCCCGGCCCGCGCCATCGACAGCGGCGAGCTGGAAGGCTCGGCGCAAGACGTCATCAAGCTGATCGAACAGCAACGGGACAGCGGCATAGACCCGGCCCGAGTCTTCTTGGCAGGGTTTTCCCAGGGCGGCGCCGTGGTGTTGCACACCGCCTTCCTGCGCTGGGAAGGCCCCCTCGGCGGCGTACTTGCGCTGTCCACGTACGCACCGACTTTCAGCGACGAAATGAGCTTGTCCGCCAGCCAGCAACGCATCCCGGCCTATTGCTTGCACGGCAGCAATGACCCGGTGGTGTTGCACGCCATGGGGCAAGCGGCTTACGAGCATTTGAAGGCTCAGGGCGTCACCGTGACATGGCAGGAATACCCAATGGAGCACGAAGTGTTACCGCAGGAAATTTCCGACATAGGTGTCTGGCTCGCGGATAAGCTTCGCTAGTCCACTCATTTGATCCTTCCAATTACGTTGCGGATTTGCTAGGACACTACGCCGCGCCGGGTTCTTGCTTTACACTCCCCGGCGTACATTCCTAAATCTATCGATGAGATCACCGTGCTCAAAGCACTTAAAAAGATGTTCGGAAAAAGCGAGGCTGAGCCGCTCGCGCCTGCTGCTCCCCTACCCGTCCCCCAGCGCCAGACCGAAAGCGTCTCGCGGGAACCGTCAGCAGCAGAAGTGCACGTGCCTGCGCCCGAGCATTTGGCAGCCACCGCACCGGCCGTTACATCGCCCGTTAGGGCTGAACGCCCGCGCCGAGAACGTGCGCCCAAGCCCGTCGTCGTTCCCTGGAAACCCGAAGACTTCGTCGTCGAACCACTGGAAGGCAAAACCCGTTTCCACGATTTCCCCCTCGCCCCCGAATTGATGCACGCGATCCAGGACCTGGGATTCCCGTACTGCACGCCAATCCAGGCCGGCGTTCTGGGTTACACCCTCAAAGGCCGCGATGCCATCGGCCGCGCCCAGACCGGCACCGGCAAGACCGCCGCCTTCCTGATTTCTATCATCACTCAGCTGACCCAGACGCCTCCGCCGAAAGAGCGCTACATGGGTGAACCCCGGGCGCTGATCATTGCGCCGACCCGCGAACTGGTGGTGCAGATCGCCAAGGACGCCGAGGCGCTGACCAAGTACACCGACCTCAACGTGATGACGTTCGTGGGCGGCATGGATTTCGACAAGCAGCTCAAGCACCTCGAAGCCCGCCACTGCGACATTCTGGTTGCCACGCCAGGCCGTCTGCTGGACTTCGCCCAGCGCGGCGAAGTGCACCTGGACATGGTTGAGGTCATGGTCCTGGACGAAGCCGACCGCATGCTCGACATGGGCTTCATCCCTCAGGTCCGCTCGATCATTCGCCAGACCCCACACAAGGGCGAGCGTCAGACGCTGCTGTTCTCCGCCACCTTCACCGAAGACGTGATGAACCTGGCCAAGCAGTGGACGACGGACCCTGCGATCGTCGAGATCGAATCCCTGAACGTCGCCAGCGACACGGTCGAGCAGCACATCTATGCCGTGGCCGGCGCTGACAAGTACAAGCTGTTGTTCAACCTGATCAACGACCACGGTTGGGAACGGGTGATGGTGTTCGCCAACCGCAAGGATGAAGTGCGACGCATCGAAGAGCGTCTGGTGCGTGACGGCATCAATGCCGCGCAGTTGTCAGGCGACGTGCCGCAGCACAAGCGCATCAAGACGCTGGAAGGGTTTCGCGAAGGCAAGATTCGCGTGCTGGTGGCCACCGATGTCGCCGGTCGCGGGATTCACATCGACGGCATAAGCCACGTGATCAACTTCACCCTGCCGGAAGTCCCGGACGACTACGTGCACCGCATCGGCAGGACCGGTCGTGCCGGCGCAGACGGCGTGTCGATCAGCTTCGCCGGGGAAGACGATTCGTATCAGCTGCCGTCGATCGAAGAGAAGCTGGGCCGCAAGATCAGCTGCGAAACGCCGCCGACCGTGTTGCTACGGCCGGTGGTGCGCGTGCAGCGAGCGATTCCTGCGGCGGAATGACGCCACGCACCTGCGAATGCTGAGCCCGCAGCCTATTTCCAGCGATCTGCAGCCATGTGATCGCTGTCGCGGCCCTCAACCCAGCGCGGCCCTTCTGAAGTGTTTTCCTTCTTCCAGAACGGCGCGCGGGTTTTCAGGTAGTCCATGACGAAATCACAGGCCTCGAACGCGGCCTGGCGATGGGCGCTGGCCGCCGCGACGAACACGATTGGCTCGCCCGGTTCCAACTCGCCCACGCGATGAATGACTTCCAGCTTGAGCAACGGCCAGCGCTGCTGCGCCTCATCAGCGATTTTAACCAGCGCCTTCTCGGTCATGCCGGGGTAATGCTCGAGAAACATCCCCGCGACCTCACGGCCGTCGTTGAAATCCCGCACATAGCCCACAAAGCTGACCACCGCACCCACGCCGACGTTGGCGTCGTGCATGGCATTGACTTCCGCGCCCGGATCGAACGCGGCGGCTTGTACTCGAACGGCCATATCAGCCTCCGGTGACGGTCGGAAAGAACGCCACCTCATCGCCCGGTTCGACGGGCGTGTCCAGCGAGCACAGCTCCTGGTTGCGGGCGCACATGATGCCTTTCTCACTCAGCACTTCCCACACACCGCCGCGCTCGAGCAAATGCTGACGCACGGCGTCGATGGTGGCGAATGAGCCTTCGAGGTTCTCGCTCTCGGTGCCGAGGGTTTCGCGAAAACGCGCGAAATATTGGACTTGTACGTGAATGGTCATTGGGCGATCACCTGGTCGTCGGCGATGAAGTGTCCGCTCTTGCCACCGAGCTTTTCGAGCAGCCGCACGTGTTCGATGGTCATGCCGCGGTCAACCGCCTTGCACATGTCGTAGATCGTCAGGGCGGCGATGCTGGCGGCGGTCAACGCTTCCATTTCCACCCCGGTCTGGCCGGAGAGTTTGCAGCGCGCAACGATGTGCACGGTGTCAGGGCTTTCAGCGGTGAGTTCGACCTTCACACCGGTAAGCATCAACGGATGACAGAGGGGAATCAGATCGCTGGTTTTCTTCGCGGCCTGGATGCCGGCGATGCGCGCGACGGCAAATACGTCCCCTTTGGGATGCCCGCCTGCGACGATCATTTGCAGGGTTTCGGGCAGCATGCGCACGCGCGCTTCGGCCACCGCCTCACGGAACGTGACGTCTTTTTCAGTGACGTCGACCATGTGGGCGCGACCTTGGGAATCGAGATGAGTGAGCACGGGATGACTCCTGAACAGGAGCGGAGATTGTAGGGAGTTAGGACTGCTAGCCACAAGCTGCAAGCTACAAGCTACAAGCTACAAGCTACAAGCTACAAGCTACAAGCTACAAGCTACAAGCTAGCGACATTGAGTCAGCGCGAGCTTGCAGCTTGAGGCTTGACGCTTGAACCTTTTAGAGATGGCTCTCCGCGTATTCAGCCAGGATCGAGCGTGGGACACCTTGCAGACTGATGTGCACGCCGTTGGGGAAGTCCTTGAAACGCTCCGTCAGGTAGGTCAGCCCCGAACTGGTGGCCGACAGATAAGGCGTGTCGATCTGCGCCAGGTTGCCCAGGCAGACCACTTTAGAGCCCGCGCCGGCACGGGTGATGATGGTTTTCATCTGGTGCGGCGTGAGGTTCTGGCATTCGTCGATCAGGATCAGGCTCTGCTGGAAGCTTCGGCCGCGAATGTAGTTGAGGGATTTGAACTGCAGCGGCACCTTGCTCAGGATGTAATCGACGCTGCCATGGGTGTTTTCGTCATCCATGTGCAAGGCTTCCAGGTTGTCGGTGATCGCGCCGAGCCATGGCTCCATTTTTTCTGCTTCGGTGCCGGGCAAAAAGCCGATCTCCTGGTCGAGCCCCTGCACGCTTCGGGTGGCGATGATGCGGCGATAACGCTTGCTGACCATGGTCTGCTCGATGGCAGCGGCCAGGGCAAGAATGGTCTTGCCCGAACCGGCCGCGCCGGACAGGTTGACCAGATGGATGTCCGGATCGAGCAGCGCAAACAGCGCCAGCCCCTGATAGATGTCACGCGGCTTCAGTCCCCACGCTTCCTGGTGCAGCAGCGGCTCCTGGTGCATGTCCAACAACAGCAGTTCGTCAGGCTTGACGCCTTTGACCCAACCGACGAAGCCTTGCTCATCGATGATGAACTCGTTGATGTGCACAGACGGAATCTGCTCGATCATCTGCACTTTGTGCCAGGTACGGCCATGATCCTGGCGGGTATCGACTTTGCTCACCCGGTCCCAGAAAGAGCCGGTCATGGTGTGGTAACCGCGGGACAGCATCGACACGTCGTCGACCAGTTGGTCGGTGCTGTAGTCCTCGGCCTCGATGCCGCAGGCTCGCGCCTTCAGGCGCATGTTGATGTCTTTGGTGACCAGTACGATGCGCGTGTCCTTTTTCCGCGCATGCAGGTCAATCAGCTGGTTGATGATGATGTTGTCATTGAGGTTGTCAGGCAGCACCCGGTTGGGTTCTTGCCGCTTGTTCATGAGGATGGATAGATAACCCTTGAATACGCCTGTACCGCGATCGATCGGTACGCCTTTTTCAACCTCCTCCGGGGTCGCTTCGCCGAGTGTCTTGTCAATCAACCGGATCGCCTGCCGACATTCAGCAGCCACCGAGTGCTTGCCCGCCTTGAGCTTGTCCAGTTCTTCCAGGACTGTCATGGGGAGTGCAACGTGATGTTCTTCGAAATTCAGAAGCGCGTTTGGATCATGGATCAATACGTTGGTATCGAGCACGTAAAGGATTGGCTGGTTAGAGGAAGGGGTGCGTCCGTGGTCATCCATACTCGCTCACCTTTGTAGTAGCCAAGTGACGCAACACACAGCGATGCTGCGCCACGAAAAGGCCGCCGAGGCTTTCCCCTTGAGGCAGGAGAAAATTGCGCAAAGTGGGGTCTGGAATGACGCCACCTGTGTTGCAGGGTTCGGCGGTCTGTTGTCGTAATACCGCAAAACCGATGACATAAAAACGCGTTTCGGCGCTTTTTGAAGTTTATTTCTCGGGGGGACAATTAGCCCTTGGCGGATGGATCAGCCGCGTTTAAAGTCGGAAGTCCGGTCCGGGACAAATCCTCAGAAATTTCCCACCTACCCTTTCATTGTTCCCCTTCTTTCACTGGCGGCACCGTCTGCTCAACCGCTGCGCCCGGCTGCTCGGCTGGTTCGTCTGCGCCGTCATCGTCGGGCGTATCATCCTCCTCATCCGGTGCATCTTCTTCGTCCGCCAACTGCTGCGGATAGATATGGCAGTCTTCCCACATCACGCCGCTTTGCGCGGTATTGGCCATCAGCCATGGCACCGCCTGCTGCGGCTTGTCCGTGCTGTCATGAAACACAACATTGCCGCGCCGCCAGAGCAGCATCAGCGTGAGCACCCGGTTGGCAGCCTGCTCGGCGCTGATGCGTCCGGTGCTGTCCTGGGAATCAATGTTCCACAGAGAGACTCGCAGCTGCTGGTCGCGGAAGAATGGCGCGCTGTCGGCACGACGATGGCCGTAAGGCGGGCGGAACAGCGGCACGAAATTGTCCGGTAGCAGCTGCTGAACCAGCGCGGCGGTGCGCTCGATGGAGTCTTGCCAGTCGCGCCAGTGGGCGTGGGATCTGAACTCCCAGCCCTGCAGGCCGACGCATTGCTGGCGGTAGAGCGTTTGCAGCGCCTGGGGCGAGGTGCTGTCCAGACGACTTTGCAGGGCCTTGCCCAGCACAAAGAACGTGGCGGTGATCTTCTGTTGGCGCATGAAGTCGGCCAGCCAGTCAGTCGCCCCGTCAGCAACGGTCGGACCGCTCTCGAAATTGAGCAGGAAGGTCCTGTCGGGCATTTCTTCGCCGCTGAGTTCGTCTGAGTTGTAGCGCTCGATCTCGCTGCTGGTCTGCGGGAACAAGGCGGCCATGCGCAACAGTTCGTTGAGATAACGCTGGTTGAAGGCATCGGCCGGCGCAGCCCACTTCGCATAGAAGGAGTCATCGGCCACTTTGTATTCGGCGGCGCGCTGACGCAGCATCGGCACGTCGTCAACCAGCACACAGAATGATGCGTCGGCTTCACAGGTTTTTTCGGCGAATGTCCAGTTCTCGAACAGCCGCGTCCATAGCCGTGTGCGGATCAGGTTCACCGTCGGCAGGTTGATCTGCCGCAGGCCCAGACGCGCGCTCAGCTGGGCGTCGCTGAGGTTTTCGCTTTCCAGCAACTGATGGGCGAAGCTGAGAATTTGCGCACGAGACGCCACGTCGAACAGCTGCGGCGTTTCGAGAGCCTCCGGCCAGACTGCGCGATCCAGCATCGCAATATCGCCCGTGGCCGCCTGTGCGTTGAGCCCCAGCAAACAGGCTCCGATCAATAACAGCATGCGCAACACGACGTGCTCCCAATCCTTGATAAAGAGGCCGAAAACCGGCGAGGCACTATAGCGGATTTGCCTTGGGCCAGAATGCCGGATTCCGGCACCGCTGCGGCAGGAGCGCGCCTATCGACACCATAGCTGGAGTGATCCGCACGCAACCCCTAGAATCGCCCGACGATCAAAGGAGACCTGCCCATGCTGATGGTGATTTCCCCAGCCAAAACCCTCGATTTTGAAACACCGCCCACCACCAAGCGCTACACCCAGCCGGAATTTCTGGATCACTCTCAGGAGCTCATCAACCAGCTGCGCGACATGACCCCGGCGCAGATCGGTGAGCTGATGCATCTGTCCGACAAGCTCTCCGGCCTCAATGCCGCCCGCTTTGGCAGCTGGAATCCGGCGTTCACCCCAAAAAACGCCAAACAGGCGCTGCTTGCATTCAAGGGTGACGTGTACACCGGTCTCGACGCCGACACCCTGAGCGGACCCGATCTGACGTACGCCCAAAAGCACCTGCGTATGTTGTCCGGGCTTTATGGATTGCTGCGTCCTCTGGACCTGATGCAACCCTATCGCCTGGAAATGGGCACCAAGCTGGCCAATGCCAGGGGCAAGGACCTTTACGCATTCTGGGGCGACCGCATCAGCGAGTGGCTGAACGAAGCGCTGAAAGAACAAGGCGACGATGTGCTGCTCAACCTGGCGTCGAACGAGTACTTTTCAGCGGTCAAGCGTCCGGCACTTAATGCCCGCGTGATCGAAACCGAGTTCCGCGACCAGAAAAACGGTCAGTACAAGATCATCAGTTTCTACGCCAAGAAAGCCCGGGGCATGATGACTCGCTTCGTGATTTCCGAGCGTATCAGCAAGCCCAAAGACCTGACGCAGTTCGATGCTCACGGCTATCGATACAGCAAAGAGCTGTCCTCCCTGGACAAGCTCATCTTCCTGCGCGATGAGCAAGACGCCTGACCTGCATCTACCCGTCCTCTCGCAAGTAAGCATCGCCCGTCTTCAATCGTTGACGGGCGCCGCGACGTCATTCAATCCCACTTCGGTGCACTTCTCAGGACACCTGCCTTGCATTTTTAGTGCGCATCGGTTGGTCCCATCATTCGAATGCGTCTATCCATCCAACCGAAAGTAAAGATTAACAGTGACTCCGCTCGCAAATTCCCACACTTACTTAGTTCATAACCTGCAGTTTGCGCGGACGAACGGTAGTGCTGCCGACTAATTGGCGCCAACTAACAGTCAGAAACTAAGTGCTCTTTTTTTTCTCAAAAATTTAACAACTTTTTTTGCAGATTTCCGCACGTTGATTTGAACGAGTGGCACTCCAGTCTGCACGTCGGCCAAAGCCTTACAAACTAAGGCTCAAACCTTGTTTGGCCCCACGTTGGATCCTGCTGAAAACCGCCTAGTGTTACGAAAAATCTCAAAAAGAGGACGAGCGGCCCGGAACTTATGGGGAATGCCCACGCTCCTACATCCCGTAACAATTCTCGTCCCCCATGTAGGACATCTCTTACATGGCACATGGACAGATCTGGAAGTTGCTTCTCAACGAAGTTAGACCCGTCGGTCAAGTGGTACGTACAAGGAGTCACGCACCAAACTAGTTGAAGTGAATTGAGCTAGCACCATTCGGGTGCCCGCAGTCGTGAATCGGGGCTGATTCATCGGGAGACGGCTAAAAGCCTTGTCCTTGACCGCCTGAGCACGACGCGCAAACCATCCGCTGGAGTGCCTGCCACATCCCAGATCGGGAACCTATATAAATATGTATGGGCTACTCGACACTTTTGATCTGTAACATTCGGGTTTGCCTTTCATATAGGTAACTCACCCCTTAATTCTGCCTGTGCTTGTCACGCGACATTCATTGCCGTGCGTACGAGTGCGCAAAAGTTGTAAGACAGTTTTTATATTCGGCCAACTAATGGCGTAAACATCGAGGAGATTACTATGCGTATCAGCATCTTTGGTTTGGGCTATGTCGGTGCAGTCTGCGCAGGCTGCCTCTCGGCGCGTGGTCATGATGTTGTTGGCGTGGACATCTCCGCCGCCAAGATCGATCTGATCAACAAAGGCAAGTCGCCAATCGTTGAGCCAGGTCTGGGCGAGTTGCTGGAAACCGGCATCAAGACCGGCAAACTGCGCGGCACCACAGACTTCTCCGCCGCCATTCGCGACACTGACCTGTCGATGATCTGCGTCGGCACGCCAAGCAAAAAGAACGGCGATCTGGAGCTGGACTTCATTGAATCGGTCTGCCGCGAAATCGGCTTCGTACTGCGTGACAAGAGCACCCGTCACACCATCGTCGTGCGCAGCACCGTTCTGCCGGGCACCGTCGCAAACGTTGTCATCCCGATCCTCGAAGACTGCTCGGGCAAGAAAGCCGGCGTCGACTTCGGTGTCGCGGTCAACCCTGAATTCCTGCGTGAAAGCACCGCGATTGCCGACTACGACCATCCTCCAATGACCGTTATCGGCGAATTCGACAAGGCGTCCGGTGACGTTCTGCAGTCCCTGTACGAAGAACTCGACGCACCGATCATCCGCAAGGACATCGCCGTTGCCGAAATGATCAAGTACACCTGCAACGTATGGCACGCGACCAAGGTCACCTTCGCCAACGAAATCGGCAACATCGCCAAGGCAGTCGGCGTCGACGGCCGTGAAGTGATGGACGTGGTCTGCCAGGACAAGGCTCTGAACCTGTCGCAGTACTACATGCGCCCAGGCTTCGCGTTCGGCGGTTCCTGCCTGCCGAAAGACGTCCGTGCCCTGACCTACCGCGCCAGCTCTCTGGATGTTGAAGCCCCCCTGCTCAACTCCCTGATGCGCAGCAACGTTTCCCAGGTTCAGAACGCTTTCGACATCGTCGCCGCCAGCGACACTCGCAAAGTCGCCCTGCTGGGTCTGAGCTTCAAGGCCGGTACCGATGACCTGCGCGAAAGCCCACTGGTCGAGCTGGCAGAAATGCTGATCGGTAAAGGCTACGACCTGAGCATCTTCGACAGCAACGTCGAATACGCTCGAGTTCACGGCGCCAACAAAGACTACATCGAGTCCAAGATCCCGCACGTATCGTCCCTGCTGAACTCGGACTTCGACGCAGTCATCAACAACTCCGACGTGATCATCCTGGGTAACCGCGACGAGCGCTTCCGTGCACTCGCCAACAACGCGCCAGCCGGCAAGCGTGTGATTGACCTGGTGGGCTTCATGAAAGGCACCACCACCGAAAACGGTCAAATCGAAGGTATCTGCTGGTAACACACAGCGAGCTGCAAGCCACGAGCTGCAAGTTTCAGGCTTCATCCCTCCAGTCCCGGGCGTCAGCGCCAGCGACTGGAGGTTTGAAGCTTGCGGCTTGAGGTTGCAACTGACTTAGGGATACACACTATGCAAAGGCTGAAGCACGGCTTCCTCCAGGCCGCAGGTTGGCTGTTTTATCTGACGTTGCTGGCGGCCATAGCCATGGCGCTGCCTGCATCGCTGTTTGACTCGCACTCCAAAGATTTTATTTTCCTGATCGGTATCGTCGGCATCTGGCGTTACTCGATGGGCGCAACGCACTTCGTGCGCGGCATGATTTTCCTGTACATCGTCTACCCGCACCTGCGCCGTAAAGTGCGCAAGCTGGGCAAGGCAGCCGATCCATCCCACGTGTTCCTGATGGTCACCAGCTTTCGTATCGATGCGCTGACCACCGCTCAGGTGTACAGCTCGGTGATTCGCGAAGCCATCAAATGCGGCTTCCCGACCACCATCGTGTGCTCCCTGGTGGAAATGTCCGACGAGCTGCTGGTCAAGGCACTGTGGGCCAAATACAACCCGCCGGAGCACGTGAAGCTCGACTTCGTGCGCATTGCCGGAACCGGCAAGCGTGACGGCCTGGCGTTCGGTTTCCGCGCCATCTCCCGCCACATGCCGGACGACCGCGCCGTGGTTGCGGTGATCGACGGTGACACCGTTCTGGCTGAAGGCGTGGTGCAGAAAACCGTGCCGTGGTTCCAGCTGTTCGGCAACGTCGGCGGCCTGACCACCAACGAGTTCTGTGAAGTCCGCGGCGGCTACATCATGAGCGAGTGGCACAAGCTGCGTTTCGCTCAGCGTCACATCAACATGTGCTCGATGGCGCTGTCCAAGCGCGTGCTGACCATGACCGGCCGTATGTCGGTGTTCCGCGCCACCGTGGTGACGGACCCGGCGTTCATCGCCGACGTGGAAAGCGACTCGCTGCAGCACTGGCGTCTGGGCCGCTTCAAGTTCCTGACCGGCGACGACAAGTCCAGCTGGTTCAGCCTGATGCGCCTGGGCTACGACACGTTCTACGTGCCGGATGCCGCGATCAACACCGTTGAGCACCCGCCGGAAAAAAGCTTCCTGAAGGCCAGCCGCAAGCTGATGTACCGCTGGTACGGCAACAACCTTCGGCAGAACTCCCGTGCATTGGGTCTGGGCGTTGGTCGTCTCGGGGTCTTCACCAGCATCGTGCTGTTCGACCAGCGCGTGTCGATGTGGACATCGATCCTTGGCCTGACCGTCGCGATGCTGGCGAGCCTGAAGTTCGGTATCGAATACCTGCTGGCGTACCTGCTCTGGATTGGCATCACCCGTCTGATCCTGACGCTGCTGCTGTCGTGCAGCGGCCACAAGATCGGGCCGGCCTATCCGATGATTCTCTATTACAACCAGATCGTTGGCGCACTGATGAAGATCTACGTCTTCTTCCGTCTCGACCGACAGTCCTGGACCCGCCAGGACACAAAACTGAGCCGCGACATGGCCAGCTTCCAGGGTTGGTTCAACACCTGGTCGTCGCGGACCATGACTTTCTCGGCTGGCAGCATCTTCGTTGCCGTGCTGCTGACAATGGTCTGACCGGGCCTCTGACCGAAACAATGGATCAACTCGATTAATCAGGAATTACCACCATGAATACAGCCGTGAATGCCAATGTCGTACATGAATCCGAAGCCCAGCGTCAGCACGCACGGGTCAAGATCCCGGCCAAACTGCGACTGCTCAATGGTCAGCCGAACGCCCCGCTGGTGCGTGTCGAGGACCTTTCCGCAGGCGGTCTGAGCTTTGTAGCGCCTGCCAACCTGCGTCCAGCCGTCGGTGAGGTCATCAAGGGTCGTCTGCAGTTCCTGATCGACAACCTCGGTCTGGCCATGGACGTCGACCTGCAGGTGCGCACCATCGATTCGAGCACCGGCCGGGTCGGCTGCCAGTTCCAGAATCTGGAATCGCAGGACATCTCGACCTTGCGTCACCTGATCACTTCGCATCTGTCGGGCGATCTCATCAGCATGGGCGAAGTGCTGGCGACCCTGCAGCGCGATAACTTCACCAAGGCACGCAAATCCAAGGACGGCGGCAGCGGCCTGAGCGCGTTCGGTCGTCTGCGTGCCGTGACCTTCAGCATCGGCATCTTCGCGGTCGGTGTGATTGCGTTCGGCTTCGTCGCCAAATCGGTCTACGGCATGTACTTTGTCAGCCACTCCACGTCGGGCCTGGTCAGCGTGCCGAGCCTGGATGTCACCATGCCACGTGAAGGCACTGTGACCAGCCTGGTCGCCCCTAACGGCAACGTCGCCAAAGGCGCTCCGCTGGCGACCTTCAACACCAGCATGCTGGACATGTTGAAAGGCAACCTGGACCCGGACGAAATGCAGCCGGCCAAGATCGAAGAACTGTTCGGTCGTCAATTGGCCGGTACCATGACCAGCCCTTGCGATTGCGTCGTGGCCAAGCAACTGGTCGCCGACGGTCAATACGCCAGCAAAGGTCAAGTGATCTTCCAGATGGTCCCGCGCAACGTCGCCGCCAATGTCGATGCTCGCTTCACCTATCGTCAGTTCGCCGACGTACAACCGGGCGCTCGCGTGACCTTCCAGGTCGCTGGCGAAGACGGCGACCACAGCGGCAAGATCGTCAGCGCCACGGCTCTGAGCCCTGCAGACCTGTCTTCCGACATCCGCGTTCAGATCCAGCCTGACGAAGCCATCAACAGCAATCTGGCAGGTCGCCCGGTTGAAGTGGTGAGCACTCGTGGCCCGTCGCTGAACTGGTTGATCGATAAAGCCACGGCGGCAGGTTTCTAAACATGGCTAGCCCACTACGAAGCTTGTCAGCCCCTACATTGTTGAGCCTGGCGATCGCTATCGGTTTGGGCGGCTGTGCCGGCCTGCCCGATCAGCGCCTGGCCAACGAAGCCCTGAAACGCGGCGACACCGCGCTGGCGGAGCAAAACTATCGGCAACTGGCGGACCTGGGCTATAGCGATGCACAGGTCGGCCTCGCGGATATCCAGGTGGGTACCCGCGACCCGGAGCTGATCAAGCAGGCCGAGGCAACGTATCGCGCTGCAGCCGCCACTTCGCCTCGGGCGCAATCGCGCCTGGGCAAGTTGCTGGCGGTCAAGCCGAACTCCACCGAAGCCGAGCAACGTGAAGCCGAAGGTCTGCTGAAGAAGGCCTTCGCCAATGGCGAAGCCGGCACGCTGATTCCGCTGGCGATGCTCTATCTGCAATACCCGCACACGTTCCCGAACGTGAACGCGCAGCAGAAGATCAACGAATGGCGCGCTGGCGGTTACCCGGAAGCGGGTCTGGCCCAGGTGCTGCTGTATCGCACACAGGGCACCTACGACCAGCATCTGGCTGAAGTCGAAAGCATCTGCAAGCAAGCCCTGCGCACCACCGACGTTTGCTACACCGAGCTGGCGACGGTCTACCAGAAGCGTGGCGAAGCCGACAAACAGGCTGCGCTGATCGAGCAGATGCAAAGCGGCTACGCCATGGGCAGCGTGCCTGCCATGCGTGTCGACAGCGTCGCTCGCGTGCTGGCGGATTCGACAATCGGCAAGCCGGACGAAAAGACCGCGCAATCGCTGCTGGAGAAAGTCGCCCCCGGTTACCCCGCTTCGTGGGTCAGCCTGGCGCAGTTGCTGTACGACTTCCCCGAACTGGGCGACGTCAACAAGATGATGGAATACCTGGACAACGGCCGTGCTGCGGATCAACCGCGCGCCGAACTGTTGTTGGGCAAGCTGTATTACGAAGGCAAGCTGGTCTTGCCGGATGCGAAGAAAGCCGAAGAGCACCTGACCAAGGCCGCTGCGACGCAAATCTCCGCGCATTACTACCTGGGTCAGCTGTATCGCCGGGGTTATCTGGGCCATCCAGACCCGCAGAAAGCTGTCGACCAGTTGCTGACCTCCGCACGCGGTGGCCAGAACAGTGCCGACTTCGCCCTCGCGCAGTTGTTCTCGCAAGGCAAAGGTATCAAGCCTGATCCGGTCAACGCATGGGTCTTCGGTCAGCTCGCACTGGCTCAGGGCACGCCGCAAGCGACGGATCTTGCGCAACAACTGAACGAACAATTGCCGCCTGAGAAGCGCGCCCAGGCGCAGAGCCTTCTCCAGCGAGAACAGCAGGTCCGCGGCACAACCGCGCAAAACGCGTTGGCCTTGCAGACACTGCAAGAAGAAAAAGACGGCGGGGACGCACCTCTATGAAGCTTAAGTTGAACCCTCTGATGGCGGCCGGATTCGGTCTGGGCTTCTCCCTGATCTGGGCCACGCCGACACTGGCAGCCCTGACCGACACTCAGAATTTCGGCATCGAAGTCAAAGCGACCGGCCAGATGGAAGACGACCGTGACCTCGGCACCCGCAGCGGTGGCGACGTCAACGGTGTCGGTCTGGATCTGCGTCCGTGGGCCTATGGCGAGTGGGGCAACTGGAGCGGTTACGCGATGGGCCAGGTAGTCACCGCTACCGACACCATTCAGACCGACCCGCTGGATCAGCAGGTCACTGACGCAAACGGCCAGAGCGCCCAGCGTTCGCGCAGCACGTCGAACAGCCGCAAAGTGGATGACAGCTACGCTGCCCTGCGCGAATTCTGGATCGGCTACAGCGGTTTCACGCCTTACCCTGGCGAGATCCTGAAAGTCGGTCGTCAGCGTCTGCGCAATGACGACGGTCAGTGGCACGACACCAACATCGAAGCGGTGAACTGGACCTTCGACACCACCCTGCTCAAGGCAGAAGTGGGCGCCGCCCAGCGTTTCAGCGAATACCGCACAGACCTGACCGAGCTGTCGGCACAGGACAAGGATCGCTCGCACCTGTATGGCGACGTGGAATACCAATGGACGCCAGGCCAATGGGCAGGCGTTCGTGCGCACCACAGTCATGACGGCGGCAGCCTGAAACAACAGGGCTCAGCCATCGACGACCTGGACAAGACTTCGCGTGGCGACCTGACCTGGCTGGGTCTGCAGGCCAACAGCGACGCGTACAACTACCGCAACCTGAACACCGTCAACTATTGGGGCAGCCTGACCTGGCTGACCGGCGATCGTGACCGCATCGGCACCACCTACAACGCGGCCGAAGATCAGTACGTAGCCGGTGAGAAGAACAGCGAAAACGTCAACGGCTGGGCCACCGACCTGGGCCTGCGTTTCCGACTGGACCCGATGTGGCAAGTGGGCGGCGCCTACTCCCGCGCCAGCAAGAACTACGAGCAGAACGGTCTGGAAAGCAACCGCTCGAACTGGACCGGTACCCGCTCGCGCGTGCATCGCTTCGGTGAAGCGTTCCAGGGCGAAATGGCCAACGTAGAGTCGGGCTCGCTGTTCGCGTCCTGGCAGATGCAGGACGAGTACGACGCCTCGCTGATCTACCACAAGTTCCGTCGCGTCGACGGCCATTCGGGCATCGGCGGCGCGGGCATCAACCCTGCTCAGGAAAATGTCGATGACGATGGCGTCAGCACATTTGCCTCGCTGCCCCTCGAAGACGGCCGCAAGGACCTGGGCCAGGAAATGGACCTCGTCGTCACCAAGTACTTCAAGCAAGGCCTGCTGCCTGCTGCGGTAAGCCAGTCGTTCGACGAACCGTCGGCGCTGATTCGTCTGCGTGCAGGCGTGTTCAAACCGGGCGATGCGTACCACAGCGGTGTAGACGATTACATGCACCGCGCCATCGTCGACGTCATCTGGCGCTTCTGATGCAAGCCGCGATAGGAGTGCAATGAGATGAACAGTCAAGCAAGCAGATTGCGTCACCGGGCATGGCCCTATGCCCTGCTGGAAAGCGCTGTGCTGAGCAGCGCCTTGCTGCTCGCCAGCACTGCGGCCATGGCCAACAGCCCGCTGCCGGTTCCCGCCCCTGCGGCGCATCCGGCGGATGGCAAGGATGTGCTGGTCAAAGGCCTGCATCAGGCCAAGACCTACTCCATCAGCAGTCCGCCCATTGAGCCGCTGTTGATGGACAAACCAAAACTGCCTGACCTCTCGGGTTACACCCAGCAGGCCATGCAGAAGAAGATCGTGCGCAGCAAGCCGGGCAAGGTTGCGATCAAACGCATGATGCAGGAAGACTCGCTGAAAGAATTCATCGGCGGTGACAACAAGATGGCCGAATGGGTGGCCCGTCAGCACGGCATCCCCCAGGCGATCTTCATCGAAGATGGCTACATGACCCTGCAGGAGCTGGCGAAGAAGGTGCCTAAACAGTACCTGAGCGAAACCTCGCCGGGCGTTTTTCTGGCGCGTCTGCCGATCGTTGTCGGCAAGAACGGCATCTTTGAAGTCGACAAGAAAACCACCGAGCTGCGCCTGTCTCAGGATGCCGGTGCGTTTCTGGTCAACGACAACCTGCTGTTCATGTCCGACACCAAGCTGACCGGCTGGAGCGAGAAGTCCAACGGCCCGTCGACGTTCAAGGCGCCGAAGGAATTCCGCCCGTTCCTGCTGTCCTGGGGTGGCACCCAGACCTACATGTTCAACACCAAAGTGGCGAGCCTGGGTTACAACAACAGCAAGTCGTACGGCGTCAGTATTTCCCAGTACACACCGAACATGAAGGCGCAGATGAACCGCGCCGAGCCAACCGGCTGGATCGTCAATTCTGACTTCTCGGACATGTGGTACGGCTTCTACTGCTATGAAACCCGCGACTTCGTGGTCAAGGGCAGCACCTACCACGACAACATCATCTACGGCATCGACCCCCATGACCGTTCCCACGGTCTGATCATTGCCGAGAACACGGTGTACGGGACCAAGAAAAAGCACGGGATCATCGTCTCCCGTGAGGTGAACGACAGCTTCATCATCAACAACAAGAGCTACGACAACCACCTGTCCGGCATCGTCCTTGACCGTAACAGCGTGAACAACCTGGTGGCGTACAACGAGATCTACCGCAACCACACCGACGGCATCACCTTGTATGAGAGTGCCGACAACCTGCTGTGGGGCAATCGTGTGTTCGCCAACAAGCGTCACGGTATCCGGGTTCGCAACAGCACCAACATCAAGCTGTACGAAAACCTGGCCATCGGTAACGGTTTGATGGGCGTCTACGGCCACATCAAGGACCTGTCGGACACTGACCGCGACATCAAGCTCGACCCGTTCGATGCCGAAGTCTCGCTGATCATGGTCGGCGGCGAACTGACCTCCAACGGTTCAGGCCCGCTGTCCATCGACTCGCCTCTGAGCGTCGAGCTGTACAAAGTCTCGATGCTCGCACCGACCAAAGCCAGCGGGATCAGCTTCAACGGTGTATTGGGCGACCGTCAGGACGAAATCCTCGATCTGCTGGTGCGCCAACAGAAAGCCGTGTTGATCGACCCGGTCGAAAGCCAGAAACAACTCCGGGACTGAGGAAGATATTTCTATGCACGCACATTTGATCAAACTGCTCAGCCTCTCGGGCCTGACCGCTGCACTGTTCGCCGCCAGCAATAGCGCGTATGCAGCGGACACTACAGCCCCGACCTTCACGGCCGAGCCTTGCTGCAGTCTGTGCCCTGAAGCGCACGACGAAAAAAACTACGTCAGCCGCTACCAGCAGAACTTCACCACGCTGGTTCAGGCCCAGGGCGACTGGTTGTTCCGGACCCGCGAAGATCTGCGCACCGAATTCGACACCACGCCTGAAGGCTATCGCCGCATGCAAATGCTGCACGACGCCTTCAAGAGCAAGGGTGTAGAGCTGGTCGTCGTGTATCAGCCAACCCGCGGGCTGGTGGATCGCAACAAGCTGTTCCCGGCCGAGCGCGACAAGTTCGACTACAACACCGCGCTGCGTAACTACCAGGCCATGCTCGGTCGTTTCGCGAAGATGGGCTACACCGTGCCGGACCTGTCGCCGTTGACCAACGAGCAACAGGCCCATGATTTCTACTTCCGCGGTGACCAGCACTGGACGCCGTATGGCGCTCAGCGCACAGCAAAAATCGTCGCTGATTCCGTGAAGAAAATGCAGGCCTTCGCCGGTGTTCCGCGCCGTGAGTTCGAGACCCACCTGTCAGGTCGCATGGGCAAGAAGGGCACTCTTCACAACATGGCCGGTCAATTGTGCGGCACGAGTTACGCCATCCAGTACATGGACCAGTTCGAGACGGAACCCAAAGGCGAAGCAGCCGACGGCGACCTGTTTGGTGACTCCGGCAATCCGGAGATCACGCTGGTCGGTACCAGTCACAGCGGCAAGAACTACAACTTTGCCGGCTTTTTGCAGGAATACATTGGTGCTGATGTGCTGAACGTCGCCTTCCCGGGCGGCGGCCTTGAAGGTTCGATGCTGCAGTACCTGGGCAGCGAAGACTTCCAGAAACACCCACCGAAGATTCTCATCTGGGAATTCTCGCCGCTTTACCGCCTGGATCAGGAGACCATCTATCGCCAGATGATGTCGCTGCTGGACAACGGCTGTGAAGGCAAACCGGCAATCATGAGCACCAGCACCACCCTCAAACCAGGGATCAACGAGTTGCTGGTCAACGGCAAAAACGGCATCAAGGATGTGCGCAACGGCAGTAATCAGATCGACATCAAGTTCGCCGACAACTCAGTGAAAACCCTTCAGGCGCGCCTCTGGTACATGAACGGCCGCCACGAAGACTTGAAGATCGAGAAACCTGAAACGTCTGAAACCGACGGGCGCTTCTCCTTCGAACTGCGCGATGACAAAGACTGGGCTGACCAGCAATTGCTCGCACTGGAAGTGCAGGGTCCGGAAGCGGGCGCTGCGCCACAGCAGGTCGAAGCGAAAGTATGCAAACGCAACGTGTTCCCGAATGTCGCGCATCAAACCGCGCAAGCCGGGTTATGAGGCTCTTATGCACACTCCAAAACTGATGCTCCCTACCCTTCTGTCGCTGGCAATGATGTCCTCGGCACTGTTCGCCACCGGTGCCAGCGCTGCATCGACACTCGTGCCGCCGCAGGGTTACTACGAAGGTGTCGAGAAATTCAAGACGGGCCAGGGCAAGTTCAGCTGTGACTCCATTCCGCAGCCCTACACCGGCCCGCTGCAGTTTCGCAGCAAATACGAAGGTTCGGATAAAGCCCGCGCGACGCTGAATATGGTCTCCGATCAGGCTTTTCGTGATGCGACCAAAGACATCACCACCATGGAGCGCGCCACCAGCAAGGTGGTGATGCAGTACATGCGTGACGGTCGCCCGGAACAGCTCGATTGCGCGCTGAACATGCTGACCACTTGGGCCAAGGCCGATGCGCTGGAGTCCACCGACTTCAACCACACCGGCAAGTCGATGCGCAAATGGGCATTGGGCAGCATGTCGTCAGCCTATCTGCGCCTGAAGTTCTCCGAGTCGCATCCTCTGGCCACCCGCCAGCAGGAATCGCAGGTGATTGAGGCCTGGTTCAGCAAACTGGCGGATCACGTCGTCAGCGACTGGAACAATCTGCCGCTCGACAAGACTAACAACCACTCCTACTGGGCAGCCTGGGCCGTGATGTCCACGGCAGTCGCGACCAATCGCCAAGACCTGTTTGACTGGGCAGTGAAGGAATTCAAGATCGGCGCCAATCAGGTTGACCCGCAAGGTTTCCTGCCGAACGAGCTCAAGCGCAAACAGCGTGCGCTGGCGTACCACAACTACGCACTTCCGCCTCTGGCCATGATCGCGAGTTTCGCCCAGGCCAACGGTGTCGATTTGCGTCAGGAAAACAACGGTGCGCTCAAGCGTCTGGGTGATCGCGTGCTGGCTGGCGTGAAGAACTCCGGCAGCGAATTCGCCGCCCGCGATGGCGAAAAGCAGGACATGACGGACCTGAAGACCGACATGAAATTCGCCTGGCTAGAACCGTACTGCTCGCTGTATGACTGCGGCCCGGACGTGCTTGAACAGAAACACAAGATGCAGCCGTTCAAGAACTTCCGCCTCGGCGGCGACCTGACCCGCACTTATGACCCGACGCATGAAAAGGGTGACAAGGGCGGTTCGTAAGAGCAAAGGCTCCAGCAGTGTTCGCCGTGGTGTGATCCACAGCGAACCCACTGTAGGAGTGAGCTTGCTCGCGATAGCGATGTATCAGTCAGAGCGGCATCAACCGGACTGACGTATCGCGAGCAAGCTCACTCCTGCGGGGAGTCGGCGGATGCATGTTTCACCCCTCCATTTTTTCGTGGGGGGTTTGGGGGGGCTTCGGCCTTTGAAGTTGGACAAATGGAGAGATAAAGGATGGTTTTCTCATCCAACGTGTTCCTGTTCCTGTTCTTGCCGGTGTTTCTCGGCTTGTACTACCTGAGCGGGCAACGCTATCGCAACCTGCTGCTGCTGGTCGCCAGCTACGTGTTTTACGCGTGGTGGCGAGTGGACTTTCTGGCGCTGTTCGCAGGTGTGACGCTGTGGAACTACTGGATCGGCCTGCGCGTAGGCGCCGCCGGGGTAAGAACCAAACCGGCTCAGCGTTGGCTGCTGCTCGGCGTGGTGGTCGACCTGGGCATCCTTGGCTATTTCAAGTACGCCAACTTCGGCGTGGACAGCATCAACGCGATGATGACGTCGATCGGCCTTGAGCCCTTCATCCTGACCCACGTGTTGCTGCCGATCGGTATCTCGTTCTACATCTTCGAGTCCATCAGCTACATCATTGACGTCTACCGTGGCGACACACCGGCGACGCGAAATCTCATCGACTTTGCAGCGTTCGTGGCGATCTTCCCGCACCTGATCGCAGGGCCGGTTCTGCGTTTCCGCGACCTGGTCGATCAGTTCAACAACCGCACGCACACCCTCGACAAGTTCTCCGAGGGCTGCACGCGGTTCATGCAGGGTTTCATCAAGAAGGTATTCATTGCCGACACGCTGGCAGTGGTCGCCGATCATTGCTTCGCCCTGCAGAACCCGACCACGGGTGACGCATGGCTCGGGGCGCTGGCGTATACCGCGCAGCTGTACTTCGACTTCTCAGGTTACAGCGACATGGCCATCGGCTTGGGCCTGATGATGGGTTTCCGCTTCATGGAAAACTTCAAACAGCCCTACATCAGCCAGTCGATCACCGAGTTCTGGCGCCGCTGGCACATCAGCCTGTCGACCTGGCTGCGTGACTATCTGTACATCACGCTGGGCGGCAACCGTGGCGGCAAGGTCGCGACCTACCGCAACCTGTTTCTGACCATGCTGCTGGGTGGTCTGTGGCACGGCGCCAACATCACATACATCGTCTGGGGTGCCTGGCACGGTGTGTGGCTGGCGATCGAAAAAGCCATCGGCCTGAACACCGCACCGCGCACGTTCAACGTGGTTCGCTGGGCGTTCACCTTCCTGCTGGTGGTCATGGGCTGGGTCATCTTCCGCTCGGAAAACCTGCACGTTGCCGCTCGTATGTATGGCGCCATGTTCAGCTTCAGCGATCTCGGCCTGTCGGAACTCAACCGCGCCAGCCTCACCGGCCTGCAAGTAGCGACCCTGGTTGTGGCGTACATCACCCTCGCCTTCTTCGGCCTGCGTGATTTCTACCGCAACCGTGCACCGGGCAAGCCGACCGACAAGCCCGTGCAGGCCGATGGCCCTGCCGCTGCCGAGCCCGGCCTGATCAAGGCCGTGCCGGGCGACAAGCCGGGCAGCATCCATCAATCGGGTTACATCGTCGGCACCGAAGCGCAGGTTCAGCCTGCCTACTGGACCGTCGACTGGTCGCGCTATGTCATGCGCGCCCTGATCCTGCTGATGTTCGTTGCATCGATCCTGAAACTCTCGGCGGCCAGTTTCTCGCCGTTCCTTTACTTCCAGTTCTGAGGAGCCTGACATGACCCGTTCATTACGTTTCCTCTACATCTTCCTGTTCCTGGCGATTCTGCTGGTGCTGGGCCTGTGGTCGCTGCGCAGCTTCATCGGTTTCTCGACGTCGAAGGAGACCACCGTGCTCAATGGTCACTGGACCAAAGCGGTGGAAACCCACTACGACGAAGAATTCCCGATCAAGCGTCTGGGCACCAACCTCTGGGCAGCGCTGGACTACAAGGTGTTCAACGAAGGTCGTCCGGGCGTGATCCTGGGCAAGGACCAGTGGCTGTACACCGACGAAGAATTCGACGCCGTTGCCAACGGCGAGCAGAACGAAGCAGACAACCTGGCGATCATTCAGGGCGTGCGTGACACCCTGAAAAAGCAAGGCACGCAGCTGGTGCTGGCGATCATTCCGGCGAAGACGCGTCTGTACCCGGAGCACGTCGGTGACAACAAACCGGCCACGCTGCACACCGATCTGTATCAGCAGTTCCACGCTCAGGTTAATCAGGCCGGCATCCTCGCCCCTGATCTGCTCACGCCGCTGCAAAGCGCCAAAGAGAAGGGCCAGGTGTTCCTGCGCACCGACACTCACTGGACGCCGATGGGCGCGGAAATCGTTGCCCAGCAGTTGGGTGACGTGATCAGCAAGCAGCTGCCGCTGAACGTTGAACCGCAGAACTTCGTCACTGAAGCCAAGACGACCGAACCCTACAAGGGCGATCTGACCAACTTCCTGCCGCTGGATCCGCTGTTCAGCAACCTGCTGCCCAAGCCGGACGACCTGCAACAGCGCAGCACCAACCCGGCTGAAGCTGGCGCCGAAAGTGATGACGCCCTGTTCGCTGACAATTCGGTTGCGGTCGGCCTGGTTGGCACCAGCTACAGCGCCAACCCCAACTGGAACTTCGCCGGTGCGCTCAAACAGGCCCTGCACGCAGACGTCGTGAATTACGCCGAAGACGGCCATGGCCCGATCCTGCCGATGCTCAAGTACCTGCAGACCGACGCCTTCAAAAGCAGCCCCCCGCAGGTGCTGATCTGGGAATTCCCGGAACGCTACCTGCCCGCTCACAACGACCTGACCGAGTTCGACCCACAGTGGATCGCTGAACTCAAAAAGGCCCGTGACCCCCAACAGAATCTGGCGGACAACGCCAATAACTCCAAGTCGCCCACCCGGGCGCAAAACTGAGAGGACTCTTTGACTATGACTTCGCAGAACCCAATGCCAGTTCGTTCGAGCAAAACCAACCTGCTGAAAACCTGCGTGCTGGCCGCGAGCCTGGGCTTCGTATCCCTTTCCGCATTCGCCGGTGGCGACGCCGCGCTGTACGGCCCGACCGCACCAAAAGGCTCGACCTTCGTGCGTGTTTACAACGCCAGCAGCAGCGAAATCTCCGCCAGCGTCGGCAACACCAGCCTCAACGAAATCGGCCCATTGGCCAGCAGTGACTTCGGCTTCATGCCTCAGGGCGACTACACCGCCAAAGTCGGCAGCCAGTCCCTGCCGGTGAAACTGGCCAGCGACCACTACTACACCATCGTCAACAACACTTCGGGTGCGCCGCAGCTGGTTGAAGAGCCTCCGTTCAAGAACAAGCAGAAGTCCCTGGTTCGCGTACAGAACCTGAGTGACAAGTCACTGACCCTGAAAACCGCTGACGGCAAGACCGACGTGGTCAAGGCTGTGTCTGCCAAGGGCACCGGCGAGCGTGAAATCAACCCGGTCAAAGTCAGCTTCGCGCTGTTCGACGGCGACAAGAAAGTGGCCGACCTGAAGCCGGTTGCACTGGAGCGCGGTGAAGCCGCCGTTCTCTACGTCACCGGCAGCGGCAGCAGCCTGTCGCCAGTCTGGGTCAAGCGCCCGACGGGCACTCAGTAAGCGTTGAATCTGGCCGAGAGGCCGCCGGCAGCGCGCGTGATCAACCGCGCGCTGCCACGGATTTACGGGATTAAGCGTTCGGCGTCAGGCACTGCGGAGCAAGCAGACAGCCAAGAGGACGCCGGGCGATGCAAGACAAAAACCAGAAAGACCGAAAAGACCTACAGCCCATTCGAACGATTTTTGCTTAACGGAGAAACAAAATGATTCCAGTGATCTTGTCAGGTGGTAGCGGTTCCCGACTCTGGCCTCTTTCGCGTAAACAGTTTCCTAAACAGTTCCTGGCGCTGACCGGCGAACACACTCTGTTCCAACAGACCGTCGAGCGCCTGCAGTTCGACGGCATGCAGCACCCTGTCGTGGTGTGCAACAAGGATCACCGCTTCATCGTCACCGAGCAGCTCAATGCACTGGGTCTGGAAACTCAGGCCGTGATCATGGAACCGTTTGGTCGCAACACTGCGCCTGCCGTTGCCATCACCGCGATGATGCTGGCCAACGAAGGTCGTGACGAGTTGATGCTGGTGCTGCCAGCCGACCACGTGATCGACGATCAGAAAGCCCTGCAACGTGCGCTGGCCCTGGCCACCGTTGCTGCAGAGCGTGGCGAAATGGTGCTGTTCGGTATCCCGGCGACCAAGCCTGAAACCGGCTACGGCTACATCAAGTCCACCGCCGACGCCCTGCTGCCGGAAGGCGTCAGCCGCGTGCAGCACTTCGTTGAGAAGCCTGATGAACAACGCGCCCAGGAATTCGTCCAGGCCGGCGGTTACTACTGGAACAGCGGCATGTTCCTGTTCCGCGCCAGCCGTTACCTGGAAGAGCTGAAAAAGCACGATCCGGATATCTACGACAACTGCCTGCTGACCCTCGAGCGCAGCAAGCAGGACGGCGACAGTATCTCTCTGGACGAGGCGAGCTTCGCCTGCTGCCCTGACAACTCCATCGATTACGCCGTCATGGAAAAAACCCAGCGCGCCTGCGTGGTTCCACTCGATGCGGGATGGAGCGATGTCGGCTGCTGGTCTTCCCTGTGGGACGTGAGCGCCAAAGATGAAAACGGCAACGTTGCCAAAGGCGATGTCGTTATTCAGGACAGCCGCAACTGCATGATTCAGGGCAACGGCAAACTGGTGACCGTGATCGGCTTGGACAACGTCGTTGTCGTCGAAACCAAAGACGCCATGATGATCGTCCACAAAGACAAGGTTCAGGGCGTCAAGCAACTGGTCAACACGCTGAACGAGCAAGGCCGCAGCGAAACCCAGAACCACCTCGAAGTCTATCGCCCATGGGGCTCGTACGACTCCGTGGACATGGGCGGCCGTTTCCAGGTCAAGCGCATTTCCGTCAAGCCGGGCGCCAGCCTGTCGCTGCAGATGCATCACCACCGCGCTGAACACTGGATCGTTGTATCGGGTACCGCTCAGGTCACCTGCGACGACAACGTGTTCCTGCTGACCGAGAACCAGTCGACCTACATCCCGATCGCCTCGGTTCACCGCCTGCGCAACCCGGGCAAAATCCCGTTGGAAATCATCGAAGTCCAATCGGGCAGCTACCTGGGCGAAGACGACATCGAGCGTTTCGAAGACGTCTACGGCCGCTCCACCCCGGGCATCGAAGCCGGCGTGAAGACCCAGACCATCGCGCGTTAATACCGCTTCACCGAGTAGTACTAGCCCCCGTCAATCCTCTGCGTATTCCCCATCCGCAGAGGGTTTTCGGGGGCTTTTTTGTGGGCTTTCATACCTGTGCGACCTTGAATCAGACGAACCACCATTAGCCCAATCCCCTCCCCTTTCGGTACGATGCCCGCATCTGCAATCGCGAGATCGACACGATGATTTTCGGCGCCGTACTCCTGTTCACCTGGCTGGTCCTGCTCCTCCGCTATCCCTCCAAAGCCCTGCCTGTTTCTCTGGCGGCGGCAGTCGGGCTGGGTGTGGTGGCGGCGTTTGTGGTCTGGGAGGACAGCCGCGATGAGCAGCGCCTTGAGCGCCTGCAAATGCGCGTGAACTATGCGCCGCAACAGTGCCCGACGGGCCGCCCGTTGCTGGTGCTGATCGATAACGGCAATAAGGTCTCGCTTACCGAACTGCGCTGGAAGATCGCGGCCTACGCGCCGGGCGATACCGTGAACCTGGCCGAAGACACCTACACCGCACCGCGCTACCGGGGACCGGGCGATTTGTTGCCCGGCAGTCAGTGGCAAGATTGCTTGCCGATGCCGCCGCTGCGTCCGGGTTATCGGCCGCAGACCCTGGAGTTTCGCGCCGAACGCCTGCAAGGCACGTTCTCCGGCTGAGCGCCGCCCTTCTCTTTTTTCAAGGACTGAACCATGTCTGTGGTGTTGATCACCGGTTGTTCCAGCGGCATCGGCCGCGCCATGGCGGATGCCTTCAAAGCGGCAGGCCATGAGGTCTGGACGACGGCACGCAAGCCGGCCGATGTGGAAGCACTGACCGCTGCAGGTTTTCGTGCCGTGGCCTTGGACGTCAATGACAGCGCAGCGATTGATCTGCTGGTCTGCGAGCTTGATCAACACGGCAAAGGGCTCGATGTGCTAGTCAACAACGCAGGCTACGGTGGCATTGGCCCGCTACTGGATGGTGGTGTCGAGGCCATGCGCAGACAGTTCGAAACCAATGTATTTTCCATGGTTGGCGTGACGCGCGCGCTGTTTCCAATGCTGCGTCGCAACAAGGGGTTGGTGGTGAACATCGGCAGCGTTTCGGGCGTGCTGGTGACGCCGTTCGCGGGGGCATATTGCGCTTCAAAGGCCGCTGTCCATGCCATGACCGACGCTTTACGCATGGAGCTGGCGCCTTTCGGCATCCGGGTGATGGAAGTCCAGCCAGGCGCCATCGACACTCATTTCGCGCAAAACGCCAGCCACGAGGCCGAGCAAGTGATTCACCAGGATTCGCCGTGGTGGCCGTGGCGTGAAGGCATCCGCGCGAGGGCCAATGCGTCCCAGGGCAATCCGACACCCGCCGCCGATTTTGCCCGCGACGTGCTCAACGCCGTGCAACGCAGCCATCCACCGCGTCTGCTGCGATCCGGCAACGGTAGCCGCGCGCTACCACTTATGGAACGGCTGCTGCCCAAGGCACTGCTCGAATGGATTCTAAGCAAGCGCTTCAAGCTGGATAAACAGGGCTGACCTCCAGCGTCGGCCCTTGCAGATACGCACTGACCAGTAGTGGTTGATGCAAAACTTGTGGGAGCGAGCTTGCTCGCGAAAGGGCCAGTACATCCGCAGCATTTTTAGCTGCCGGGCTGAAGTCTTCGCGAGCAAGCTCGCTCCCACAAGTCCTGCGTCCACTCGAAGCTGTGAGCGAGTAAGAGATGCCGAGTCCACTCCGATCCTTTGTGTGCAACCGGGGTGGCGCTCCACCTTGCTCGCGAAGGCTTACTTCCAGTATCCATGGATCGCAGGCGTTACTGCACCAATCCTTCCTGCTCAGGATTCACAATCACCGTGCAGGTGATCCCCGCCGCCAGCACCACCCCTTCCGGCACGTGATCCAGGTGAATGCGCACGGGCACGCGCTGGGCCAGTCGTACCCAGTTGAACGTCGGGTTGACGTCGGCGATCAGCTCGCGGCTCTCCGGATTGTCACGATCGTAGATGGCGCGGGCGATGCTCTCGACGTGGCCCTTCATGACTTCACCGCTCATCAACTGCATGTCCGCCGGATCGCCGATCCTGACGTGGGGCAGCTTGGTCTCTTCGAAGAAGCCGTACACCCAGAACGAATTCCTGTCGACCACGGCCATCTTCGCTTCGCCGATGCGCGCGTAGTCGCCGCGATGCACGTTGAGGTTGGTGACGTAGCCGTCCACCGCCGCCAGCACTTTGGTGCGTTGCAGGTTCAACTGCGCGGCTTCGAGCTGCGCAACCGCCAACTGGTAATCCGCCTGGGCAGAGGTGGCGACGTTGCTGGCGTCTTCGCGGCTTTCGGCGGAGATCACCAGGGCGTCCATGTCCTTGCGCCGATTGGCGTTGACCTTGCGCATCTCCCACGTCGCCTTGCGTGACGCCACCATGGCCTCGGCCTGCTTCACCGCCAGCTGATAGTGCTCAGGGTCGATCTGCATCAGCAGGTCACCTTTTTTCACCGGCTGGTTGTCCTTCACCGGCACATCGATCACCACGCCGCTGACATCGGCGGCGACGTTGATCACGTCGGCGCGCACCCGGCCGTCGCGGGTCCACGGCGTGTCCATGTAATGAATCCACAGCAGCCGGCCGATCCAGATGGCCAGGGCCAGAATCAACAAAGTCGCGATCAGACTGAAGAGCTTTTTCATCTCAACCAACGTGCCTCAACGGTAAACAGTGAGCGCCATGGCGCCGAAAATGCAGCTGAACAGGCTCAGACGCAGCAGCGCCGGATGCCAGAAAAAACGGTACAGGTCGAGCCCGGACATGAAGCGGTCCAGCGCCCAGGAAAGCACCATCGCGACCAGAAACATGACGGTCACGGTCGGCATGTACACGCCGTGGAAGGCGAGTTCACGAGGCATTGAGTTGTCCTTGGGGCGAGGCCACAGACGCCTGCTCTGACGCAGCGCCCGCGAGCGGCGATTGCGGGTCCAGCAGGCAGGTGCGGATGAAGTGCAGGTAGCTTTTCACCCGGCGCAATGCCGAGGTGTCGAAGTGTGGCGCGAAGGGCTCGTCGGTATTCTGCACGCAGACGATGGCGTGATCGACGGCCGACAGGCTGCGCGCCAGGTTGTGGCGATCAGGCTGGATGAACAGGCGAATCAGCGAGCGGCCCATGGCACGAATCGCCTGCCGCCAGGGTTGCGATTCGGCGTAACTCGGGTGCACCGGCAGAATGTCCTGCTCGCGGCGCAACTCGATGATCGCGTGGCCGATTTCCAGCACCACGAACATCCAGCGCAGCAAATTGCGTTGCACTTCCGGTTTGCCGGCGGCCAGGCCATAGGCCTGATGCATCAGGTCACGGGTGCGGCTTTCGAAGCTGGAACGGATTCCGCGCAGCGGCGCGCTGATGGCGAAACTGACTTGCTGACGCAGATTGCCTTCCAGCCGCTGCCACAGCCAGCGACTGTTCGGCGGCAGAATGATCGCCCCCGCCGCCGCGCACAGCAGCATGCCGAGGACCATGGCGATGTAGTCGTTGATGAACGCGTACGGGTTGTAGACCGTAAGGTTGTCCGGCGCCGAACCGATGCTGAAGAAAATCAGCAGCCCCAGCCCATATCCCACCCACTGCGGCCGTGTGGTCAGGAACGTGCCGAGCACGAACACCGGCGCCAGCACCATGCACAACAGGGGGAAACCGTCGATGCGCGGCAGCACGAAAAAGGTGATGAAAAACCCCAGCACCGCCCCCAAAAAGGTCCCGCACGCCATCTGAAACGACATGCGCCTCGGGTTCGGCGTCGTCGCGGAAAGCGCCACCGTGGCGGCGGACACCAGGGTCATCGACGCACCGCTCGGCCATGCCGTCGCCACCCAATACACCGACATGACCGCGAGAATAAAGGTCGCGCGCACGCCGGAGGCCAGCGAAGACAGCCAACTGGTGGTGGAGACGAAGGGCTCGACCCACTTCTCCCGCGCATGGTTGTGATCGGCCAGAGACGCATGGGTCTGGGCGTAGTCGTGCATGTCATCGACGAAGCGATACAGCAATTCG
Organism: Pseudomonas sp. Ps21-P2; assembly: GCF_039672565.1. NCBI lineage: Bacteria > Pseudomonadati > Pseudomonadota > Gammaproteobacteria > Pseudomonadales > Pseudomonadaceae > Pseudomonas > Pseudomonas sp. Ps21-P2. Next base: position 366,534 of record NZ_JBDFPL010000007.1, read on the forward strand.
TAAGCGGTATGGAAATCCAGCAGGTCATCGTCGCCGGGCTCGGTCTTGACGAACTCGGCGCGCAGGCTGCGCACGTGCTCGGGCAAGTCGGCCTTGTACACGCTCAAGCGATTGGCGAGCAGCGCGGCGTCGGCGTTGGTCAGCGCGCGACCGGCGAAAGGCTCCAGCAATCCAGTCAGCGCAGTCAGGCCGGGCTCGATGGCCTGAACGGCCGGTGTCACACCGCGTCGACGCAAGCGTTCCAGCAATTGGTGCAGGGCGTTGAAGCGCGTGGTGATGGTCATGAATTCACTGTTCAGGCGATTCAATCGACCGTTGCGGCGGCGCATGTGCGGGTCTTCGAACACCGTGACCGCGCGCAGGCCTTCGAGTCCCACGGCATCGGCGATGAAGCGCACGTTGCTGGCCTCGAAGGACGCCGGATCGCTCTCGCCGCGCAGGCCGGTGATGACGAACTGGGCGAAGGTGCCAAAGCGCTGATACAAGGTGTTGCGCATCGCCGCGCCGGCGCTTTGCGGCAGGATCGCCGCGCTGACCAGCGTCGAACAAACGATGCCGAGCGAGATTTCCAGCACCCGCCACATGGCGGCCATGAATGAGGTGTCCGGGTGCGCGAGCGCGGGCAGCCCGGTCATTGCGGCGGTGTAGCCGGCCAGCACAAAACCGTAGGCGCGGAAGTTGCGATAGCGCGCGGCCCCGGCGCAGCAGAAACCGACCCAGATCGCCAGACTGCCAAGGAACAGCTCGCTGTTTTGCGCGAACAACGCCATCAGAGTGACCATAACCACGGAGCCGGCGACGGTGCCGAGCAAGCGATAGAAACTCTTGGCGAACACCTGACCGCTCTGGGGCTGCATGACGATAAACACGGTGATCATGGCCGTGCGCGGCTGCGGTAGTTCCAGGCGCATGGCGATCCAGTACGTGAGGAACGCCGCGGTCAGTACTTTGCCGATGTAGATCCACGTCACGCCATCACTGCGCGCCCAATCGTTCAGGCCGCGACGCCATTCGAGGGATTTGAGCCAGTTAAAAGCGGCGCTCATCGCCAGGCCCTGCCGGAGCGCATCATTTATCGAACACCGCCAGCGACACCGGCGTTTTCGGCACAGCGGTCCTTTCCGGCGCAGGCGAATCATTGCCCGCCATCAACCCTCCCCCCAGCGCCACCACCAATTCTGCGTGCACCGTCAGGCGTTCGGCCTGGACGTGTTGCTGCACCTGCTGCTGATGAAACAACAGCGTCTGCGCGTTGAGCACATTGAGGTAATCGGTCAGGCCGCGTTTATAGGCGACCATCGCGATGTCGTAGGTTTTCTGCGCGGCGGCTACCGATTGATCGGCGAACTGTTGCTGCTTTTCCATCGACTCGCGGCGAATCAATTGATCGGAAATGCTCTTCAGCGCCATCACCAGGGTCTGGTTGTACTGCGCGACGGCTTCGTCATAACCCGCTGACGCCACACCCAGCTCCGAACGCAAACGCCCGCCGTCGAAGATCGGCAAGGTGATCGCCGGCCCCACGCTGTAATTGAATTTCTTGCCGGCGAGGAATTCCAGCATGCCGCCGCCAGTGGCCATGTAACCCAGGCTGCCCATCAGATCGACGTTCGGGTAAAACCCGGCATGGGCCACATCAATGCCCCGCGCCTGCGCCGCCACCCGCCAGCGACTGGCGACCACGTCCGGACGCTGCCCCAGCAATTCGGCCGGCAACGCCGACGGCAGTTTCAACGCGGCATTCAGCGACAGCGTCGGGCGCTGAAGACGTGCGCCCTCGCCTGGGCCTTTGCCCGCCAGCGCGGCGATCTGATTGCGGCTCAGGGCAATTGCCTCGTCCAGCGCGTCAATCTGACGATGGGTTTCGGGTAGCGGGGCTTCGGCCTGGCTGACTTCAAAATGGGTGCCGATGCCGCCTTTCAGACGGCGCTGGGCCAGATCAACGATCTGCTGCTGTTGCGCGAGTGTGGCTTGGGCAATGTCACGCTGGGCGTAGTTGAGGGACAACTGGATGTACGCGCGGACGATGTTGTCCTGCAATTCCAGCTGCGCCTGACGCTCCTGGGCCGCGCTCATGTGCGCCATGTCCAGCGCCTGTTCGGAGTGATTGCTTTCCTGGCCCCACAGATCAAGGGAATAACTCAGGCCCAGCGACGCGTTGTTGTCCCACGTGCTGGTGTTCGACAGCTCACCCGGACCGTAGAACTGATCCGTCGGCCAGTTGTGGCGTTTCAGCGTACTGTCGCCGGAGATGTGCAGGGATTCCGCCGATTCCGCGATGCCCGCCATGGCCTTGGCCTGACGCACCCGCGCGGCAGCAATCGCCAGGCTGGGGCTGCCGAGCGCGGCCAGTTCGATCCAGCGATTGAGTTGTTCGTCGCCATAGGCGCGCCACCACTGACCGGCCGGCCAGTGGGCGTCTGTGTCGGCCGCCTTGATGGCGTCGTCGGTGGCCAGCGCGTCGGGGGACAACGCTGTGCCTTGTGGGGCGATTCCGCCAGTTCCGATGCAGCCGCTGATGAGTAACGTTAAAGCCCACACACTGAGGGGCTTGAGCCCTCTGACGAGACGACGCGGCACTGCTGCAATTACCTGAATGGAGGGGGAATCGATGATGCGGCGATTCTAGGGGGCGTCCAGTCCGGCGATAAGCCGGGACTTCTGCGAATCTTTGTTACCGAACAGGAGATAATCCTTTGGTATGGCTGACATGGATCAGTTACTTCATGTCACAATTTGCTATCTCACCTGAGAACGGCCAATGGACACTCTGCAAAACATGCGCGCCTTCACTTGCGTGGCGCAGGCGGGCAGCTTCACCGCTGCTGCCGCTCAATTGGACACCACCACCGCAAACGTTTCGCGCGCTGTCTCCAACCTCGAAGCCCACCTGCAAACCCGACTCCTCAACCGCACCACGCGACGCATCGCCCTGACTGAAGCGGGCAAGCGTTACCTGCTGCGCTGCGAACAGATCCTCGGTTACGTGGAAGAAGCGGAAGCCGAAGCCAGCGACGCCCATGCGCGCCCGGCCGGGCAGTTGAAAGTCCACTCAATGACCGGCGTAGGCCAGCACTATGTCATCGACGCGATTGCCCGCTACCGGCGCAATCACCCGGACGTGTCGTTCGACCTGACCATGACCAACCGCGTCCCGGACCTGCTCGAAGAGGGGTACGACGTGTCCATCGTGCTCGCCAGCGAGCTGCCGGATTCGGGCTTTGTGTCCCAGCGACTGGGCATCACCTACAGCATCGTTTGCGCCTCGCCCGCCTACATCAAGGCGTTCGGCATGGCGCATCGACCGGCCGACTTGCTCAATCACGCCTGCCTGCGTCTGGTCAGCCCGGTGTTCCCGCTGGAAAAGTGGGCGTTCGACGGCCCGGAAGGTCAGGAAACCGTGACCATCGGCAACTCGCCGTTTCTGGTGAATTCGGCCGACGCCATGCAGGCAGCGATCAGCAGCGGCATGGGCATCGGGATTCTGCCGATCTACTCGGCGATCGAGGGTTTGCGTAATGGCTCGCTGGTGCGAGTACTGCCCCAGTACCGCTCCCACGAGCTGAACCTGTACGCGATCTACCCGTCGCGGCAGTACCTGGATGCGAAGATCAAAACCTGGGTCGAGTACCTGCGCGGGTCCCTGCCGGAAATCATGGCCGCCCATGAAGCGGACCTGCAGACCCATGTGTTGCCGGAGACGGTTTAGTCATCACGTGAGCGTTACGGCGGAACCCTGCCAATCCCTCGGCAAGAATGTTAGCGTGCTACGCATTGCCCTTCTGACCTGCCGAGAGAAGCTATCCGATGAAAAAGACCGTCCTTGCCTTCAGCCGCGTGTCCCCGGAAATGGCCGAGCGCCTGCAGCAAGACTTCAACGTGATCATCCCCGATCCGAAAAAGGGTGATCTGAACGCGCAGTTCAACGAAGCCCTGCCCCACAGCCACGGCATGATTGGCGCCGGTCGCAAGCTGGGGCGCGAGCAGTTGGAGAGCGCGAAGCAGCTGGAAGTGGTGTCGAGCATTTCGGTCGGTTACGACAACTACGACGTCGGCTACCTCACCGAACGCGGGATCATGCTGACCAATACCCCCGACGTGCTGACGGAAAGCACAGCCGATCTGGGCTTCTCGTTAATCATGAGCAGCGCCCGCCGCGTCGCCGAACTGGACGCTTACACCAAGGCCGGCAACTGGAAGCGCAGCATCGAAGCACCGCACTTTGGCACTGATGTGTACGGCAAGACGCTGGGCATCGTGGGCATGGGCAACATCGGCGCAGCGGTCGCACGACGCGGTCGTCTGGGCTTCAACATGCCCGTCCTCTACAGCGGCAACAGCCGCAAGACCGCCATCGAGCAGGAACTGGGCGCGCAATTCCGTACGCTGGATCAGTTGCTGGCTGAGTCGGATTTCGTCTGTCTGGTGGTGCCACTCAGCGAAAAGACCACGCACCTGATCAGCACCCGTGAGCTATCGCTGATGAAGAAGAGCGCGATTCTGGTGAACATCGCCCGCGGTCCGATCGTCGACGAACGGGCGCTGATCAAGGCGCTGCAGGACGGCACCATTCGCGGCGCCGGTCTGGACGTGTACGAAAAAGAGCCGCTGTCTGAATCGCCGCTGTTTGCGCTGAGCAACGCGGTGACGCTGCCCCACATCGGTTCGGCGACGGACGAAACCCGCCAGGCCATGGCCGACCGCGCCTACGCCAACCTGCGCGCCGCGCTGCTGGGCGAGAAGCCGCAGGATCTGGTGAATGCGCAGGTGTGGAAGGGCTGAGCGTCACAGTTCTAGTGGGAGTGAGCCCTTGTGGGAGTGAGCTTGCTCACAAAGGGGCCGGGGCAGTCAGCCTCGTTGGCTCCGAGAAAGCCTTCGCGAGCAAGCTCGCTCCCACGTGAGGGTGGGCTCACTCGAGATATGATTGTTCCCACGGTCTTCGTGGGAATGCCGCTCCCGGCGCTCTGCGCCCGCTAGCCCTCACGCGAGCTTCGCGCCCACCGGCACAACCACCCTCGGCTTCCTGAACACCAGCACGTTGCCGGCCATCACCAGCACCAGCCCCATCAGCGCGGGGGCGGTCCATTGGTAGCCTTCGGCAAACGCCGACACATTCAACGCCACCACCGGGAACAGCACCGTGCAATACGCTGCGCGTTCCGGGCCCATGCGGCCGACCAGAGTGAGGTAAGCCGTAAAGCCAATCACCGAACCCGGGATTACCAGATACAGCAACGAGCCGATGTACCGCGCGTTCCACTCAAACGCGAACGGCGTGCCGCTCAGCACGCAATACACGCACAGCATCGTGGCGCCATACAGCATGCCGTAGGCATTGGTGGTCAGCGGGCGAAGTTCGGCCTTCTGTTGCAGGCTGGAAAGCATGTTCCCCGCCGAGAAACACAGCGTGCCGAGCAGGGTCAGCGCCAGGCCGATCAAGGTCTCGCGACTGGCGCTGTGCCCGGCCAGCTCCGGCCAGAACAGGCACGCCAGACCGATCAGCCCCAAAGTGCCGCCCATCAACACGTTGCGCGCGATTTTCTGCTTGAAGAAGATCCGCGCATTGAGCGCGTTCCACAGTGTCGCAGTGGAAAACACCACCGCCACCAGACCGGTCGGGATCCACTGGCTGGCGGTGTAGAAGCACATGAAGTTGACGCAGAACAGGCACAGCCCTTGCGCCAGACAAATGAGCTGCCCGCGCCGATTGACCTTCTGCAGTTTCCCGGTCGCCAACAACAGGGCGAAGATGATCAGCGCCGCGAGGCCGAAGCGATAGACGATCGACACCGGGATGGCGACTTCACCCAGTTGCAGTTTCAAGGCGATCCAGGTCGTGCCCCAGATCAAAACGGTCAGCAGATACAACGTGATGTTCATGTCAGGCTCTCCAGTGAAGCCTCAGTCTGGCGGCGCGGGTCTGCGCTCACTTGCAGAAACTTGCGCATTTGATCGTCGCCCCGCTGGCAGGCGGCTTGGCGCGGAGTAGGATGCGAGGCGTAGAGGAGTCCCCATGTCGTCACTCGAAACCATCCAGGTTTTTCAATCCCTGAACAGCTCGCCCCACGCGCAGCTGGAGAAATGCGCGCCCCTGGGCGACGGGGTGATGGCGGCGCTGTGGAACAACCGCCACGACGCGCAGAACTACCACGCGCCGACGCACCACACCCTGTCGTGCTACATCGACGGCGGCACCGGGACGTTCCGCCGCGATCAGCCAGACAAGAAAGGCGCCCCTGACAAGATCTGCACGCTGCCGGCCGGCCATCAGTCTTCGTGGGTGGTGAACGGGGAAATCCGGCTGGCGCATCTGTACATCAGCCCCGAGCAGTTCGCCCTCAATTGCGTCACGCTGCTGGATCGCGAGCCACGCCAGCTGGCGTTGCAGGAGCACACGTTTCTGGATGATCCGTTGCAGGCCGAGCGCTTTCATCGCCTGATCCGCATGGACTGGAGCGAGCCCGGCGAACGCATGCTCACCAGCAGTCTCGCCCATGAGCTGCTCGATCACATGGTCCTGCGCCAGGTGGGGCTGCGCGAAGGGTTGCGCTTGAAAGGCGGATTGGCGCCGCACCTGCGCCGTCAGCTAGTGGAGTTCATCGAGCTGAATCTGGCCGATCCCTTGAGCCTCGGCCAGTTGGCGGGCATGTGCGCGTTGTCGGAATACCACTTCGCGCGGATGTTCCGCGAAAGCTTCGGCCTGCCGCCCCATCAATACCTGCTCGCCCGACGCCTCAACCGCGCCCGGGAGCTGCTGCGCTCGACGCGCAAGCCATTTGGCGAGATCGCCCTGGAATGCGGCTTCGCCAGCGCCAGCCACTTCAGCAACCGGTTCAAACAGTCAGTCGGCGCAACGGCGAGTGAGTACCGGGCTGCGTTTCAGTAAATGCTCCTCAAGTCACCCACTCCAACTGACCCAACCTATATCAACTGTAGGAGTGAGCTTGCTCGCGAAGGGGCCAGTACATCCGCCGACCGCTTACTGGCCGGACCACAGCCTTCGCGAGCAAGCTCACTCCTACAGGGTTTGCGTAAATCGCCAGGACTTCGCCTCGGAACGGAAGACCTTCAGAACTCCAGCGTCGTCGCCATGACCACCTGCCGCGAATCCCCCAGCGACACGAAATAACGGCTTACCGCCGAGCTGTAATACGTGCGATCAAACAGGTTTTTCACGTTCAGCTGAAACTTCACTTTTTGCCCGTCCAGACGGGTTTCGTAGGTCGCGAATGCATCGGCGACGGTGTAGCCGGGCAGATCAAAATCATTATCCGGATTGCCCGGGCGTTCGCCGACGTAATGGCCGCCCAAGCCCGCTCGCAAACGGTCCGCTCCCATCACCGCGCCAAAGTCGTACACCGCCGAGACCGACCCGCTGTGCCGGGGCACGTTCTGCAAGCGGTTGCCTTTCAATGTCGGGTCCTCAACCACCCAGCCATCAGTGAAGGCATAACCGCCAATCAGGCTCCAGCGTTCTGACAGCTGCCCGCTCACGTCCAGCTCCAGACCCCGCGAGCGGACTTGACCTGCGGTGGTGTACACCGTGTTCGCCGTCAGCGAGTCAAAATTCGCCACCAGCACGTTGCGCTTTCTGATGTCGAACAGCGCCAGCGTCGCACTGATGCCATCGGACGAATCCCACTTGGCACCCAGCTCCCACGCTTTCGATTCTTCAGGCGGCGTCGCCGAATCCAGCACGGTGCCGCCCGCCAGCGTGGCGATGCTGGAGTTGGGCTTGAAGGCCTCGGTGTAGCTGCCATACACCGACAGTTCATCGCTGTAGCGGTAAACGAGGCCGGCTCGCGGAATCCACTTCTGCCCGTTCAGATCGGTGTTGCGCATGAACGGCGAGCCTTTGCCTGCCTGCTGATCGAACACTTGATAACGCGCGCCCGCGACGAAAATCCAGCGATCGGTGAGGTGCACGGAATCCTGAGCAAACACCGAGTCAGTGCGCAAAATGTCTAGCTGATGGCTGTCCGCCGCACTGACCTGAGTACCCTCCGCTTCCTGGCCATACACCGGATTCAAATAGCTGAACGTGCTTTGGCTTTTCTGGCGAATTAACTCACCGCGCGCAATCTTGCGGTATTCGTCATCGACGCCGATCAGCAGCTCGTGCCGCATGCCGGCCAGTGAGGTATCGCCGTTCAGGGTCAGGGTGGTGAAGCGATCGGTGCTCAGGGCGTTGCCGGTGCCGTCGATGGAGCGGGTCAGCGTGCCGGTTGCCGGGTCGACGGCGGTCACGCGCACCTGGCTGGCGTCGTAGGTCTCGCGGTTATAGCTGTAGCCGAGGTGGCCTTTCCAGTTGTCGTCGAAGGTGTGGTCGACCTCGAATCGATACAGGTCCGAACGCCCTTCCATGTTATTGAACGGCTCGTCCAGACGCCGGGTCGCTGGGATGTTCAATGAACGGTTGGTGCGCGGATCGATGGCCGTGCCGCGATCAAACGGCGAGAGAAATTCCCGGTGCTCGTAGGACGCCAGCACTTCGGTGCCATCGCCATACCAGGCCAGCGATGGCGCCACCAGCGACTCACGGTGCACCCCGTAATTGCGCCAGTAATCTTCGTCTTCGTGGTCAACGATCAAGCGGTACGCCAGACCGGTTGACGCCCCTTCAGCGCCATCAATGGCGCCGGTGCTATCAAGTGTTCCGCCGCTGCCGTTTTTGCCTGCGCCGTAGCTCGAACCCCGAGCCGTGAGGGCGTTGGCCGACTGCAACTGCGGGCGCTTGCTGACCACATTGATGACCCCGCCCGGGTCCTGAATGCCATACAACAGCGATGCCGGGCCCTTGAGGACTTCGACGCGCTCAGCGGTGGCATTCAGGTTGCGGCCCTGCACCACCGGCATGCCGTCGCGCATGATCGAACCGTCGCGATTGTCGCCAAAACCGCGCTTCATCAGCGTGTCCTGGGTGCTGCCGAGGGTATTGCCCTGGGTCACGCCGCTTACGTTTGCCAGCGCGTCATCGAGGTTGCGCGGCGCCTGATCGCTCAACACCTGCGCCGGAACGACGCTCACCGCCTGGGGGTTTTCCAGTCGCGGGGTTGCGCTGCGCATCACCGATGTCACAGCAGGCGGCTGATAGCTGTAGGCACCGCTGCGTGTGGAATCGATCTGCGTCGCGCCAAGGGTGACCGTGCCCTCGGCGGGTCGGGATTGCAGCGTGAAGGTGTCGTCGGTGGCACGGCGGAAGGTGAGGCCAGACGTGCTCAACAGCACGCCTAACGCCTGCTCCGCACTGAACGAGCCGTTCACCGCCGGGGCATCCACGGCGTAGGGCGTTTCCTGGGTGTAAATCACGCCCCGCCCTGTCACCCGACTGAAATCCCTCAGCGCCTGGGGCAGCGGTTTGGCCGGGATCGAAAAGTCGTAGGCCGGCACGGCTGCCTGAGCGCACGCGCTCCAGACCGCTACAACCCAAACGACATACCCACTTCTCACATCGATCAACCCCGTATGAATGCGCTACACCGCAACAGCTCGCCTGTGATCAACGGATCACGATCACGCGCCCGAGCGCTTCGTACTGTTCAAACCCCACGACGGATTTCAACGCCGCCAGCACGGCCTGCGGATCGCGGCTGGGAAAGCTGCCGCTGACGGTCTTCGCGGCCAGCTGATCGTTGAGCAACATGATTCGCCCCGGGTAATAGCGGTTCAGGTCGCTGATGACATCGGCGAGCGGCGTGCGGGCGTAATTGAGCCAGCCCTGACGCCAGGCCAACTGGCTTTCGCTATCGACAGGCTGCGGATCACTGGTGCGTTCGCGGTCATAAGTGACCCGCTGACCGGCCGTCAAAATCTGCTGCCGCGCATCGGAGGCCGCCTTTACGCCAACGCGTCCCGAAAGCACGGTGACTTGCGCCCCGACGGGCTGCAACCGCACTTCGAACTGCGTGCCCAGCACCCGGGTTTCCCCGCGTCCGCCATCGACTACAAACGGCTGGCCGGTATGGGTGACCTGAAAGAATGCGGCGCCACGGCGCAACTCGACGTGCCGCTCACCCGCATCGAAATGCACGGCGATCGCGCTGTCAGCGTCCATCGTCACCTGCGAGCCGTCGGCCAGCGCCACGGTCCGGACCTGCCCCGGTGCCGACACATAATCGGCGCTCAGATCCTCTGCCCAGCGCTGCGGATTCCAGCCCATCCCGACGCTCACCATCAGCACCAGACACGCCGCCATCGCCAGCGCCGCTCCCCAACGCGGCAGCCTTTGCGGCGTGGGCGCGTCCATTTTCCGCAGCAAGGCGTCGAGCGCGGCGGCGTCCTCTTCGGCCAGTGTGGCGGCAGGCTCTTCACTGAGTTCCCACAGCACCTGGGCTTGAGCGTACGCCTCGGCATGGGCGGGGTCGGCGTGCAGCCAGCGGCTAAAACACGCCTGATCGGCGACCGTCGGTTGGTTGTGCAACACACTGAGCCAGCTCAGCGCCATGGTGTGCGGATCGGCATTTTGAACAGAAACGGCGTTCATCGACGTAAGCCCCCGGATTTCCCACCAAGGGGCACAACCCGCGCGGCGTCCTCATTAACGCTCGCCTTGCAGGCCTGCAAGGCGCGCATCATGTGTTTCTCCACGGCACTCTGCGAAAGGCCCATGGCCTTGGCGATCTCGGCGTACTTGCGCCCATGGATACGGTTGAGCAGGAAGATCTGCCGGGTTTTCTCCGGCAATCCGCGCAACGCCGCTTCGATGTGGCGCAGATCATTGCTCGCCTCCAGCGCCGCCTGGGGTTCGTCAGTCTCGGGCCGATGCGCGTCAGGCAGCAACTCATCGCTAAGTCGGGCGCGATTGCTTTCATTACGCAGATGATCAATGGCGATATTGCCAGCGCAGCGCATCAGGTAGGTGTTGAGTTCCTCGACCTGCACCAGCGGACGCCTCCAGAACCTGAGAAACAGGTCCTGCACCAGGTCCGCCGCCGTCGCCCGGCAACCCACCCTTCGGCTGACCAGCGCCTCCATTTGCGGGCGCTGTGACAGAAACACCTCCAGAAACCGCGCGCGTGCAGCTTTCGGGGCCTCGTGGTCGAGGTCCTGACACGCTGAGTTCAAGGACGGAGGCTGATCGATCATGGTCAGGCACTGGGTGAGAGGATGCGAGGCGCGATATTAATGATAAATATTCTCATGCGCAAAAGATGTCCGACGAATCTCGCAACAAATCTGCAGCGCCTGAAACCAGACCCTGAAAAGGCGCAGCCCAGTAAAAATGGACTTGCCGGTCGAGTTCCCGCGTCCGCGAAATATATTCTCGGTTCCAAGGGGTTGAATTGTTCGTGGATCGGCGCCAACACTGTGAATGAGGGCAGACGAAAAACACCTCGTCCAGACTCTCCCGAGCAAGCCAAAGTAAGGGAAGAACTATGCAAATCCAGGTCAACAGCGATAACCACATCGAAAACAGTGTCCGTCTGGAGGAGTGGGTACGAACCACGGTTGAAACTACGCTCGAACGATACGAAGAGGATCTGACCCGCGTTGAGGTCCACATCAACGACGAGAACGGCGATAAGCCCGGCCCCCATGACATCCGTTGCCAGATGGAAGCCCGGCCAAAAGGACACCAACCCATTTCCGTTACCCACAAGGCCGATTCGATTGATCAAGCCGTGGATGGCGCAGCGGTCAAACTGGACCACGCCCTGGAACATCTTTTCGGAAAACTGCGCGGCAACAAACGCGGCGCGGCGCCGGTGATTGAAAGCGATCTGGATGACGAGCCGGTCAGTGCTGACGCGTTGCTCGAAGAAGAATTTCTCGAGAAGGATGAAGCATTGCACGGCTGATGCAGCAGCCTTGAAACACTGAACTGCTGATGGAGGGGCGGGCCCGGAAAGGGCCCGCCCCTTCTTTTTGCGCGTTCGTCAAGCGCCGAACGTTCGCCTTGTGAGCTGCGCTAAACACGCGGCGACTTCACTGGCCAACCTTTCGCACACAAAGAACGCATGGGGCGCGCAAATGGTGCCGAGTGGGAATTATCCAAACAGTTAGCCAGTACAAAATGGACGCCTAAACCATGACCTGCTTCTCGATTCAGCGGCCCGCGGTCCACCTGTTGAAAGCATTTACACCTTTCGTCCCTTGTGGCCCAAACCCTGCAAGCTTTGTATCGTCGAGCTTACACCTCACCTGCACGCCGCATGCTTAACAGCTCCGCGCGCAGTGACTCGCTCAATGAGACGACGTTTCAACGGACCACTGATGGATATCACCGCGACTTCAGCGAGAGCGGCCAGGGCAGGAATCATTAACCGTTGATCGGCTTCGAGAACTAAAGGGATTCACCCCCAGTCAACTTATGCAGATCGTTAACAGGTAACAGGCCATGGATAACCCTTTTCAACTGATCACTGACGCCTTCCACCCCGACTACCGGGTCAACCTGAGTATTCAGGGTCTCGACGGGACCATCATGCTGACGTTGTCGAATGAGTCAGGTGTGGTCGCCAAACGCCTGCTCAGCGCGGAGCAACGCAACTCGCCCAAGCGTCTGCGTCGTTTGATCGAGAGCATCCAGTTCGGTATCGCCATCGAACAGGGCCACAGCGCCATCAAGATCCTGGCAGCCATGACCGACGGCGACCTCAAGCAACTCTCGCCGCCGCCCACCCGAACCAGCTTCCTTGGCCGTCCGCAGCTGACTGCCGGCATCTGATTGTTCGATGCGCATGGAGTGAGGTGATCTCTGTCACCTCTCCAGCGCAGCCTCTTCGGGGCATCATTGTTGATGCGCCCTGCCATCCGCCAATGATCGCCGATTCCCCTCTAAGTCCCGCCGATTCAGCCCCCAGACAGAAAGCACCTGTTACAACAAACCTGTAGCAAGCCGGCTGCCCCGTTACACAACTGAACGGCGAGCAGCAGAGTCTGGACAAGTCTGAGGTGACGATATGTCTCTACGATACATAGCGCTGATTGGCGCGCTGGCCCTGGCGACCGGGTGCGTGGAAGAAAGAGTGGTACACGAACGGCGAGTCGTCGACCGACCCGCACCCCGCGCCGAATACGTCGAAGTTGTCGCCCCGCAAGCGCCGCCCGTGCGCGTCATCGAAGAAGAACCGGCCCCGCGCCCGGGCTACATCTGGTCCCGCGGCTACTGGCGCTGGAACGGCAACCGCTACGTCGCCGAGCACGGCCACTGGGAAGCGGTACGGCCGGGCTATCGCTATCAACATCCGTACTGGGAAAGTCGAGGCGATGGCTGGCATTACCATGTTGGGGTGTGGGTGAATTAACGAACTGCCGCACGCAAAAATGCCCCGCTTAGACGGGGCATTTTTTTGGATTCGCTGGTGGATAGCTCATCGTAAAACAGCTCGCTGATTGCAAGCGGCGATTACAAGGGAGAGGCAAGTTCGTACCGAACGACCATCCCATCTTGCAAAGTATCTCGGTCGCCGCTGCAGCAACAACCTGCCAACTGCTTGAAGCATCACTGGTCGTAGCGCTAATGGCGAAGGATAGAATCCACTCTCAGTTGTTTTCTTGCGGCTGTAGTCCTAAATTAGCGGCATGCCGTGGTCCTGTCGGACCACCATCTGGGCGTAAATGCCGCCCAACAATGGAGACCTAACCGCTAAATGGATTTTTTCGCTAATTTACCTAGCTGGGGCGACATCGAGCGAAACCTCGACCAAAAATTCAGTGAGCTGAATCAGGGCGTTGATGACGGCTGGAACGGCTTCACCCGCCGCATCAGTAACGGCGCAACTCAAGCCTACAGATACGTGGGTGGGCATAAGATCGATAATGTTCGCCACGCGCTGGACTTATCCTCCCCCATCATGCAGATGAACATTCGGCGCAAATGGGCGTCGATCAATATTGAGGAAATTCTGCCGGAGTTGATTAAGCTGTTGCAGGAAGTTGTGATGATCGTGGGCGGCAGCGTAATGATGGGAGCTGCGATGGGTGGCGCAGCCGGCTCACTTGCTTTAGGTGCTGGAGCCTTGCCCGGCGCGGCAATCGGCGCAAGTGTAGGGTTGCAGGTCGGAAACTTGATCATGGCAGCGCTTGGGTTATATGCAATCGCTGGTTATTTCTCGGCAGGTATCGGGCCATGCCTATCGACGATATACGAAGGGCTATGCACTGCGTGGCAAGCTGAAGACGGCTTGAAAGATCCAGGCCTTGACCCCACTGGCGGTTCCGCTGCGATGATCCAAGACCGCATAGAGCGCGCAGCTCGGCTGCTGGCCCAAGGGCAAGAGCAATTGGTCTTGCTATTACTGATGGCTATTGTCACTTATCTCACTCGAGGGCAGATGAGAGCGGGGGTATCCAACAGTTTGGAAAGTATCGCGACGAGGAGTGCCAAGCTACGAGCAGATATTTCCAGCAAACCAATCGTTGAATGGCTCACAAAAAATGAAGAGAACCTTTTGGGACATCCTGAATTACAGATCAGGGGGGTCACTTCAGTCGAGCAGCTGGTGCGGGAAAGTAAGATGCGTGACTTTTACGCCAAGCAAGACCCAGAGTTCGTGTCAGTCGAGCATAAACGAAACTCTGTGAAGACACTTGAGCCAAAGGGCTTAAGTAACCAGCAGGTCCGTGATTATCTGCAAAGCGTTGACGGACAAAAATATATCGCTAAAATCGCAAAGGCAGACCCTGAGTTACCATTTCCAGATATCTTGGAAAGAGCCATCAGTCATGTAGCTTCAGGAAGTACCGTACCGGTCACCACCAACATTACAACACCACTTGTGAAAATCGTACCTGTGACACAAGAAGGCGTCTCTGCCTTCTCACCATTCTTCACCACAATGGAAGAATTGCAAGCGGCGGCTAAATCCGATAAAACTCTAGCGGATGCACTCGGCTTACCGGTTACGAGTGAAAATGCTAGATATCACGTGTTTGAAATTACGCCACTCCAGCCCACCGAAGTTTTCAAGAGCACGGTTGCACCGACAGTGGAATTCGGCGGGAGAATCACCAGAACAGGCGGGGCGGCACAATATTTAGTGCCTAATCGGCAAGAATGGTCCGCAGCAAAGCTCATTGGCGAAATCGACAATTAGGAATCAGTATGGACATACTAGCGCTGAAACAGACCGCAATCGAGTTACGCAAGCAATTAGAACGGTATAAAGAAAAGGAACCGGCAGCACTCGCTTTGTATGAGCATATGGAGCCTTTAATATCGGCCGCCGAGCGAGGTGAGATTAATACCCAGGTCGAAGCACGAGACATACCAGGCCATCGAATTATGGATGAATCAAACCTCCGAAAATATCGTGACCTCTCTGGAGCGTATAGCAATTTTTATATAGAACTTATCGAAGGCCGTGACATGCTCAAAATGGTAGAAGAAATTGCTAAAAAGGCAAGAATGTAAAAGAGCTATATCCGGGCAATCGTGGACCGATACGAACGCTGCGGAAACGTACCGCGACTTCTCGGCGTTGGCCGCTAACCGCATGCACGCCAAACGCCAAGAATTAGTCGGACAAGTGTGGAATGAGCCCTAAACGACAAGGACTCACCCATCCCTACTCCACTTTTTCCTGCACCGACGGATACCTCGACGAGGAGTACCTGACGACCAGAATCGAGAACGCCAGCAACAGCACGCCGCCACAGACGTAGATAATCCCCAGATCCGGCGCCTTGTGGTGCGACACGTCACTGATCAGCAAACGGATCAAAGCGGTCACCCCGATGTACAGCAAGAAGCGCAGGGGCATGTGGTTGGTCTTGAAATAAATCCCGACCATCGCGCCCAATTCGAGGTAGATGAACAACAGCAAAATATCATCCACGGCGATGTATTCCTGCCCGAGCATGCCGATGAACGCTTTAATCGCGGCGTAAGCGGTCACCGCGCCAATGCCGAACAGCGCCAGATAGTGAAACGCTTCAACGGCCAAGTTGCCCAGGCTGTTGGCGCCGCCATGCAGCTTGGCCCGCATCCGATCTGCCCATTTCACACCACCCATCCCTCACCTCCCCTGACCCAACCAAAACTGTTCATAACGAGCGCTGCGATTCAGCGCAGCGGTGGATCTGTCGACGCAGGCCTAAGGCCGCATTGATGTTCACGATGTACTTCCTTGAGTGACCCGGACCGGATGATGCTGCGCGCGCATGACGGTTTGCGCGTGCGGGATGTCCGAGGGCAAGCATTAATAGGGCCATCGGCTAAGGTTGAGAACGTGACCAGATGTCGCAAGGCCGCGCATGGCGAAAAAAGTGAGCGCGCACCCCCTACCCAAGCTGCGGCGATTCACCTATGCTGCGCACTGTATAAATAAACAGTAAAAAGACGGAGTACGCTGTCTTTGCATCATCCGTCGGCCGAAGCGTTGAGCGCCCGGGCTGATCCCTTACAACTCTGGAAATGACGACGAGGCCAACAATGGCTGTTGAAACCCTTTACCGCAGTACCCGTGATTTGGAGACTACGTTCGTGGACCGCAAACTCGCCGATGCCCATGATCAGATGCTGGAACTGGCCGAACTGCTCACCGATGTGCTGATGAAGAACGTCGCCGGCCTCTCCGAAAAACACGCCGAAGACGCCAGTATTTTCATGGCAAAGAACCGCGCCGTCTTCGCTGCCGCGTTCAAGAGCAATGCCCTGGCCCTCAACGAGCTGGCACCCGCGGCGGAGCCGGCAGAGTAATCAGGCCGGCGACTTCAGCTTCAGAAAGTTGAATGCAGGTTTGACACGAAAGCGATTCAGTCCATGTCCAGCAGCCGTTCTGCCAGCTCATCTGCGACCCGCGCGGGTGAGCGCTTTTCAGCTTGCGCATGGGCAAACACTTCGGTCAGCCGCGTGCCGATCTGAGACAGATGCGCAGTGATGGTCCCCGGGCTTTGCCCCTGATGATGCAGCGCGACATAGATCAAACCGCCGGAATTGATCACGTAATCCGGGGCATACAGAATGCCGCGCGCTTCCAGTTGGTCGGCAATGGCGGCGCAGCTCAGCTGGTTATTGGCGCCGCCCGCCACTGCAGCGCAACGCAACTTGGTCACACTGTGGCTGTTGAGTACGCCGCCCAGCCCGCACGGCGCAAGAATGTCGCAAGGCGTACTGAGGAGTGCTTCGCTGGCAATCGGCTTGGCGCCCAATTGCTCCATGGCGAGCTGCACCTTGCCGCTGTCCAGATCAGCTACCAACAACTCGGCGCCCGCGGCATGCAGCTGTTCGGCGAGCGCGTAACCCACATGCCCCAAGCCCTGAATCGCCACGCGCAAACCTTCCAGATTATCGCTGCCCAGTCTTGCCATGGCCGTGGTCCGAATCCCGGCGTACAACCCTAGCGCGATGTGCGCAGATGGATCGCCGACTGCCGTGGTGCTGGTGACGTGCGGGGTGAATTGGGCAATGCAGTCCATGTCCTCCCTGGAAGTGCCGCTGTCCATGGCCGTGACGTAACGGCCGTCGAGGGTCTGCACGAATCGCCCGAACGCCTCGAACAAGGCAGCTCGATCAGGCACATGTGCCGGACGCATGATCACCGCCGTTCCCCCACCCAGTGACAACCCGGCAAGCACAGCTTTGTAACTCATGTTCCTTGCCAGCTGAATGGCATCCTCGATGGCGCTCTCTTCGTTTGGATAGGAGAGGTAGCGACAGCCCCCCATCGCCGGGCCTTTGCGGCTGCTGTGGATCGCAATCACCGCCTTCAGGCCGGTGAGGGGTTCAACCATCATGTGCAGTGATTGCACGCGTGAGCTTTGCATGAGAGCGAACATGGGCACTGCTCCCCTTTTTCGTACTGGCGAGTATAGGCGCTGGTTGAAAAAAAGAAGGCCGACCCGTGGGGATCCGGACGACGGACTGCCATTCAACGTGCCCGATGAATCAATGCTGGACGAAGGCGGCAGCCAGGGATAAAACAGAGCCATCCGTTAACTCTTCTTAGCCGTCATATCCTGCCGGAGAGGTCGATGAATCCGCGCCAGCAATGCATTGCCTGTCTAGGACGCAATCCGCCGTCCACGTTCGAAGCCGCTGCGTGGATCGCCACGGAGCACGACGGCCAGGTTGATTTCCAGGTTATCCGCGACCAGCTCACCGCGCTGGAACGTAGTGTCAGCGCAGCCCTTCCTTTATTGCCGGCTGCGGAGCTTGCCCAGCCATTGCTGCGGCAACTGGCGACGCTGGGATTTCAGCAGGACGATGCTGCCCAGCCCAAACCCCAGGCTGCCCTGATTCACAAAGTGCTTGAACGTCGTCGCGGTCAACCGCTGGGGCTGGCGTTGATTGCGCTGGAAATAGCCAAACGGCTGGAAATCCCGCTCGAGGGTGTTAACTTCCCCGGTCACTTTCTGCTGCGTGTGCCCGGTGCCGACCATACGCTGGACCCTTGTGGCGGGCGCAGGCTTTACCCAAAAGACTGTCGTGAGTTGCTGCTGCGCCAGTTCGGTGCAGACATGCAGCTCAAGGCCGAGCACATGAAAACCGCAACGCCAGCGGCAATGCTGCAGCGGCTGTCGCGAAACCTGCGGTACCTGCATCAGCTAAACGACGACTTGCTCGCCGCACTCAAGGACGCGACTCGTGTGATGGAGCTGGGCCAGGCCAACACCAGCGATTACCTCGCTCGTGCCACCCTGTACCAGCATCTGGAGTGCCCGCAGGCCGAGCGTTTCGACCTGGAGCATGCGTTGATGTTGAGCGAGGACCCGGTCCAACGGGTGCGGCTCACTCAACGGTTGGTTCAGCTGCCCGGAATGGGCGCGCTGCACTGATTATCGGAACCGCGGCACACTGCCCGACGATGGTTTTGCCGCCTTGCCCAAGCGCTTCAGTTTCTCGGCCTTGCGGATCTTGCGGACCTGTTTGGCCGTTTTGAACGCTCCGAATGCAGCCTTCATGAAGTAGCCCCTGGCGCGCGCACGGTCGCCATCCTGATACGCACGGATTCCGCGGAAGAGATCAACGCCAGCGTGAATCGCCGTCCAGACCAGCTTCGTCATCGGGTTCAAGCCAGCCAGCTGGCCGCCGTATTTACGGACGAAGGTATACGTATTGAGCAACCTTCGCTCATTGACACTCTCGGTCTGGGTGTCGATATCCACGATCAAGTGCTGCACCGCAATCCCATGCAAGCCCTGTAGTGTCACCGGCGCCGACTGAGAAACCTTATAGGGCTTGCCGTCGACGACGGGCGACATCTCAAGCTTTTGCATCAACGTTCCGATGATGCGCTGAGCGCCGTAATAGACCTGATCATAGTAATAACGGCTCATGCCGGGGCGGGACACAGAGCGAACAACGTCATCCTCCTGGCGGAACAAATAGCCATCGGGCGCACCCGGTGTGTAGACCAGCGTTCCCAGGCGAGCGTTGGCTTCATCCGGCTTGAAAACGTAGATATTGGCAAAGGATTTGTACGCCATGATCAGCAGATGAAGTGTCCCCGGCGCCTGAATGTTGTTCCCGACGATACTGCTGTCGAGACCCGTGACCATCCGCACAAGCCAGTTGTACTGATCAGCGTCAAGCCGGCCTGCGGCGTACTCAATCAACGCGTCACGCCGCAGTTCACAGTGGGTTTTGCGCGCGAACAAGGCGCGCACTCTGGCCGGCGGGGAATTGGTGAGGTCCCACGTGTGCTGGCGCAGTTTTTTGATGTACTCATCGGCATAGTTGGAACTGCGGATCATCTCGTCTACGAAGTCACCCGAGAGCCCGGAGACATCCTGGCCAATCGACGAATACACGGCGGCATCGGGATCAAAGTCGTATTCCTCTTCCGAGTACCCGACCATGAACAGGTCCGTCAGGCATCTGAGCGTGGTGTAGCGACCAAAATCCGGTTCACTCTCGCCAGCGTTGTCCTCGACGTCGAAAAACACAGTGTCCGGGTCGATACGTCCCGGCACCCCGGACGCCTTGAGATGCCTGTCGATCAAACGCTCGCATTCGCGGCGGGCAGCTTCGCGCCAAGGCGTGATTCCGAACTCATCGTAGGCTTTGTTCAATGCTGCAACCCGATGGGCCAGCACCACCTGCGCCATCCGGTGTTGCTCGGTGACGTGCTGCAGCCGCCCACTGGAGACAATCTGATTGCGGGCCAGCATTTGCTCGACCTTGTAATGGCTCAAGCTCGACAGCGCGTCGTTGAAAGAGGCGGCGTTGACGGCGACTAACTGGACGCTGTCGCTAGACCACTGCGAAGGCTTCAGCCGGATGCTTTCGATGTACGGCACGACGTGCTGGTCTGGATTGACGACGGTCTGATCGAGCAGGTACTGCGCACCGCGCGCGTTACCCGTCCAACTGCCGACTTCAAGGGACAGCTTGCGCCAGGTGTCGAAGTCGAATATCTCGCGACCATTTGGCTGACCCGGTGCGTACAGCACATAAAACTCGTCATCTCCGTTGATCTCACTGATGACGACCACATCTTCCAATCGCCGATTGCCGCCTTTGAGGTAAAGGGCGCCAACCTTTATCGAAGGGCTGCCGGCAAGGTTCGACTGCACTTGCTCGATCAAGGCGAGACCACGATCCGAAATATGCCCTTGCAGTTTCGCTGCCCAGGCACTCAACGCGATGTTGCTGGCGCGCAACGCGCTCATGGCATCCAAGGTGCTTTGGTCGCGGTACCGACGTTCTACTTCGCTCCCGTAACGCTGCTTCAAATTGAGCTCTCGCACCAATCGGCACACGAAATCGAAATTCAGGCGTAAGTGAGAGTAAGCGGGATCGACCTCGATACTCGGGCCCAGATTGAGGTCTGTGTCTGGCATACCGTCGAGTGCGAATCCCAAGAGAGTGTTGGTATAAACAGTCTTCAGCGGCGCGTCGGCGAACTGCATTTCATCGGGCAGATGGATCGTCACTGTGGACGGGTCAAGGGTGTAACCCAGACGCTCGATCAAATAGGCCGCGATTTCTTCCCGCGCGAAGACTTCGGGTGTCTCGATGCCAGCCAACTGGGTATGCATTCGAGCTTCACAAACCGACTGCTCCTCTGCGAGCGCGTCGTAGCGCTGACGATCTGTCGGGGCGGCGAACCGCAGCCATTCCGGCAGACGCCGCTCATGCACGAATGCCAGCAGGTCCAGATAGCGAACATTCAGGGCCTGCTCCAGATCGTCCAGACGGCTCACGTCGTCGAACATCTGCAACAGGGCATCCGGGTCGCCACTGCTCAACGGCGCCTGGGCACGCAAGTAGTCGAAGTCTTTCAGCTGTTTTTCGCGAAGGCTGGCGACGTAGCGGGCCGCCGGTTTTTCTTTCATCAGCGAATAGTCGAGGTGCACAGCAACCGCCGAATGGTCGGCAAGCAGAATTTGATGTTCGAGCGAGAGATAACCCAGCAGCAGATCGCGTGAGTCGTTCTGAATCAGGCGCTGCTTGAACTCAGCTTCCATCGCGTCGAGCGTTGCGAACTCCTCCACCCCGCCATAGGGACTGAACAGATAGACGGCGGCATCAGGGCCATCGGAAACCAGCGGCATGACATCGACGTCTTTGGCAGTCGCTACGTAGACCCCGATCAATGGCAGCACTGCGCCGTCCGATGTGCGCAATGACAGCGCATAACGGCCCTTGCAGTCGGGGGAATCGACAACGCTCAGCAGGCGGTTCTTTTCTTGAGTGTCGAGCTCTCGGGTGCCGACGGTCAAAGCGATGGCGTGGCTAAGCACCCACGACTGCAAAGTCTCGAAGACTTCACCGCGTGTGCCACGGACGGCGTCCTCACAGGGGATTCGGGTGAAAGTTTGCTCGTCCACAGCCCAGTAATGATCGAGAGTGAACTTGAAAAAGCCGGGCAGCCTTTTCAGCAGATCAGGCAACATGTCTCTGATTGCGCCGATGTCCAGGCCTGGCAGTCCATATGCAGCGTGAGCGGAGTCTCTTCGCGTCGACAACACCGCTTGTTGATGATCAAGGTGAGCGGTGTCTCCGATGAATGCACGCAACAGAGTCTCGGTCAGCGAGAGCGGTGCCGGATCGGATCCTCCAGGATTGTTTCTGTGAATGAACAACGCGTCAGGGTTGGGAAATGGTGTCACGCGACCCAGTGCTTGCGTCAGCATCTGCCTGGCGGCCAGACGTACGGTCGGGGCTTCGCGCAAATGCGCAATCAGCAACGCAGACAGCTCGCCTTCGTTATTGGCGTGATCGAGCAGCGAACCCGCTTTCTGATGGGGATGATTTTTGAAAAAGTGATCAGACATCTCTACAGCTCCAAGATGACCGCCCGCGCCACAAAGGCATCCAGCCAAAGTGTGAAATACGTGGGCAATCCGAAAGAGCTGTCATCTAAACCGCTGAGTCGCAGATCGATGGGATAACTATTGATAGCGATGGGCGAGACCAGCCGACCCATGAAGCAGGAAAAAAGAGCGTTTCCTGCGACCCCGTTGCGAGGTCCTACTGTTGCTGTGGCTGTAAAACTGCTTGTCACAAAGCACGCTGTTTCGGTTTCAACAAACCCCTTAACCTTCGCGCCCTCTGAGCAGCCCACTGGCCCTTGAATGGCTTGAGGATGCGCTCGACCGTCGTCACCGACGTTGTGTTTTGAAGCTCCTGGATTCAACGTCTTATTTGGCCGCTGCGATTGCAGCGGCTTTTTTTTGCTTTGGACTCAGGACACTTTCCGGATGCCTTTCATGCTTGCGATGGTCCATCCTTCCGCTCAAAAACAAAGCTCAGAAAGATCCCACAGCGTTTCTAGCGACATTCCTAAACAGCTTCAAGGGGGAAGTTGGTCTTCGGTGACTGGTAAAACGTACGATCCATCAGGCTTGTTCGGTGCTGGCACATTCCGACTGGTACTCGATAACGTACAAAGTCCTGTGCCGACGCGTTACTCAGGAAGTTTCGTGGTCCCCATGTAACAGCTGAAGGCCGGGGGGCACATCGGTTGTGCCCCAGGCCGCACCTAAATCCTTTAGGCACGAATATTCACCAATGAGCGCTCGCGTGGACGCTTTGCATGTTCCTCCAGTGCCATCAGCACAGAAACGGCGGTGTTCAGATCCACCACGGCGCCCTTCGCCATTTCATTGCCTTGCTTGATAGAATCCTGCAGTCGATCGAATTGCTGGGTGAAGAACTCATACGCATTGACCTCCTCATCCATATTAATCTCGTTTCCTAGCGCATCGAACTTGACATTGATGCTAGACATAGAGCCAATAAGGTCTCCATCGATAATTCCTTGCTCGGCCAGTAGAACGCCGATTTCCATCAGTTGCCTGTTACTGGTCTTACGCGGATCAAATCCAGCCAGGTTGATGTTCAAGCCCTCCAGCTTTTTAACATCAGGAATGCTCTTGTCCGCCCAGTACTGACGCACCTTCTGCTTTACCGCCTCCTCTTGAGGATTAAGGCCGGAGCGCACGTTAAATTGCTTGTCCGGGACAGCGCTGTAGACCCTCAGCCGCTCCTGCACCTTGCTCAAATTGCCAATCATAAAACCTCCTGAAAATCGGTTGATCCTCAGGCATGTCGGGCGACTCGGGGCGGGGTTTAGGCTGAAAAAGTGAAGACGGAATCATTGCCTCATTCAGAGACCGTTCCTACATCGCGGCGAATAACCTTCCTACAAAAACGGCCAGTTCGATCGCCCGAACTGGCCGCTTATTGATCAAAGATCGATCAGGCAAACTTCTGCAGATTGGCCATCATTTCCTTGAGCGCTTCGACGTTGTCAGCCGGATACACCGCATCGCTAAAGTCACTGATCGTTTGCCACTGCGCCGCGACGTCTTTCGGTGAAAAGCCTGCATGTGGGTCGAAGCCGGCGCCCAGGCTGCGCTCCCAACGGACTTTGCCGATCCAGCCGCCGCCTACTTCATACAGGCCGGCGCTGTCGTGGCACTGCTCGCTGCCCAGGTACACCACCAGCGGGCTGACCAACTCGGGCTTGAGCAGATCGAACACACTGGCCGGGATCAAGCCTTCGGTCATGCGCGTGCCACCGGTGGGCGCGATGGCGTTGACCAGGATATTGTTTTTGCGCCCTTCGACCGCGAGCGTGCGCGTCAGCCCGTACAGGCCGAGCTTGGCCATGCCGTAGTTGGCCTGACCGAAGTTGCCGTAAATGCCGGAAGTGGACGAGGTGAAAATGATGCGGCCGTAATTCTGGTCCCGCAGGTGGGGCCAGGCCGCGCGGGTGACTTTGTAGGCCCCTTCAACATGCACGCGGTAAACCAGATCCCAGTCGGCATCTTCCATTTTGGCGAAGCTTTTGTCGCGCAGGATGCCGGCGTTGTTAACCACGACGTCGACGCCACCGAAGACATCGAGGGCGTTCTGGACGATCTTGTCGCCGTCGGTGACCGAATCATGATTGGCAACCGCCTCGCCGCCCGCTTCACGGATTTCCGCGACCACTCGATCCGCCGCTGAAGCATTGGCACCTTCGCCATGGGCCGAACCGCCGAGGTCGTTGACGATCACGCGCGCGCCATGTTGCGCGAACAGCAGCGCGTGGGCTCGCCCCAATCCGCCGCCCGCACCGGTGACGATTACCACTTTGTCTTCAAAACGTACGGACTCACTCATGCTGCTCTCCCAATGATGATGCCGACTTTGCCACCGCTGTCCTTAACTAATCAGGCGTCAGCAGCGGCAATAGCGGGCGAAACAGTCATCGAGTGTCAACGACTCGCTGCCGGGTCACAATCAACACAATACCCGCTGAATGGTGATCAATAATGTTGGGGGATGGCTGGTCATGCCTTGATCGGGACGGGTCGCAGTCAGCGCGCCACTCAGCTATTCAACTGCCCGATGAACGCTGCCAGCCAGGGCTCGGCGTCGCTTTCCGGCGTCACGGTTTCGCTGGCATCCAGTCGCAGCATTTCCTGCACCTCGCGGATCCCAAGCTCGCCAAACAGCTCGCGCATCAACTCGCCGCCCGCACAAAACGTGTCGCCGTAACTCGCATCGCCCAAGGCGATCACACCACCGGGCAGCCCACGCCATGCAGCAGGCAGCACGTCGCGGATTTGGTGGTAGAGCGGCTGAAGGTTGTCCGGCAGCTCGCCCATCCCCGTGGTCGAGGTCACTGCCAGCAGAGCCTGCGGCCCAAAGGTTTGCAAATCGGCCAGGGTGGCGCGTGGGTTGAACAGCACCTCGTACCCTGCATCCTTGATGATCTGTTGGGCGTGGCGGGCGACCTCTTCAGCCGAGCCATATACCGAGCCCGCAATAATCGCGACTTTCATGGGTTAATCCTGTGACCGGTAAAAATTGTGCGGCATTATGCCTCAGCGCGGCGGCATGTCTTGAACTGCCGACCTTGCGAAGCCAGACGGCAAGCCTAGTGATCAGCGCGCCGTTGATCCAAATGACTTTCAACGATGCTGGAAATTTCCTGTCCTATCTGTGCTTCTGTACTACCTTCAAATTGGCACTCCAGTTCATAAAACCCACTGGCCATACGCCCGACGGAAAGGAGTCGAGTTAAATGCCGAACGGGCGCAAGCTCGGCTGGAGAATGAAATCTTGAAGGGGTAACATCTGGCAACTGACGAACGGTCGCAACCTAAACGCGAACCATCTGTCTGCTCTCTCAATAACCGGTTAATCGAGCTTGACCATGCAGCGCGACAACATCCTCACGCCTGATGAACTGGAGTTTATCCAGAACATGCAGCACAACCCCACGCTGAATGTGCGCGACAAATCCAGCAGTCTGGTGGTTAACGGCGGTGTGCAGATTCAGGATCTGCTGACTCGCCTCGCCGCTCATGAGCAAGTCACGATTCAGGCTCAATTCGATAATCAGCAAATGACCTTCCCACTGCATCTGGTGGAGGACGAATTTCATGCGCTGCATCTGGAGCTGGGTGCGCCGAGCATCTTTGAAGAAGGCCCGCGCATTCGCCCATGGCGCCTGATACTGCCCGAGCCGATGCCTCTGGAAACGCAAAGGGGCTCGCCCACCGCGCTTTGGGTGCATGAGGTTTCCTTCAAAGGCATCCTGCTGGAAATGCGCAAACAGACCAAGCCGCCAAAATCTTTCGCTGCCTGGTTCAGTCCGGAGGGCTATGTGCCTATCGCGCTGCGCGGCACTTTCGAACGTTTGACCCAGCATGGTCTGGCCGCGTATCGATTGAGCCAGAACAGCAAGAAAGACACCGAGCGCCTGCGTCAGTACATTCTTCAGGAACACCGCAAGATTCACCCCTCGATGCACCTCTAGGATTGCCTGATCCGGCGATCCTTCGCGACAGCTCTCCCCTTCCGACAAACACCTCTGGCTTTATCGCAGGTTTCAGGAATAATCCTTGCTTGCTTTTTCCAGTGAAGCTGACGCATCGCCACCACCCCGGCGGCGCGTCATGTGATTTCCCTACCCGGGAACCTCACTTGTTTATCGGAGATACACAATGTCTACCTCACCCGTCACGCTGATGGTTGCCCGTCGCGTCGCCCATGGCCGCTATCAGGAACTGATTGCCTGGCTGCATGAAGGCGAACAACTCGCTACAGACTTCCCCGGCTATCTAGGGTCAGGCGTGCTCGCTCCGCCACCCGGGGATGATGAATTCCAGATTATTTTCCGCTTCGCCGATGAAGCCACCATGCACGCCTGGGAGCATTCTGCCTCCCGACGCTCCTGGCTGGTGCGCGGCAGTGGTCTGTTTGCCAAAAATTCCGTGCACCGGGTGAGCGGCATCGACGGCTGGTTTGGCGCCGTAGGTCAGCGCCCGCCGCGCTGGAAGCAGGCCGTTGCCATCTGGCTGGCATTCTTTCCGGTGTCGCTGATCTTCAACTTCGCGCTGGGGCCGCTGCTCGGTCAGCTGGAGCTGTTCCCGCGCATCATGATCAGCACCTTGATCCTCACGCCATTGATGGTGTTCTGGTTCATCCCGCTGTCGACCCATCTGTTGGCGGGATGGCTGCACAGCAACACGCCTGCACCGGTCGGCTCGACCGAGCCCGCCTCCACGCGCTAGCGTCCGGCGAAGGGCGCTGATCAGGGTCGCTCACACCCACCCGCGATGAAATGTCACAGCGGAGCGCCTATCAAAAACATGTACATTTTTCCGTGCTTGTACAAGTATCGACCGTTGGGGTAACTTTGCCCGACGGTCGTTTTCGATGGCGCAATGCGAGCACCCACTGTTCGTCATTCAGCACCGATTCGCCAGACCTCCCTCCCCGTTGATGAATGCGTGAAGACCATGGCCCGCTTCCCCGCCCCTGTATTGATCACCGGTGCCAGCCAGCGTGTCGGCCTGTATTGCGCCGAGCGTCTGTTGGCGGAAGGCCAGCCTGTGATTATCACTTACCGCAGCGAGCGGCCGGGCGTGCAGCATTTAAAGGCGCTGGGCGCTGTGGTGCTTCAAGCTGATTTTTCTTCGGAGACGAGCATCCTGGATTTCGTCGCCCGACTCCGGGAGCAGACCGACAGCCTGAGGGCTATCGTGCACAACGCGTCAGACTGGCTGGCCGAGACGCCAGGGGACGAAGCGGGTGTGTTCATGCAAATGTTCAGTGTGCACATGCTGGCGCCCTACCTCATCAATCTGCACTGCGCCGAGTTGTTGCGGCGCTCGGAGCCGGCCGACATTATTCACATCAGCGACGACGTCACGCGCAAGGGCAGCAGCAAGCACATCGCTTACAGCGCCAGCAAGGCAGGCCTGGAAAACCTGACCCTGTCCTTCGCCGCCAGGTTTGCACCTCATATCAAGGTCAATGGCATCGCCCCGGCCATGCTGATGTTTCAACCCGACGACGACGCGGCATACCGTGCACGCACACTGGAAAAATCGGCGCTGGGGATCGAACCCGGCGCCGAGGTGATTTACCAGAGCCTGCGCTATCTGCTGGATAACCCCTACGTCACCGGCACCACTCTGACCGTAAACGGCGGACGGCACGTCAAGTAAGCCGCCCCGAGGAACCATTGATGACCCTGTCACTGCCACAGCATTACCGTGAAATCCTCGTCGGCCTGGGTGAAGATCCTGAACGCGAAGGCCTGCTGGATACGCCCAAGCGCGCCGCCAAGGCAATGCAATACCTGTGTCATGGCTACGAGCAGACGCTGGAAGAGATCGTCAACGGCGCGCTGTTTGCGTCCGAGAGCGACGAGATGGTGATCGTCAAGGACATCGAGCTGTACTCGCTGTGCGAGCATCACCTGCTGCCTTTCATCGGCAAGGCTCACGTGGCTTACATTCCTACCGGAAAAGTCCTGGGTCTGTCGAAGATCGCGCGCATCGTCGACATGTACGCGCGGCGGCTGCAGATTCAGGAAAGCCTGACGCGGCAGATCGCCGATGCGATTCAGGACGTGACCAAGGCCGCAGGCGTGGCCGTGGTGATCGAGGCTCAACACATGTGCATGATGATGCGCGGCGTTGAAAAGCAGAACTCGACCATGAACACCTCGGTGATGCTCGGCGCCTTCCGCGAATCGACCACGACCCGCATGGAATTTCTGCAATTGATCGGACGGAGCAAGTAGTCCATGGCAAGACTCGAACCCGGTACCGCACGCATAAGGGTCAAAGACCTGTGCCTGCGTACGTTTATCGGCATCAACGAAGCCGAAATCCTCAACAAGCAGGACGTGCTGATCAACCTGACGATCCTGTACGCGGCACAGGAAGCGGTGCGCGACAACGACATCGATCACGCGCTGAACTACCGGACCATCACAAAGGCGATCATCCAGCACGTGGAAAGCAACCGCTTTGCCCTGCTCGAGCGCCTGACGCAGGAAGTGCTCGACCTGGTGATGACCCATGAAGCGGTGCAATACGCCGAAGTCGAAGTCGACAAACCCCACGCGCTGCGTTTCGCCGAATCGGTGTCGATCACCCTGGCGGCGGCACGCTGATCCACTGGGCTTGCCGTTGCAGACGCACGCTTGCCCGGCCTGGCCGCCACTCTTATCATCCGCCCATCTTTAATATCGACAGAGCACACCATGACCGAGCAACAACGTCTTGAACTCGAAGCCGCCGCTTTCCGCCGTCTGGTTGCACACCTGGACAGCCGCAAGGACGTGCAGAACATCGACCTGATGAACCTCGCCGGTTTCTGTCGCAACTGTCTGTCCAAGTGGTACAAGGCCGAGGCCGACGAGAAGCACATCGACATCACCCTCGATGACGCCCGCGAAGTGGTTTACGGCATGCCGTACAGCGAGTGGAAATCCACGTACCAGAAAGAAGCCAGCGCCGAGCAGCAAGCCGCGTTTGCCAAGGAACCCAAGCATGACTGACCTGAGCGCCCTGCGCGCCAGCCTCGCCAGCGGCAATCATCTGTTCGCCGACACGCTGGCCTTCATCGCCGCACACTACGACTATCAGCCTCAGGCGTTCAGCAACGGCCCGGTGGAAAACGCCGCTGGCCAGAACGAAGGTTCGTGCAAGACCCTCGGCCTGGCGCTGCTGGAAGGCCTGAGCGACGAAGAAGCGCTGCTGGCTTTTGGCGAGCACTACCGCTCAGTGCTGGAGACGCCGGAAGGCTCTGACCACGGCAACATTCGGGCGCTGATCGCGAACGGTCTGGCGGGCGTTAAGTTTTCCGCCGAGCCGCTCATGCCCAAGGCCTGAGTGGGCGCTTGAGTCATTGAGCGAAGTTGACGGACATAAAAAAACCGGCTCAGTGAGCCGGTTTTTTTGCAGCTGGAGATCAGGTCAGAACGAAACGTTCGCCAGACCATCCAGGTAGCGCTCGACGTCGAGTGCAGCCATGCAGCCAGCGCCAGCCGAGGTGATGGCCTGACGGTACACGTGATCCGCCACGTCGCCGGCGGCGAAAACACCGTCAACACTAGTGGCCGTCGCATTACCTTCGCGACCGCCTTGAACGACCATGTAACCGTCTTTCAACGCCAACTGACCGTCAAACAGGCTGGTATTCGGCGTGTGGCCGATGGCGATGAAAACGCCGTCGACGGTCACTTCGGAATAGCTGCCGTCGTTGTTCTTCAAGCGCGCCCCGGTCACGCCCATGTTGTCGCCCAGGACTTCGTCCAGGGTCGCGTTGAGTTTGAGCTCGATCTTGCCCTCGGCAACACGCGCATGCAGCTTGTCGATCAGGATCTTCTCGGCGCGGAAGGTATCGCGGCGGTGAACCAGGGTGACCTTGCTGGCGATATTGGCCAGATACAGCGCTTCCTCGACAGCGGTGTTGCCGCCGCCGATCACTGCGACCGGCTTGTTGCGATAGAAGAAACCGTCGCAGGTCGCACAGGCCGAAACACCCTTGCCCATGAACGCTTCTTCGGACGGCAGACCCAGGTAACGGGCGCTGGCGCCAGTGGCGATGATCAGCGCGTCGCAGGTGTAAGTGGCGTTGTCGCCTTTCAGGCTGAACGGCTTGCCCGCCAGATCCACTGCATTGATGTGATCAAACACAATCTCGGTCTCGAAACGCTCGGCGTGTTCGCGCATACGCTCCATCAATGCAGGGCCGGTCAGGCCATGGGGGTCGCCCGGCCAGTTGTCGACTTCGGTGGTGGTGGTCAACTGACCACCCGCCTGCATCCCGGTGATCAGCAACGGCTTGAGGTTGGCGCGCGCGGCATAGACTGCAGCGCTGTAACCGGCAGGGCCGGAGCCGAGAATAATCACTCGCGAATGACGTACATCAGACATGACACACTCCTATTGACCGGCCATCGTTACGCGTGGTCGGAGTCACTGGGTCTGAACCGGCGTACCGGTTGAGAGGATTGGGACTGACGAGGCCTACGCCGCAAGGGTGGCGCCCGCCGATCCTGAAAACATGAAGCTGCCACTTGGGGCACAGCAACGGTGAAAGTTGCCCGCAAGCTTATCGGGGCGGAGAAGATTAAGGAAATATCGTTTCACAATCCAGCTCATAGGC
Organism: Pseudomonas sp. Ps21-P2; assembly: GCF_039672565.1. Classification (NCBI taxonomy): domain Bacteria; kingdom Pseudomonadati; phylum Pseudomonadota; class Gammaproteobacteria; order Pseudomonadales; family Pseudomonadaceae; genus Pseudomonas; species Pseudomonas sp. Ps21-P2. The sequence goes on from NZ_JBDFPL010000007.1 coordinate 397,330, forward strand.
CCGCGCTATGTGCATCTTCCGTTTCGCGATCGCAGTCCTGCATAGACTTCACCGCTGCACGATTGTTTCAGAGAGTGTCGCCCCTGCTGCTGCGCTTCCGCCCCTGCAGCAAAGCCGGTATGGTCGGCGCGATATCACTGCCTGGAGGCACACATGCCTGCACCCGCCCTGTCCGGCCCGCAATACTTGCGCGAAGGCCTGAAACTGGTCCTGAGCCCCGGTCTGCGCCTGTTCGTCCTGCTGCCGCTGGCGATCAATCTGGTGCTGTTCAGCGCCATGATCTACTTCGCCGGCCACGAATTCAGGCTGTGGGTCGACTCCTTCATGCCGACCCTGCCCAGCTGGCTCGGCTTTCTCAATTACATCCTGTGGCCCCTGTTCGTAGTGCTTGTCGCGCTGATGGTATTTTTCACCTTCACCATGATCGCCAACATCATCGCCGCGCCGTTCAACGGCTTTCTCGCCGAGAAAGTGGAGGTGGTCCTGCGCGGGACGGACGATTTCCCCGCATTCAGTTGGGGCGAGCTGGTCGAAATGGTCCCACGCACCCTGAGCCGGGAAATACGCAAACTGGGCTACTTCCTGCCCCGCGCCATCGGGCTATTCATCCTTTCGTGGATCCCTGTGGTAAACCTCGTCGCTGCGCCGCTGTGGCTGATATTCGGCGTGTGGATGATGGCCATCCAGTACATCGACTACCCCGCCGACAATCACAAAATGAGCTGGCAAGACATGCTCGACTGGCTGCGCGCCAAGCGTTGGCAGAGCATGAGCTTCGGCGGGATTGTGTATCTGGTGCTGCTGATACCGGTGGTCAACATCCTGATGATGCCGGCGGCGGTGGCGGGAGCGACGTTGTTCTGGGTGAGGGAGCGTGGGGCGGAGACGCTGGCAGAGCGGATTCGCTGATTTACTGAAAAGGCCTCGATTGAGGCCTTTTTATTACATGCTTGCTGGACTCAACCAACCATAGATCAGCATTAAAAGCGCCCAATAACAGATGCCTATCACCGTCCAGACCACGTCCCCAAACGTGAAGCGGATCCTGCGACTTTCCCCAGACTTGCCGTCCAACCGGTTGATGAACGATTGCACCCTCAGGGTAATCAAGAACTGGCCCAGCCCCGTAATGGTGTAGACCCCTATGGTCGGGATGAGCCCGAGCGCTGCGGATGGGCTGCTACCCCAACCCGATGCGTACCCAGTGACAATCGAAGGGGTAAACATAAGAAGGTAGATCCCTGCTACGTAGACGCCCCAGTAAGGGATACCGCCTCGACCCGTCTCTTTAAGCGCGGCATTTACCTTGCTGAACAGTGAGGGAAAGTAGAAAAAACAGAAAAGCGTGCGCATAGCCGGCCAGATCGGTTTCGCCGAATAGGCTTTGTACCGCGACCAATTTTTGTAATACCAGTAGAGCCCGTACAACCCGCACGTGATGAACATCATCAAAGTCAGCTTGATCAGCGACACGGTGTAAAACGGTGGGCCGTTCGTAGGCAAAGCCGTCAAATCGGCAGCAGGTGGCGTATTGAATGGTTCGGACACAGCGTTTCCTCCAGAAGTTGAGGCGACGCATGCTAAAGGCGGAAACACTCTTTTAATCAACCTCGGGAAAATCAGGAAGGTTCCTACAACACTATTCACAACGTCCCACAGCTTCCTTGTTTAACCATGGACATGCCCACTCCGGGCGAGCATTCGCCGCCGCATTTCAATCGCGCGCCGTAGTCACCCACAGGAGTTAAATGCCCATGGAATCGACACCCCTGACCACCCCGCTAAAAACGACCGCCAACCCCGCGTCCTTTGTGATGGACAGGCAGAAGAAGCCGGAACCCCACGCTCCCGCATTCATGCAAGCACTGGCGCAGGCGACTCAGCCTTTCGTTTCACAGACCCTCAATGCTGAATCCTCGAACCTTGCCAAGCCGGCTCAACCCCGTTCACACCTGCAACTGACCACTCTGAACCCCGTGCAGACCCACTACGTGCCGGAGCCAGCTGCCTTCGAACGCATCGGCGAGTCGAGGCTTGTGCCCTTCACCGTTGGTAAATGACGCGTCCCGTGTCACCGCAGTCGTATCCGAACCTGACCGGGTCGTATGTCGCTCTGAAACCGGTCAGGATCAAGCGCGGCCAATACCGAATCCCGGCCAGCCATTTGCAGTCACAAATCCATCACTCAACCGCCACACAAGCGCAATGACCCGCTCAGAAACTGATCGCATGAGCAAATCCCTGCGTATTACCCTGATCACCGAAACGTATGCACCGGAAATAAACGGCGTGGCCAATACGCTCAGCCGTTTGTGCGACGGGCTGCGCCTGCGGGGGCATCGGGTTGAGGTGATTCGGCCGCGGCAGACCGACGATGAATTGCGCGCGGCCGGGGAAGATTTGATGCTGTGCCGTGGCTGGCCGATTCCGGGGTATCCCGGGTTGCAGTGGGGCCAGTCGTCGATGCACAAACTGCTGCGCCGCTGGCAGCGCAATCGCCCGGACGTGCTGTATATCGCGACAGAAGGGCCACTCGGTCTTTCGGCGTTGCGCGCCGCGCGGCGGCTGGGGATTGCCATCGTCAGCGGGTTTCATACCAACTTTCAGCACTACACGCGGCAGTACGGGCTGAGTTTCATCACGCGCCTGCTGACGACCTACCTGCGCTGGTTTCATAACCGCTCCAACGCCACCCTGGTGCCCAGCTTCACGCAAAAAACCGAACTCGAACGCCGAGGCTTCGAGCGGTTGGAGTTGCTGTCCCGGGGCGTTGATTGCCAGTTGTTCCACCCGTCGAAACGTTCGAGTGCGCTGCGTGAAAGTTGGGGCCTTGAACCGGGCGATACGGCCGTCCTGCATGTCGGACGGCTGGCCGCGGAGAAAAACCTGGGCCTGCTAAAGACCACCTTTGATGGTCTGGTCAGCACCTATCCCGAGAAGAACCTGCGCCTGGTGATTGTTGGTGATGGACCGGTCAGGCCGACGCTGAAGCGTCAGCTCCCGGACGCCATCTTCTGCGGCACCCAGCGAGGGGATTCGCTGGCAGCGCACTATGCGTCGAGTGACTTGTTTCTGTTTCCGAGCCTGACTGAAACTTTCGGCAACGTGGTGCTGGAAGCGTTGGCGTCAGGGCTGGGGGTGGTCGCCTATGACGAAGCGGCGGCGGCCCAACATATTCGCCACGGCCATAACGGCGCGGTGGCGATGCCGGGGGATGAGGAAGGCTTCATTGATGCCGCGCGGTGGATGCTGGAGGATGACGAAACGTTGCGCCGGGTCAGGCTGAACGCCCGGCAGCACGCCAGTCGTCAGGGATGGGCCGGGATTATCGACTCATTCGAGACTTACCTGCGCGCTGCGAGCGAGACGCGGGACGGGGTTGTTTTGGGGGTGTAGTCCCCGATCAAGGACGGAACCGGACCGTCAATCCAACCGACCCAAGGCTTCGCGGCTGAACGGCAAAATGTCGTGCTCGCGGCCTTCCTTCACTTTCAATGCCCAGTCCGGGTCGACCAGCAGCGCACGCCCGACTGCGACCAGATCGAACTCTTCGTCACCCAGACGCTTGAGCAGGTTTTCCAGGCTCGCGGGCTGGGCGACTTTGTCGGTGTTGACCATGAACTGCAAGAACTCGCCGTCGAGTCCTACGCTGCCCACCGTGATGGTCGGTTTACCGGTGAGCTTGCGCGTCCAGCCGGCCAGGTTCAGGTCAGAGCCTTCGAATTCGGGCTCCCAGAAACGCCGCGTCGAGCAGTGGAAAATGTCCACGCCCGCGTCGGACAGCGGCTTGAGGAATGCGTCGAGCTCTTCAACCGTTTGCACCAGCCGTGCGCTGTAATCCTGCTGCTTCCACTGCGAGTACCGAAAGATGATCGGGAAATCCGGGCCCATGGCGGCTCGCACCGCCTGAATCAGCTCGATGGCGAAGCGTGAGCGGTGCGCGAGGTCGCCGCCGTATTCGTCGGTACGCTGATTGGTGCCTTCCCAGAAGAACTGATCGACCAGATAACCATGGGCGCCATGGATCTCGACGCCGTCCATGCCGATGGATTTCGCGTCTTTCGCCGCCTGGGCGAACGCTGCAATGACCTCGTCAATGTCTTGCTTGCTCATGCCATGAACGACAACGTTACCGTCCTTGAGCTTCTCGGTCGGGCCATAGGCCGACACCGTGCCATCCGGCTCAGTACCCAGACGACGCACGGCGCCGACGTGCCAGAGTTGCGGCACGATCTTGCCGCCTTCTTCGTGAACCGCTTCCACCACCTTGCGCCAGCCTTCCAGTGCCGCTTCGCCAAAGAACTGCGGCACGTTGGGGTAGCCATTCGAGGCCTTGTGCCCGACTGTGGTGCCTTCGGTGATGATCAAGCCAACGCCCGCAGACGCACGACGACGGTAGTACTCGATGACTTTGGAATTGGGTACGCCGCGAGGTGAAAACGAGCGGGTCATCGGCGCCATGACGATGCGCGTCGGCAACTCGAGGCTGCCCAAGTGGAAGGGTTTGAACAAGGCTTGAACAGGCATGCAGGCGTCCTCGGCATTCTGGAAATATGATGAAGGTCATACAGAATGAGCCGAAGCGCAGGGGATACGAAGCACTATTGACTGGAGTGATTAAGGCTCAAAAGAAGGACAGCGAATTGAAATACTAGGGCAGTGCCTTCTCGATCGCACTCACCACTTTGGCGTCATCCGGAAGCGTGCTTGGGGAGAAGCGGGCCAGAACGCGTCCATCCTTGCCGACAAGAAATTTCTCGAAATTCCAGGTGATGTCGCCGGGAAACTCGGCGCCTTCGCCCGCGAGCATTTGATACAGACGATGCCGGTGCGGTCCGTTGACTTCAAGCTTGTCCCCCAGGGGAAAGGTTACGCCGTAGTTCAGCGAGCAGAACGCCTGAATCTCTTCCTGACTACCAGGCTCCTGGCCGGCGAACTGATTGCACGGCAGCCCGAGGACGCTGAAGCCTTGGTCTTTGTACTTCTGATACAGGGTTTCCAGCGCAGCGTATTGCGGCGTCAGGCCACACTTTGACGCGACGTTGACCACCAGAACCACTTTGCCCTTGAGCGGGGCGAGGGGCAGCTCCTGGCCATCCAGAGCCTTCAACTTCAGCTCGTGAAATACACTCATGACGACTCCCCTAGAAACCCTTGGCCGAAAAAGGCGCCCTGTCAGACCGCAAAAACAAACGTTTTCACAAGACCGCGAGGACGCCTGGCCAGCTCACTCAGCTTAGCAGGACAATCAGTGGTGATGACCACCTTCGCCGTGCACGTGACCGTGGGCCATTTCTTCTTCGCTTGCATCACGGATGGCAACGATCTTCACATCGAAGTTCAAGCGTTGACCGGCCAGCGGGTGGTTACCGTCGACAGTGACGTCGTCGCCGTCCAGATCGCGGATGGTCACGATCTGCATCTGGCCGTCCGGCGCAGAAGCATGGAACTGCATGCCGACTTCCAGTTCGTCGACGCCTTCGAACATGCTGCGATTGAGGGTGCTGACCAGCTCGGCGGAGTATTCGCCGTACGCATCTTCAGGCTCGATGGCCACTTTCAGTTCGTCGCCGACTTCCTTGCCATCCAGCGCCTTTTCCAGACCCGGGATGATATTGCCTGCACCTTGCAGGTAAACCAGCGGCGCGCCGCCGGCAGAACTGTCGATGACCTCACCAGCGTCATTGGTCAGGGTATAGTCGATGGAGACAGCCTTGTTGGCGGCGATCGGCATGGGGCGAGACCTTTTGCAAATAGATATGAGCGGCCAAGTCTAACCAAGCACTCGCGCGAAAGCGAACGCAACTCAGACGGACGGCCCCGATTGGAATCCCCGAACGCCCCCTCCCCCCATTCGATCATTACCGACTTTGCTCAGGACCCGGACGGTCACTGGGTGGTCATGCTCTCCTGCGGTCACACCCAGCATTTGCGTCACGACCCGCCCTGGCAATCCCGCGCCTGGGTGCTCGATCCCGCGCAGCGCCAGGCGAAAATCGGTCAGTCCTTTCACTGCGGCTGGTGCGCGTCGGGGTCAGATAACGATAACCTTGGGCCCCGTTGAGACGCTGCGACTGAACAGCGTCCTGGTTTATCCGGTCCGATGGCTGAATTCATAGCGCCATGACCCTTGCACTGCTCATTTTCGAGAAGCCCGCATGCAGACTTTCTTTATCGCGCCCACAGATTTTGGTGTGGGCCTGACGTCCATCAGCCTGGGGCTGGTGCGCACCCTGGAGCGCGCCGGGCTCAAGGTCGGTTTTTTCAAGCCGATCGCCCAGCCTCATCCCGGGGATCTGGGCCCGGAGCGTTCGACTGAATTGATCGCCCGCACCCACGGCCTCAAGCCGCCCAAGCCGTTGGGGTTGGCCCACGTCGAACGCATGCTCGGCGAAGGCCAGCTTGACGAGCTGCTGGAAGAAATCATCAAGCTGTATCAGGAAGCCTCGATCGGCCGTGATGTGTTGATCGTCGAAGGCATGGTCCCGACCCGCAGCGCCAGCTATGCCGCGCGGGTCAACCTGCACATGGCCAAGGCGCTGGATGCGGAAGTCATTCTCGTATCCGCCCCGGAAAACGAAGTGCTGACCGAGCTTTCCGGCCGCGTCGAGCTGCAGGCGCAGATGTTCGGCGGCCCGAAAGACCCGAAAGTGCTCGGCGTGATCCTCAACAAAGTGCGCACCGACGAGAGCATGGAAGCCTTCTCGGCGCGGCTCAAGGAACACTCGCCGCTGTTGCGCAGCGGTGATTTCCGTTTACTTGGCTGCATCCCGTTTCAGGCCGACCTCAACGCCCCGCGCACCCGCGACGTCGCCGATCTGCTCGGCGCGCAAGTGATCAACGCCGGTGACTACGAACAGCGGCGCATGTCGAAGATCATCATCTGCGCCCGCACGGTGCTCAACACGCTGCAGTTGCTCAAGCCGGGCGTGCTGGTGGTCACACCGGGGGATCGCGATGACATCATTCTGGCGGTGAGCCTGGCGACGCTGAACGGCGTGCCGTTGGCCGGGCTGCTGCTGACCAGCGACACCCTGCCCGATCCGCGCATCATGGATCTGTGCAGAGGCGCGCTGCAGGCCGGGTTACCGGTGCTGTCGGTGAGCACCGGTTCGTACGACACCGCGACGCAGCTCAATCAGCTGAACAAGGAAATCCCCATCGATGACCGCGAGCGCGCGGAGATCATCACCGATTTCGTCGCCAGCCATCTGGATGCCAACTGGCTGCATCAGCGTTGCGGCACGCCCCGTGAGATGCGCCTGTCGCCCGCGGTGTTCCGCTATCAGCTGATCCAGCGTGCCCAGGCGGCAAACAAGCGTATCGTGCTGCCCGAAGGCGCAGAGCCGTTGACCGTCCAGGCGGCGGCGATTTGTCAGGCCCGGGGCATTGCCCGCTGCGTGCTGTTGGCCAAGCCTGAGGAAGTGAATGCTGTCGCGCGCGCCCACGGCATCGACTTGCCGCCGGGCCTGGAGATTCTCGATCCGGACCAGATCCGCGAGCGCTATGTCGCGCCGATGGTGGATTTGCGCCGCAGCAAAAACCTCAATGCGCCCATGGCCGAGCAGCAACTGGAGGACCCGGTGGTGATCGGCACCATGATGCTGGCCCTCGACGAAGTGGACGGACTGGTGTCGGGGGTGATCCATTCGACCGCCAACACCATTCGGCCTGCGTTGCAGCTAATCAAGACGGCACCAGGCTGCACCCTCGTTTCATCGGTGTTTTTCATGCTGTTTCCGGAGCAGGTGCTGGTGTATGGCGACTGCATCATGAACCCGCACCCGACGGCCACCGAGCTGGCGGAGATCGCGGTGCAGAGCGCGGACTCGGCCGTGGCGTTCGGCCTGTCACCGCGGGTGGCGATGATCAGCTATTCCAGCGGCAACTCGGCCAGCGGTGAGGAAGTGGAAAAGGTCCGCGAAGCCACGCAACTGGCCCGCGAGACCCAGCGCGGTCTGTTGATCGACGGGCCATTGCAATACGATGCCGCCGCCAACGAGCACGTCGCCCGACAATTGGCGCCGAACAGCCCGGTGGCGGGTCGCGCGAATGTGTTCGTGTTTCCGGATTTGAATACGGGCAACACGACCTACAAAGCGGTGCAGCGCAGTGCGGACTGCGTAAGCCTCGGCCCGATGCTGCAAGGCCTGCGCAAGCCGGTCAATGACCTGCCGCGGGGCGCTCAGGTTGACGACATCGTCTATACCATTGCACTGACGGCGATTCAGGCGGCCACCTTGCCGGAATAACATTGCGCTGCAATATCCATTGCCCACAATAACCCCGCCGGAACCCACCGGCGGCTGACTGCCCCGGAGTTCGATTCACATGGATTTCCTGCCCGCCCCTTTGCGTGGCGTCATCGCCTCGTTGCTGTTGGCGCTCAACACGATTCTCTGCTGCACGCCGCTGTTCGTCGTTGCCATCTTCAAACTGTGCCTACCCTTCCCGGCCGCGCAGAAGGTCACCGACTGGCTGATGAGCCACATCCACGAAGCGTGGATCAGCAACAACAACGCCTGGATGGATGTGCTTGGTCACACCCGATGGCACCTGAGCGGGCTGGAAAGCCTGGACTATCAGCACTCGTACCTGGTGACGAGCAATCACCAGAGCTGGGTCGACATCATGGTGCTGCAGTACGTGCTGAACCGACGCATTCGCCCGCTCAAGTTCTTCCTCAAGCAAGAGCTGATCTGGGTGCCGGTGATTGGCCTTGCCTGGTGGGCGCTAGGCTTTCCGTTCATGAAGCGCTACAGCAAGGCGTATCTGGCCAAGCATCCGGAAAAGAAAGGCAAGGACTTGGCCACCACCCGCCGCACCTGTGCGAAGTTTCGCAACAACCCGGTCGGCATATTCAACTTCGTCGAAGGCACGCGGTTCACCGAAGCCAAGCACGCACAGCAGAACTCGCCGTTCCGTTACCTGTTGAAGCCCAAGGCAGGCGGCATTGCTTTCGTGCTGGATGCCATGGGCGAGCAGCTGGAATCCATCGTCAACGTGACCATTCATTACCCGGCTGGTCGGCCAGGGTATTGGGACTTGCTCTGCGGGAACGTGCGCGAAGTCGTCGCGCATTTTGAAGAAGTGCAGATCCCGCCGCAGTTCATCGGCAAAAGCTACGACCAGGACGATGCCTACCGCCTGGAGTTTCAGCAGTGGATCAACCGGCTGTGGGAAGATAAGGACACGTTGCTCGCGCAGATGCATGACCGTTACCCGGGCTAAGCGCCCGTAGGTCCAAACGCAAAAACCCCGGCTCACTGGCCGGGGTTTTTGGTTTCACGTCACGCGGTTATTGCTGCTGTTGGTACTGCTGGCCAGGAATCGGCTTGAGGTTGACCTCGACGCGGCGGTTCTGGGCACGGCCGTTGACGTCGGCGTTGCTGGCGATCGGCGAATCAGGACCGGCACCGCGCACCGACAGGTGAGCTGCGTCAACGCCTTGGGAAGTCAGGTAGGTCGCCACGCTCTGGGCGCGCTGCTGCGACAGGTCCATGTTGTGCTGGCGACTGCCGGTGCTGTCGGTGTAGCCGACGATTTCAATCATGTTCTGGTTGTACTGCTTCAGCGAGCCGGCCAGGTTGTTCAACGGCGCATAGAAGCTGCTGGCGATGGCAGACGAGTCGGTGGCGAAGGTGATGTTGCCCGGCATCACCAGCTTGATGTTGTCGCCCTCACGCTGAACTTCAACACCGGTGTTGGCCATGCTGGCGCGCAGTGCAGCCTCCTGCTTGTCGGCGTAGTAGCCGTAACCGGCAGATGCCGCGCCTGCCACGGCAGCGCCAATCAGCGCACCTTTGCCACGGTTGTTGTGATCGATGGCAGCACCGGCGACGGCGCCGGCCAATGCACCCAGACCGCCGTACTTGGCGGTCTTGCTCATCCCGCCGGAGTTCTGCGCCTGCCCCTGATTGTCGTATGGATTCTGCGTCGCGCAGCCGGAAAGCACGGTCAGTGCGGTGGCAGCGATGATCAAACGGCGAAATGTCAACATCAAGGAGAGCTCCTGTTTTGCTTTTCTACGGCCAAACATAAAGGCCGACGATTTGGGCAATTAGAGCACGGTCCCCGTCAAAAATTCCTTAACGCGGCCTGAACCGCCAGTGCACGGCCAAGGGCAGCAATTCTTTAATATAAAAAGCAAATATTTACATGCATTTTGAACATGCTGTTCATCGCATTTATTCGATGCGAGATTCGTCAAACAACGCCAATAATCTATGCAAGCTACTGATTAGGTTTGATATTTATCTATCAGGAGTGTAATTCCCACATCATTCAAGGGAGTTTCATTTCCCCAGCGCTTTCCTATACTGGCCATGCGCAAGTACAGGAAAGCGCAGTGATGAAGCAAAGAACAAAGATCGCTCTCACTTTCAGGCAAGGCAGCGCTGTATTCACGCGCAAGAGCTGACTCTATGCTAAGAAAAATCCCCGTTTCCGACCTCACGCTGGGCATGTACATCCACGAGTTCTGCCGCCCACGGATCAACGATCCCTTCTGGACTGCCCACGTCGAGCGCGAACTCAGCGACGACGCGGTGTTGCGGCACATTCAGGCATCGACCCGTGAGGTCTGGATTGACACTCGCCTTGGCAAAAGCCCTGCCGACAGCTCGCCAGCGGATCAGACCTCCCCCGAGTGTCCCGACCCTGCCGAGACTGCGCCGTGCAGCCTCGAACTGGAACTGGCCCGCGCGCGCCTGATTTGCGGGCGCGCGAAAGCGGCAGTGATGACCATGTTCAGCGATGCCCGGATGGGCCGGGCAATGAATACCGAAGACGTCGATCTGCTGGTTGAAGAAATTTCCACGTCCGTCATGCGCCATCCCCACGCGCTCATCAGCCTGTCGCGCCTGAAAACGACGGATGAGTACACCTACATGCATTCGGTGGCGGTGTGCGCATTGATGGTCGCGCTCGCGCGGCAGATGGATCTGGATGAGGATCAAGTGCGTGAAGCCGGCGTTGCGGGGCTGATGCATGACGTCGGCAAAATGATGATCGACTCGGCCATTCTCAATAAGCCCGATCGTCTCACCTACGAAGAATACGAGGTCATGAAGCATCATCCGCAGGCCGGGCTGGAAATCCTCCAGGGCTGCGAGCGGGTAACCCGACTGGTGATGGACGTGTGCCTGCATCACCACGAAAAGGTCGACGGAAGCGGTTATCCCCACGGCCTGAAGGGCGATGAGATCAGCCTGCTGGCGAAAATGGGCGCTATTTGTGACGTGTATGACGCGGTGACCTCAGACCGGCCCTACAAGAAGGGCTGGGATGCCGCGCATTCGGTTCGCGAAATGGCGTCCTGGAAAGGCCACTTCGATGCGAAGGTGTTCCAGCACTTCGTCAAGACCGTTGGTATCTATCCCGTCGGCGCGCTGGTTCGCCTGAAAAGCGAGCGCCTGGGCGTGGTGGTCGAGCAGGATGAACAGTCCCTGCTGCACCCGAAAGTGAAAGTTTTCCTGTCCACCCGGACCCGAGTGCCCTTCGAGCCGCAAGTCATCAACCTCGCGTGCCCCACGGTACGAGACGGCATCCTGAAGTTCGAACTGGCTGAGGAGTGGGGCCTGCTGGACGTGGCCAGCATGTGGGCCGGTCAGCCCGCTGCTTGAGCCTGCCGTCGGGCTGATCGGTGCGATTACGCCTTAGAGACTGGTTCCCGCCGGCCGGCGTCGCAATGGAATAATGCCGACCTGCATACCAAAGGGCCTGAACACGGCGTTGAGGGTTTGCACCGTCGGATTACCCTCGTCCTGCTCGATCTGGCGCAGTGTGCGCAACGAGATTTTGCACATGCTCGCGAACTGCTCCTGGCGCAGTCCTGTGATTTCGGTCCGCAGCCGTTTGACGGCAGCGCCCATGGAAACGGTACCCTCCAACAACTGATCCCGAAGCTCATCAAGGATGATGCCGCGCTGGCGGATCTCGTCGTTCATAGCAGGCCCCACTCCTTGAGCGTCGCATCCAGTCGTCCCAGCCTGATGCGCGGATGATTGAAGGTCTTTTGCGGCAAGCCCATTTCATTCAGCAAATCAGGCAATGCCCGCAGGCGCTCGGCATCGGTTCTGAGACCCTCGAAAAGCTGTTCGGGGTCAGCCCAGTTGGATAAAGCGCGGCAGGCATCGCGCCAGCCCACCTCGCCGGCGCGCTCAATAGGGTCAGGCCATTTGGTGGTGCGTGTTACACCTTCATCGTCCATGACCATGGGCGCCAGGTCGTAAATCGGCGCCAGAGAGAGTCGCCGTTCATCGCGAAGGATCGATGTGTTTCGCCCATGGTTGTCGCTGTTCCCCAGAATCTGATTGATCAGGTCACGGCGCACGTACTCGGCGACCATCTGAGGAATCTCCCCCTGCTGGGCGTTCGCCGACCAGGCATTGGCCAGTGCGGCTACCGCTTGCAAGTGCGTCATATACGCACCGGGGCGGGTGATGTCGGCGAGCGAGTACACCGATTCCACCGCCACCCGACGCACGCCCTGTTCATCGACGCGGCGGTCGAAGCGCTTCATCCACAGGCTGGGCTTGCGGGCCTCTTCAAGGCTCATGCCGTCACAGGGAACGGTGCGTTCCCCGACGCGTTGGAGGGCCTGGTAATAGCAGAACTCGCTTCTGAGAATGGTGCGATCGGTCTCGTTGCCTTTGTTGCGCGAGAATTTCACGAACCAGTGCTGACGAACCTCGCTGTCCGCGAGGGTCGCATCAGGGTGCATGAGCCCTTTGGCATCCTCGGCCAATAACAGCTTCGGTGCCTCGCCGCCCGCCCCGGTTGCGCCACCGACAGCAGCGCCTTGTTCATACGCGTATTCGAGAAAGCGGCTGTCCCGGGCAACGACTTCACTCCGGTCAAACCCAATGCTGCTGGCCTTGGGCAATGCCTCGAACGATTCCTTGATGCGCAAATGCCCGACAGGGGCGGGGGTACAGCGCTGCAGGAGCACTAGGTCGGCCGGCGTGTTTTCACTTTCCGGCAATGCCAGACGCGCCAGCAGGAAACGGCGCGCCGCTCCCGCTGGAACGATGTCATGCAAAAACGCCGGCAGCCCCGCCGTTCTGAACAGATCCCAGCCCAGTGGAATTCCAGCGCTCACGGACGGCGCGGTCGGCCGGTCGAGGGCATCCAGGTGGTCAATCAGAAATGCTTGATCGTAGGCAAAGCTGCACGGGCTGTTCTGCCCGGATTCCGGTTTCTCGACGTCAAGACGCATTGCGTCGTGCCATCGTCCCGACAGGTAGAGTTGGAGGGTCAGCTGCATCACGGGCTGCTCGGCAATTTAATGCCTAAACATTAGGACTGAAGCGCTGAAAAGGCAATTAAATGCCTAAAATTGATCTTTTCTAGCATAAATCGGCATTTAAATACCGACCGATCAGCCCAGCAATCCCAACTCTTGTGCCCGGGCCACTGCTTGAGTGCGTCGCTCAACACCCAGCTTGCTGTTGATATGGCTGGCGTGGGTTTTAACGGTGTGCAGGGAAATGAACAAGCGTTCGCTGATCTCCTGATTGGAGCAGCCTTGCGCGATCAGCTGCAGCACGCTGAGTTCTCGCGCGCTGAGGTGGTCGCCGCCATTGCCGCTGATGCAGGTGGACGGCTCGCTGGCCATGCGCAAGCAAGGCAGCCCCTGGCCAGGCGCAGCTTCAGGAAGTTGCCGAAGCAGGTAATCGACCAGCCGGCATGAGGGTCGTTTGTGCAGTTGCTCACGCAGCCAGTCGGGATGACCACGGATCAGGCGCTGGAAGGGCAGAACCGCACCACCCGTGGCGAGCTGAAGGCTCTGTTGAAAAAGCTCATCGGCCTCAGGCCCGCGTGATGTGTCGAGTAACAACAGGATGTGCTGACTCAGCGCATTGAGGCCGAGCAGTCCTGCGCCGATTCGCTGGGCATACTCCACCAGACCGTGCAGCCGCATCATCGCCTCTTCGGTGCGGCCCTGAATATGATCAAGAACCGCCCGCAGCGTTTCGATCTGCTGAGGCAGTTGCAGCGAACATTCCGGGGCAGCGGCGGGTTGGTTGCCGCCGTAAGTCTGCCCCAGTCGCAGGAGCCACGCGTCGGCCAGGTCGATACGGCCCTGGGCCAGCCACAGCTCGCATTTGGCGAGGGTGATCATTGCCAGGTAATAAACCGGCGGCACGTCCCAGATGTGCATCAACCGCTCGGCCTCGGCCAGCTCGGCGAAGGCTTCGGCGTAACGCCCTTCGCGCCCTTCCATTCCGGCAATCACGCAGTGGCCGATCAGTACGCTGATGTCACGGCAGGCGCGTGCCTCGGCCAGCCCGGCAGTCAAGCGCTCGCGCCCCGCCTCCGGTTGAAGGAACTGCACCAGCAAATAGCCTTCGTACAACGTCAGGCGCGCGCGCACCGCGTACAGTTTTTGTGAAGACAGGCCATTCAAACGTCGCAAGCCCTGGCGCACTTCCTCCATCGAGCGGAGTGTTTCGCCACGGGCCTGCAAGGTGCGAGCGCGGTCGTAGTGCGCCAGCGCTTCAAACAATGGATTGGCCACCCGCTGCGCCAGCTCAAGGGCGTCACGGTTCAACGCACGGGCGCGCCATAAATCTCCATCGGCGATGGCCAGATTCGCCAGGGTCGACAGGCATAGCAAACGCTGGCCATATCGCTTTAGTGGGAGACTGACCAACGCTTCACTGCAATAGCGCCGGGCCGTTTCACTGTCGCCGCGGCCTCGGGCGATGATCCCGCTCAGCGCCAGCCACTGAGCCAGCATCGAATTTTGCGCGGTCGCGGAAGGCGCCGGCAGAAATCGACTGAGGTGATTGCCCAACTCCTTGGCCGCGTCCAGCTGACACGCCAGGCCCAGCGCCCAGGCGTACAGCACGATCAAACGCGGCGTGCTGACCAGCAGGCTGTCGGGCAAGTCCATTTTCCAGCGCAGCAGCATGCCGACGTTTTGCTCGGCGAGCAGTTGTTCCTCGGAGAGGTTCTGCACCAGATTGGCCGCCACATCCAGATGCCCCGCGCGCAACGCCTGTTCAATCGCTTCGTCGAGCAACCCTTGGTCGCTGAACCAGCGGCAGGCATTCAGATGCACGCGTCTTTGTTGCGGCGTGACACTGGGCCCGGCGCGCGCGCGCAGCAGATCCGAGAACAAATGGTGATAGCGAAACCAGCGACCGTGCTCGTCCAGCGGGACGAGAAACACCTGATGCGCTTGCAGGTAACCGAGCATTTCGTCGCTGTCGTGACTGTCGCGCGCGGCGTTGCACAGGGCACCGCCAAAACGCTCCAGACACGCCGTTTCATAGAGAAAGACCTGAACGTCCGCCGGCAGGCAATCGATGACCTCTTCGAGAAGGTAATCCCGGATCAGCCCTTCCCCGCCGTTGAGCCCTTGGGTCAGCGCACTACTGCCCGCTTCGTTGGCCGCCAGCAGCCAGAATCGCAGGCCGGCCACCCATCCCTCGCTGCGTTGCAGCAAGGCCTGCAGTGCTTCCTCACTCAAGCCATTGCGCTGTTGATCCAGCACCGCCAGCGACTCGTCGTCGGTCAGCCGCAGGTCCTGCTCGGACAATTCCAGCAATTGACGCGACAGCCGCAGACGCGCCAGGTGCCAGTTCGGCCTCTGCCGGCTGGTGACCATGATGTTCATGCCCGCAGGCAGATGATTAAGGAGAAATTGCAGGCAGCGATCCAGCACGGGGCCCTGCACCAAGTGGTAGTCGTCAAGCACCAGCAGCAGCGGTTTGCTCAACATCAGGTGCATTGCCAGCTCGTCCAGTAAACCGTCCAGCCACTCTTCGAAGGCAAAGGGCTGGTGACGCTGACGCATTTTCAGAAGGCCAAGCGCCTGGCTGCCGAGCTGAGGAAAAAATTGCTGGAGACCGCAAAGAAGACGTTCGAGAAACCGGCCCGGGTCGCTGTCCCGGTGGCTCAGACCCAGCCAGAGGTTCTGCCACTGATCGGGCAGGCTCTCGCAGAACTCCACCGCCAGTGAGCTTTTACCAAAACCGGCCGGGGCACTGATCAACAACAGACGCCCAGACAGACCCGCACTCAACCGCTCGCACAATCGAGGTCTCGATACATAACCCTCAGGCAGTGGCGGACGGAAGAAACGGCCTTCCAACGCAGTGACTGCGTGATTTGCGAATCCTTGCAAACGCGACAGATCAGTCATGGCCGGCTCTTGTTGGAGTGCTTGTTGTTCGGCGTTCAGATGTCGGGAGACTAGCGGCTATGCCGTGCCTTTTGAACATTGTTAGACGAAAGACTGTAAGAAAACGTATCCAATCAACAGGGCGAATGTTGGTTTATATGTCTGGGGAGGTACACGGTCCTACATCCGCTGCAGTGTAGTGGGCCAGCGCATCTCCATCCTCGACGATTGCCTCGTGTGGGACCCATCCGCAAATGCGCGTGGAAATCTCCTGTTCGTATTTCCCCCTCTGGAACAGCGCGCTGGAATTCGCCATCGTGCGCACCAAATCTGGCCTTGCCGTAGCGCGAGGTTCGGATGCATCGGTCGAACAGGACGTTGACCGGGACCTCGCCGACAGAGCGGCAGCTTTGCTGGCTTATCTCGTGGAAAAGCAGGAGCCACCTCCATGACACGATTGTTCGCACCACGCTACGCGCTTGATGACTTACAGCAGCCTATGCTGCCGACACCCGACACATTGCCGCCTCCTCCATCGACCGGCGTAGAGTCAAACAACGACTCACTGATACCGGTCCAAAACTGGAGCCATCCCTTCCGCGACAAACGCGATGCGCTCCAGCAACTGACCCACTTGGCAAACGCCGCAAGCGGCAGCTATCCCCTCGGCAGCAGCGGGCTCTGGCATGGCGGTGTGCATTTTGATGCGGGAACGGCGGGCACGCTGGACCAGTCGAGCGTGCACTGCATCGCGGACGGTGAAGTGGTGGCCTATC